>NZ_WOTN01000001.1:1288672-1610840 GCF_010993745.1 Fodinicola acaciae
CGGCCACCACGCCACCTCCGCCGGAGCATCTAGACCGAGCTCGGCGATCGACTCGTCGGTGTGCCGCCACGCGGTCCGGTAGAGGTCGACGATCTCCGCACGCGTCTGCTCGGCCGTGGCCCACATGTCGGCGTCGTCCCAGATCGAGCCGTCCTCGACCCACGCCAGCCGCACCGGCGCCGGCCGACCGACGGAGTCGCCGAGGTAGCCCAGCTCGATGCCGGCCAGGTGCTTGACCAAGCCGAGCAGGTTGGTGGCAGTGGGCGTCATCGGCCGGCGTATGTCGTATTCGGACAGGCCGTCCAGCGAGGCCACCATCCGGTCACGCGAGTCCTGCAGATATCGCCGCAGGTCGGCGGCTATGCCAGTCATGGACGCAGCCTAGGCCTGTCTGCATATTCCGGGGGATGAGAGTCGAGATCCAAATGTCGTCTGGCGGTGCGGCGGAGCCGCCCGGCGTGGCAGCGCCAGGTGAGTGGTTTCGCCGTGCCGTCAGGCGGCCCGAGAAAGATGTGACAGCGGCTCGGCTATCGCCCGGCGGAATATGGAGACAGGCCCTAGCCGCGACCTCCGACAGGCCAGCCGCCTCAGCTCTGCCGCAGGCAGACGCAGAACGGCTGACCGGACGGGTCGAGGATGACGCGCCAGCGCTCGCCCGGCTGGTGTTCGGCGATGGTGCCGCCCAGATCGACGCACTTCTTCGCCGCCTCGTCCAGGTCGTCCACGTAGAAGTCCAGGTGATAGCGCTTGGGGGAGGCCGGGTCGGGCCAGGCCGGCGGCTGGTATCCCTCGACGCGGCCAAAGCCGATCGGCGCACCGTCGGAGCCGCCGATCATCGCGTACTCGTCCTCTTTGTGCAGCACGTCCCAGCCCAGTACGCCGCTGTAGAACTCGGCGAGCTGCCCGGGGTTGGCACAGTCGAGGTTGACCATGCAGAGGCTGGCGAAACCGGCCATTGTCAGATACGACCTTTCGGAGTGTGGTTCTGGAACGAGACCCACTCTCGCAGCCATACCTGACAGGATGCGTCAGGTACGCGCGAGCTGTTTGCCGTGCGCCTTGTCATACGCCTCACGTGCCTCGACGATGTGCGCGCGGTGTCGCTCCGCCCAGGTCGTCAGGGTGACCAGCGAGTCGTACAGCTCGCGCGCCATGTCGGTCGCGGTGTATTCGACTTTTGGTGGCACGGTTGGATAAACCGTACGAGTGATGAGGCCGTCGCGCTCCAGGTTGCGCAGCGTCAGCGTGAGCATCCGCCGGCTGATGCCGTCGATGTTGCGCTCAAGCTCGGTGAAACGCACCGGACCACGGGTCGCGTCGACCAGGATCTGGATGCTCCACTTGCCGCCGACCCGGTCCAGCACCTCACGCACCTTGCATGCCTCCAGGTCATAGCCGGGGCCGTTCTCGCACCGGCCGGTCTCGGCCGCACTGTCGTCTCGCGACATCGCCGCACCTCCTCACCTCGACCCTAGCAGTTACAAGTCGTGCACCTTTTCAGGTCAGCGGGTCAGCCACGAGTGTGCCTCAACGCGGTCGCCGGTGGGGAAGCGGTATGGCTCGTCGGCCAGGTTGAGCAGGATCAGCAACTCCTCACCGTGAGCACCGCTCGAGCGCAGCGCGATCGCGCGGTTGGTCAGGTGCTCGACGGTCGTACGCGCACGCACCAGCCAGGGGTTACGCCGCCGCTGACCGATCAGCCGTTGGTGCAGCCGATAGGTCGGCCAGCCGTACGGCGCCAGACCGGCCGGATCCGCCGGAAACGCCGGCCTGATCTCGTCGTCACCGCCGGCGCGGTCCTCTTTGATGCCACGGAAAGCCTGCTCGTCACCAGAGTAGACGCACGGCACTCCGGCGACACCGAACAGGATCGCCAGCGCGTGACCGATGTGCCGCTCATCGGTCAGTTTGCTGGCCAACCGCGTCACGTCGTGGTTGCCGACAAAGGTCATCGGCGTGACCGTTTCGACGATCTCGTTGTGGCGCTTCACAGCCCACGCCAGCTCGTGGAAGTTTGCGTCGTTCAAGGAGCTCCAGATCGCCTTCCACAGCTCATACTGCGTCACCGAGTCGAGGCCGGCGGCGGTCGCGTAGCCGGCGTAGTCGCCGTGGATGACCTCGCCGACGAACCACGCGCGCGAATGGCGTTCGCGTACGCGCGCAAGCACCCGCGCCCAGAAGCTCGTCGGCACCGCGTACGCGGCGTCCAGCCGCCAGCCCGACACGCCGCGCTCGAGCCAGTGGCTCATCACCGCCACGACGTGGTCGGCGACCGCTGGCTCGTCGTGGGCGAGCGCGGGAAGATGGTCGTGGCCTTCGAAAGTCGCGTCCGCTCGCAGCCACTCCGGGTGAGTGAACGACCTGCCGGCATGGTTGAAAACACCGTCCAGCACGACGTGTACGCCCCGGTCGCGCGCGGCCGACACGAGCTCGTCGAAGTCGTTGTCGTCGCCGAGCCGAGGGTCGATGCGGAAATGGTCGACGGTGTCATAGCCGTGGGTCTCGGACGCGAAGACCGGTCCGAGAAGCAGCGCGTTGCAGCCGAGCTCGACGGCATAGTCGAGCCACTGAGCGCACTGGGTCAGCCGATGCCGCGGCGGTGTGCCGTCGGCCCGCCGCGGAGCGCCGGTGAAGCCGAGCGGATAGACCTGCCAGAAGATCGCATGGTCACTCCACCGCGGCACGGGACCTCCTGAGCAGCCGTCGGCGACAGCGTACGTGCAGCGAAAACCGATTGGCCGGGTGGCCTGCGGCGGTGTACACCTGTAGGCGTTATGTACGATCACATGTTCGAGCCCGGCGTCCAGGGCGACGAGGCGCTGTGCGACCACGTCGCGGTGACGCTGGCGGGCCTGCCAGGCGTCCGGGCCGTCGCGCTCGGCGGCTCGCGCGCCGCCGGCACGCACCGACCGGACAGCGACTGGGACTTCGCGCTTTACTACCGCGGCGACTTCGATCCCGACGACCTGCGCGCGGTCGGCTGGCCCGGCGAGGTGTGCGATCTCGGCAGCTGGGGCGGCGGGGTCTTCAACAGCGGTGCCTGGCTGGTGGTGGACGGCCGGTCCGTCGACGTGCATTATCGCGACCTCGACGACGTCGAGCGCCGGCTGGCCGACGCGCGCGAGGGACGCTTCGAGATCGAGCGGCTGATGTTTCACCTGGCCGGCATTCCGACCTACATCACCGTCGCCGAGCTGGCAGTCAACCGGGTGCTGCGCGGCCGGCTGCCGCAGCCGCGCTATCCGGCCGAGCTCAGCCGCGCCGCGTACGACCGGTGGTCGACCGAGGCGAGCCTGACCTTGTCGTACGCGAAAAACAGCCACGCGACCCGCGGCCACGTGACCGACTGTCTCGGCGCGATCGCGGTGGCGACCTGCCAGACCGCGCACGCGGTGCTGGCGGCCAGGCGCGAGTGGGTGACCAACGAGAAGGCCCTCGTCGATCGCGCCGGCCTGCGCGAGATCGATGATATCGTCGCCGCCACTGGAAAAGGCCGACTGTCCGAGGTGATCGACGAGGTGTCCACCGTGCTGACGTCCGCGCTGGAGCAGAACCAGCCGGTGCATGATTAGACTCCTCCGATACGACCTCGGCCTGACTGAGCTGCCGGCCGAGATCGCCGAGCGCACCGACTTCGAAGTGCTGGACCTGGCCGGAAACGCGCTCACGGACCTGGCGGACACGTTGCGCTCGCAGACAAATCTGCGCTACCTCTACCTGCATCGCAACGCCTTCAAGGAAATCCCGGCGATCGTCGGCGACCTGCCGTCGCTGACCTACCTGAACGTCTCAGAGAACGCGGTGGACAGCTTGCCGGCACGGATCGGCGAGCTGGCCGGTCTCCAGGAGCTGCGTGCCGGCCAGTGCGAGCTCACCGCACTGCCTGACTCGGTGGGCCGTCTCGGCAACCTTCGTGAGCTGCACCTGCGTGGAAACCGGCTCACCGCGCTGCCGGAAACGTTGACCGGCCTGGAAAACCTCCGACATCTGGACGTACGCGACAACCAGTTGACCGAGCTGCCCGCCGCGCTCGCCAGCCTGCCACTGCTGCGGCACGTCGACATCCGCCAGAACAAGCTCACCTCGCCGCCGGCCGAGCTGGCTTCCGCGCCAGTGCTGGAAAAGCTCGATCTGCGCTGGAACGAGATCGAGCCGACCGATCCGGTGGTCACCAAGCTGGTCGAGCGCGGCTGCCTGGTCCACACCTAGGGTCTGTTTCGAAACAGACCCGAGTGTCCCGAGTCGCCGGTCTGGCCATCTGTCTGTTCGCGGAGGATGTCCGCATGTCCGATGTGACGTGCGTGTTCGCGGATCAGGTGGACGTGGATCCAGCGCGCGGACACCTGTCCCTTCGTCTCGTGCGGCACGAGGTGATCCAGGTCGAAGGTGGCCGCGATGCGACGCGATGCGGCACACGCGGCGTCGAACTCGGCGACCACATTGGCGACCGTCTCGTCCGGCCGGACCAGCCAGCTCTCCGCGTCGCCGACGGCATTGCCGTCGATCTGGTCTCGCGGCCGCTGAGCCAGATAGTGCTGGAACCAGTTGCGCTCCACGGCGGCGGCGTGTTTGACCAGGCCGATCAAGGTGGTCCGCGACGGCACGAGCCGACGGCGTACGTCCGCCTCTGACAGTCCGCGCAGTTTTCCGGACAGCACGTCCCGGTGGTAGTCCAGAAAGCCTTCCAGCAGTTCTCCTTCCGGCGCGGTGCTGACCAGGTCGTCCTTGTCCAGCGGCATGCCGCGATCTTACGGAGAGTCTCCGAAACACATCCGTCGTACGCCGCTGGCCGCCGGGCGGTCGAGCACGGTGCAGGACGCGAAGCCATCGAGCGGCTTCGCGATTCCGTCGGCCGGCACGATCTCGCGCCAGGCGCGCAGATGCCGGCCAAAGGCGCGCCGGCGCACCCTCCGCCGCCGGTTTTCCTGGCCGTCCAACGCAACCTCGGCCGGCACATCCAGCAGGAGCAGGTGAATGCCGCCGGCGCGGCCGGCGGACCAGCGCCTGATCAGCGCGCGTGACCACCGGCGCGTGCCGCAGTCGTGCAGCACGGCCGTGCCGGCGCGGCGCAACTGCGACCTGGCCCAGGCCAGTGCGGTCAGGTGCACCAGCGGCCGGTAGAGAAAGTACGGCAGACGAGAGCCGAGCCGGTCGCGCCAGCGATTCCTCGCCTGCTCGGAGTCCAGCACGCGTACGCCGTCGCCGGTCTCGACCGGCCGGCGTTCCTGGCCGGTGGTGGCGAAAAGCGCGTGCATCATGGTGCTCTTGCCGGCGCCAGGGATGCCGGCGAAGACCACGACCGCGTCCGCCGGATAGCGCAACGTGGTGACCGGCGGTGCGCCACGCAGATCGGTCCATCCGGACGGACGCAGGTCCGCTCGGCTCACTGGCTCGACCCGCTCGCGTACGTCCAGTGCCTCCATGTTGAGTAAACGAACCGTGACATTCATTTGGTTCCATCATTGCCGAAGTGGTCGGCGATCCGTCCGGGAACTGCTCTCGAGTGCCAGCATCTCTGCCTCCGCGAACATGATCGCGAGCGCCGGCGCGGAAAACGCGGTGAGATGAGCGGGTCCGCACCGTTTGCCGATGCCGTCTGGAGTGCTCGTGACCCTGGTCCCCGCCGACCCCACCGTGCTGCATCCATTGCCTGGTCAGGAAAGAGTCGTGCAGCTCAGGCCGCTGGTGAGGTCGCCGCTCATCGAGGTGGGGGAGTTTTCCTATTACGACGATCCGGACGACGCGACAGCCTTCGAAACACGCAACGTGCTGCACCATTACGGGCCGGAGAAGCTGCAGATCGGAAAGTTCTGCGCGTTCGCCGCAGGCGTACGGTTCATCATGAACGGCGCCAACCACCGGATGGACGGTCCGTCGACGTTTCCGTTTCCGATCATGGGTGGCTCCTGGGCCGAACACTTCGACCTGATCAGCGACCTCCCCAACCGCGGTGACACGGTGATCGGCAGCGACGTCTGGCTTGGCGACAACGTCACCGTGATGCCTGGCGTCCACATTGGACACGGAGCGATCGTGGCGACCGGGTCGGTGGTGGTCAGCGACATCCCCGACTACGGCATCGCCGGCGGCAACCCGGCGAAGCTGATCCGCAAGCGCTATTCCGACGAGGACATCGAGCGGTTGCTCACCATCGCCTGGTGGGACTGGCCGTTGGAGCACCTGACCCGGCACATCCGTACGGTGATGGCCGGCTCGGTGGACGAACTGGCCGCCGTCACCCCCTGACCTTGCCCCCTCTAATCTGGTCGCCTAGTATCCAGATTATGCGAATGAACGAGGGGGTCGAGTGGGCCGCGCACTGCTGCCTGATGCTCGACTGGCTGGATGCCGGCCGGCCGGTCCCGACCGCCAAGCTCGCCGCGGCTTTCGAGGTGCCGCCGGCATATCTCAACAAGCAACTGCAGGCGCTGGTACGCGCCGGCATCCTCACCTCGACGGCCGGCGTACGCGGCGGCTTCCAGCTGGCCAGGCCACTGACCAAAATCACCA
The DNA here is from genome assembly GCF_010993745.1 of Fodinicola acaciae. Lineage (NCBI taxonomy): Bacteria > Bacillati > Actinomycetota > Actinomycetes > Mycobacteriales > Fodinicola > Fodinicola acaciae. Next base: position 1,295,183 of record NZ_WOTN01000001.1, read on the forward strand.
TGATGGACGTGGTCGCCGCCATCGAGGGACCGGAGGAGGCCTTCCAGTGCACCGAAATCCGGCAGCGCGGACCCGGCGTCGGCACGCCCGAGCGCATCCTGCGGACGCCGTGTGCGGTCAACGCGGCGATGCGCCGAGCCGAGACGCAGTGGCGTAAGGCCCTGGCCGCGCAGACCCTGGCCGACGTCTCGGCGGCGGTGACCCGCAAGGCACCGAAGGTCGCCGAGCAGACCCGCGAATGGTACGAGACGGCCTGAGAAACCGCGCCTTCTCGTAACTTAAATCTGGATATACAACATCCGCTTTTGGAGGACAAGATGGAACCGCGTATCAGCAACCTGGCAAAGCTCGCCGGCGGCGGCTACCAGGCGATGCTGCAGTTCGAGAAATACCTGGCCGGCACCAGCCTGCCGGCGACCGTACGCGAGCTGGTGAAACTGCGTGCCAGCCAGATCAACGGCTGCGGCTTCTGCGTCGACATGCACGCGCACGACCTGAAGAAGGCGGGGGAGAGCGACGAGCGCCTCTTCGCGGTCGCCGCCTGGCGCGACGCGCCGTACTTCACCGACCAGGAGCGAGCGGCACTCGGCCTCGCCGAGGCGGCGACCCGGATCGCCGACGTCGGCGAGGTGCCGGACAACGTCTGGAACGAGGCCGCCGCACACTTCACCGAGGAGGAGCTGGTCGAGCTGGTCATGGCGATCGCCGCCATCAACGCGTGGAACACGATCAACGTCACCACCCGGCAGCTCGCCGGCGCACACCGCCGCTCCTGAGCAGCTTGACTTGGAGCGCACTCCAAGTCATAGCGTCCGGTTCATGACAACTCAGCAGCACAAGATCGGATCCGGCTTCGGTGCGCGGAGCACCGCGGCCGAGGTCCTGCACGACATCGACCTGTCCGACCGGCTGGCCGTCGTCACCGGCGGATATTCCGGCATCGGACTGGAAACCACGCGCGCGCTGGCCGGCGCCGGAGCACATGTCGTCGTGCCGGCGCGGCGTACGGAAACCGCTCGCGAGACGCTGGCCGGCATCGACAACGTCGAGGTGGACGAGCTCGACCTCGGCGACCTGGACAGTGTCCGCGGCTTCGCCGAGCGGTTCCTGGCCTCCGGCCGCGACATCCACATCATGATCGACAACGCCGGCATCATGGCCTGCCCGGAAACCCGCGTCGGACCGGGTTGGGAGGCGCAGTTCGCGACCAACCACCTCGGCCATTTCGCATTGGTCAACCGGCTCTGGCCGGCCATCGCGCGGGGCCGTGGCCGCGTGGTGGCGGTGTCGTCGATGGGGCATCGGCGCTCGGCGATCCGCTGGGAAGACGTGATGTTCGAGCGCGGCTATGACAAATGGACCGCCTACGGTCAGGCCAAGACCGCCAACGTGCTCTTCGCCGTACGGCTCGACGCGCTGGCCAAGGACGCCGGCGTACGCGCCTTCGCGCTGCATCCGGGCGGCATCATGACCCCACTCCAGCGGCACCTGGAGCGCGCGGAGATGGTCGCGGCCGGCTGGATGGACGAGGATGGCAACGTCCTGCTGTCGTTCAAAACGCCCGAGCAGGGGGCCGCGACCCAGGTGTGGGCCGCCACCTCGCCGCAGCTGGACGGGATGGGCGGCGTCTACTGCGAGGACTGCGACATCGCCGAGCAGGCCGATCCGGCGTCGGTCGGCTCCGATCCGTCGTCGCCGTCAGGCGGTTTCTCCGGTGGCGTGCTGCCGTACGCGACCGATCCGGAGCAGGCGGCGCGACTGTGGACGCTGTCGGCCGAGCTGACCGGAGTCGACGCTTTCGCCTAGGCTGGGCCAAATGGACGGGCTGGCCGGCGCGATCGCGCTTCCCGACGGCACGAAGGTGCGCGGCCGCGGCCGGCGACAGCCGTTGCCGGCCGGTCCACTGCCGGACTATGGCCTGTGCCTCGGCCGGTTTTCGGCGCGGCGCGACCCCGACTGGCCCTCGGACTGGATCGACTGGCCGGATTTCCGGCTGCCGCGCGATGATGCCGCGGCGGCCGGCCTGATCCGCAAGGCGTACGAGCTGGCGCGCACCGGCCAGCGGGTCGAGGTGACCTGCGGCGGCGGCAACGGCCGCACCGGCACGGTCATCGCGTGCATGGCCGTGCTCGCCGGCCATCCCGCCGACGACGCGGTGGCCTGGACCCGCCAGCACTATCGCCGGCACGCCGTGGAAACCCGCGGCCAGCGCCGGTGGGTCAGCTGGTTCGCACTCGGCGCATGACCCGGAGCAGGTATTCCTTGCGGTTGAGCGGATCGTGGTCCGACCGCGACCGCCGTGGCGCCGGGCCGCGCACCGGTTCATAGCGCTCGAACGCCGATTCCAGCACGCCCTCACCGCGGGTCAGTCCCGGCAGTTGTTGCTGCAGCCGATGCACTTTCGCCGCGGGGATCAGGCCGTCCAATGTGGACTGTGAACCGCGCGTACGCGGTGTCCCGGGCACCGCGCCGAGGCGTACCAGCGCCGGCAGCAACGCGCCGAACGTGTCCGCCGGCAGATCGATGCGAAACCGGTGCATCGGCTCGAACACCGCCGTCCCGGCCGCCAGCAACGCGCTCATCAACACCAGCGGTGTCAGGTTGCGGAAGTCGCCGGCGGTGCTGGACATGCTCTTGTCGAAGGTCGCGTGCGCGTGACTTTGCCTTGCCCAGTAACCGGAATGGGTCAGGGTGACCACGCAGTCGGTGACCTGCCAGCCGTGCGGTCCCTCGCGCAGCGTCTCGTACACGGTCTCCTCGACGGCTTTCATGAACGCGTACGGCATCGAACCGAGTTCCACCTCCAACCGGAAGGTCACGCCACCGCCGACCGGAGCGGGGTCGACCCGCAGGCCGACCGTGGCGAGGAACGGATTGGCGTCCTTCTTGATAAACTCGGCCGCCGCACCGGAACCGACCGGCCGCTCGATGTGGATCGTCGTCGTTTCCCGAAACTCCACGTCCACGCCGAACTCGTCGGCCAGCGTCGCCTGGATGACCTCCTTCTGCACTTCGCCGTACAGTGAAACGGAAATCTCGTTACGGTTGTCGTCCTGCCGCAGGTTGATCAGCGGATCCTGCTCGGCCAGCTGGCTCAGCGCCGCGTGCATGGCACCTTTCTGCGCCGGTGTCGCCGGCACGACGACCGTCTCCAGGGTCGGCGGCGCGAAATGGTACGCGGCGATCGCGCGCTGCTCGCCGATCGTGTCGCCGATCCGTACGCCGTCCAGGCCACGCAGTTTCGCGATCTGTCCAGCGCAAACCGCCTGCCGTCCGACGGTCGCGCCATCGTCGAAGACGCTGATGCCGGTGACTTTTTCTTCTGTGTCGCCAAACCGCGGCCGGTCGCGGGTGTTGAGCGTGCCGGCGAACATCCGCGCGTACGCGATCTTCTCGCCGGCCGGTCCGCGCTCGACCTTGAACACCGACGCGGACACTGGCGCGTCGACGGCACCGTCGGCGGCCGGCAACAACTCCGTGATGCCGGCGGTGAGTGCGTCGACGCCCGTGCCGGTGATCGCCGAGCCGAAATACACCGGATGCAGCAGCCCGCGGCGGCTCTGATCGGCAACCGTCGGGCGAATATCCGGCAACGTCGTGCCATTCACGTACGCGGCAAGGAAATCGTCGTCGTTGTCGGCCAGCATCTCCAGCAGCCGCGGAGTCGGCTCCAACCGCGGTTGGAAGGCGGCCTGCGGCGTGCCGAGGCCGGTCGCCGTCCCCATCGGGACCACCGCCGGATCGAGTTTTTCAGCGATGCTGCGGAAAGTCTCGGCGCAGCGCGCTCCGCGACGGTCGATCTTGTTGACGAACAACAGCGTCGGGATGCGCAGGCGTTTGAGCGTACGCATCAAAACACGTGTCTGCGCCTGCACGCCTTCGACCGCCGAGACCACCAGGACCGCGCCGTCGAGCACGCCGAGCACACGCTCCACCTCGGCGATGAAATCGGGGTGGCCAGGGGTGTCGATCAGATTGACCGCGACCTCGCCGACCCGGAACGACACCACGGCCGACTTGATGGTGATGCCGCGCTGCCGCTCCAACGCCAGCGAGTCGGTCTGGGTGTTGCCGTGATCGACGCTGCCGACCTCGTCGATGACGCCGGCGGCGTAGAGCAGCCGCTCGGTCAGGCTGGTCTTACCGGCGTCGACATGCGCCAGGATCCCCAAGTTGAGCGATGTCACAGGGCTTCGTGTCCTCAGGATAGGTGGAAATGCCTGTCTGAATGGACACAGCCGCTCGCATTGCCTCTCCTCAACTCAGGACCCGGGACGGCCGATATTGGATCACCGGCCGGTCCGCCGGACAACCGATTTAGCGCTGCCCGGCTGCCACGCAGCACCGTACGAACGCCCGCACGACCTCGTTCGTGTCGGCCGCCGGCGTCCAGGCGACCGCGACCGTGGTCGGACTGACACCGGTCACCGGCCGGTAGGTGACACCGGGACGCGCGTAGAAACGCACCGCCGACTCCGGCGCCAGCGCGACGCCGTAGCCGTTGGCGATCGCACTCAACCACTCGTCCGGCTGGTCGGTGACCGCGCCGATCCGCGGCTCACCGTCGCGTTCGTCGATGCCCAGCCAATAGTCGCGCCACGCACCGGTCTGCGGTGGCGCCGCGACGAACGGCTCGTCCCACAGCTCGCGAAACGCGATCTCGGCGCGCGCCGCGAGCGGATGGGTCGAGCTGAGAGCGACGCAGCGCGGCTCGGTCAGCAGCTCCGTCACGCGCAGCTTTTCCTGGCCAGGAAACGGAAGCCGGACGATCGCCACATCGACGTCGGCGTCCGCCAGACCGGCGGTCGGATTGGTCCACGCCGCCTGCCGCATCTCCACCCGCCAGCCGGGCTGGCGTCGGCCGAAGTCCGCGATGATGGCCGGCGTCGCCTCGTTGGCGGCACTGGCGATGAACCCGACCCGCAGCACCTTCGCCGCCCGGCTCGCCGCGCCTTCGGTCGTACGCACGACCTCGTCCAGGTCGGACAGCAGTCGTGGCACGCGGTCGGCGAGAGCGCGGCCGGCCTCAGTGAGGGCCATGCCGGTCCGCGAGCGTACGAACAGCGTGACGCCGAGCAGCGCCTCCAACTGCCTGACCTGCTTGGTCAACGCCGGCTGCGACACGTACAACCGCTGCGCGGCACGCGTCAGGTTGCCGTCCTCGGCCACCGCCGCGAAATATCGCAGCAGCCGCGTGTCCACATCCATGCGGCCAGGTTATAGCCGCAGGTATTGGACGGGATGCGCAGCGCGCGGAGAAGGTGAGGACATGTCCATCGCGTACGTGCTCGTCACTGTCGTCACGATCGTCGCCAACGCCGGCGTGGCGATCGCCGACCTCAGCAAAGCCTCGTTCGTCCTCCGCAACTCCACCGAGCTGGACCTGCCGGCGTGGTCGGTCCTGCCGCTCGGCCTCCTGAAAGCGGCCGGAGCGGCCGGACTCATGCTCGGCCTGATCGGCCTAAGGCCGCTCGGCATCGCCGCCGCGACCGGCCTCGTGCTGTTCTTCGTTGGCGCGGTCGCGATTCACATCCGCAAGCGGGTCTTCCACAACATCGCCGCACCGACCGCCTTCCTCCTGCTCGCCGTCGGATCACTGGCGACCGCTACTTGGCACTGATGCTACGATCTCGGATAATCCAATATCGTGAAGTCCGAATCCGTACTGCTGGCGCTGCAGCGCGCCACGCACGCCACGTTGCAGTTGATCTCGGCCGAGCTGGTCGACCTCGACCTGACCGCGTCCGAGATCAACGCACTGGCCAACCTCGCCGACGGCCAGGGCCGCACGGTGTCGCAGCTCGGTGCCGCGACCGGAGCGCGGCCGACCACGCTGACCAGCGTGTTGGACCGCCTGGAGCGGCGCGGACACGTCAGCCGCGGCACGCTCGCCGGCGACCGCAGGTCGGTGCTCGTGGAGCTCACCGACAGCGGACGCGCCGCCGCGGCGGTGATACGGCGGACGCTCACCGACATCGAGGACCGCGCGCTCGGCGGCCTGCCGGCCGAGACGATCTCCGGATTCCGCGCGGTCGTGGACGCACTGATCGAGGAGGGATCGTGACGAGTTTCGCCGACCTGATGAGCGAAGTGATGGCGACAGGGGAGAGGTTCGGACATCGCGAGCACGTTCACCTGACCTGGCTCGCGGTCCGCCGGCACGGCACGGAGGCGGCCGTCGGCGTGGTCAGCGACGGGATCCGGCGTACGGCCCGTTACGCGGGCGCGCCACAGAAATACCACGAGACGATCAGCCGAGCCTGGGTCGAGCTGGTCGGGCATCACGCGCAGGACGACGTCACCAGCGATTTCGACGAGTTCGCCGGCCGCAACTCGGCGCTGCTCGACAAACGGCTGCTGAGCCGCTTCTACCGGTCGTCGACATTGGCGAGCACACCAGCCAGAGCCGGTTGGGTCGAGCCGGATCTGGCACCGTTTCCGTGGTTGGCCGTCAGGGACTGAGGTCGGCGTCCGTACGCAGGCTGGCCAACGCGATCCACGAGGTCACCAATGCGAGCACGATCGTCAGCCAGAAGCTCGCGGACACGCCAGGTCCATCGCCAATCCCGAACCACGACGTGCTGTCGGCGTCGACGTAGTGGTAAACACCGCCGGCGCTGGATGCGACGACGGCAGCGGTCACGATCAGCATCACCAGAGCGGCACCGGCCACGGCGAGTCCCACGAGCGCGCGCCGGCGCCGGTCTGGCAGCAGGACGCTGAGAAGACCGGCCAGCAGCACCAACGTTGTCAGTACGCCGGCCATCCGCGGACCGGCGCCGAGCGTAGCCATCCGCTGGACCTCGTCGTACAAGCCAATCGCGGTCTGGTTGCCGGCGCTGGAGACCTCCGGGACACCGGCGACGACGCGCCATCCGCTGAAACAGATCCGTGAGATGCCCTGGGTGCCGACACCACACGAGACTCCGGCGTACGGCACGAGCGCGAACACCATGAGCGTCACGAGAAAGCCGACACCGACAGCCACACGACCGATCGACCAGTCGCCAGGGGAATCCATGCCGCTGACCCTAGGCACAGCGTCGGGGACCCGTCCCGAGAACCGCTACTTGACATAATGTCGCTTATCGACCAAACATGGCTGAGCGAGGTTGAGCAGGCCGGCGACGCCGAGCAACAGGCCGGCCAGCATGCCGGCCTCGAAGATCAGTCCGGTGACACCGCCGCTGTTGATGCCGTGCAGACCCGACGCGAACGTCGTCGCCGCGCCGACCCACGCCAACGTCAGCGTCGCCGTCGTACGACGCTGCCGGACCAACGCCATCACACCGACGGCTCCGCCGATGACGACGACACCGGTCACGAACAACGCCGTACGCTGCGCCGCCGTCTCAAAACCGGCAGGTCCGGCCAACCGGTCACCGGCGAAGGTCCACACCAGGTGGATCACGCCGTACGCCGCCGCCGGGATCGCCGCGCCGTTGGCCAGCATGACCTGGATCTGGTCCGCCCGGCCGTCAGCGCGTTCGAACACATGTCCCCAACGCTCACGCGCGTAGAGCACGAACGCCGCACACAGGAAGATCGCCTGCGCCGTGAAACCGCCATACACCATGGCGAAAATCCAGCCGGCGGCCTGTGGATCGGGACTCGGCGAGCCGCCGACGACCAGCTGCAACAGCACACCGGTGGGTACGCCGAGCACGATCGGCGCCAGCAGTCCGGTGCCGACCCAGATCGGCACCAGCACCAGCGGCCCGGGAATCGATCGACCCCACGCGTACGTGAAGGCCAGGGCGAGCGCGATGGCCACGACCTCCAGGCCGATCGTCACGACATTGCCGACGACGTGCGCACGGTCCAGCAGTTCGGCGACGTGGCTGGCGCCGGTCATGCCGACCGGAATGCCGAGCACCCAGATGACTTTCAGCACCACATAAGGAATCCCGGCGGTGATCGTGCCGTAACACGCGACGAGTCGAATCACTCTGATCATGATGGCTCCTGTCTGGTAGGCATTTCCTTCCTAAAGACCCGGGACAGTGGCCACCTCTGCCAAAAGACCGAGACGACTCGGCCGAAGGTCACCCCGGCGGCGGGATGTTCTGGTTGGAGCGGAAACCCACCGGGCTGCTGGTCGTCCGCGCAATGACTTCGCGTAGAGGCCGAGTGGACGCTCCTCAGACGTTGGACGGCAGATTGGCGAACGACTCGGCGACCATGGCGACTCGGCGACCTTGGTGGCGCGCCGCTTCCAGCGCCGCAGCGGACGGACCGGTCCCGGTGTCGAGGCTGCTGACGCCGTCACGCTTCCTCTCAAGAGTCACGATGTATAGCGACTATACGTTAGATAGTCCCAATGCCAAGGATAGGAACGTGCCTGGTGGTAGCTTCGAGGTCGTGGCGCATCCGTACGAGCGAGGTGACAGGTTCTGTCCCGACTACCACCGCGCCGTCGAGATGATCGGCCGGCGATGGAACGGGGTGATCCTGCGCGAGCTGCTGCTCGGCGCGACCCGGTTCGCGCAGATCCGCGCGGCCATCCCGGAGATGACCGACAAGATGCTGTCCAGCCGGCTCCGCGAGCTGGAGGACGAGGGCCTGGTCAGCCGCACGGTCATCGACGAGCGACCGGTCCGGGTCGAGTACGCGCTCACCGAGATGGGTCGTGACCTGGAGGAGGCGATCAACGCGCTCAGCTCCTGGGCCGACCGCTGGCTGGCCGCCGGGACGGACGACTGAGTGCGAGCGGACGCTCGGCGCAACTACGAGTCGCTGCTCGCCTCGGCCAAGGAGATCTTCGCCGAGTACGGGCCGGACGCGCCGCTGGACGACATCGCGCGGCACGCCGGCCTGGGCAACGCGACCCTCTATCGCCACTTCCCCACTAGACGCGACCTGCTGGTCGCCGTGTATGCCGGCGAGGTCGCGGATCTTTGCGCGTACGGCCGGAAACTCGGCGACGGCAGGCCGGCCGGCGACGCGCTTTTCGAGTGGCTGCGCGCGTTCGTCGAGCATGTGGTCAGCAAGCGCGATCTCGCCATGGTCGAGCGCGGGTCGGAGTTGGCCGACTCGTGGCACTCCGCGATGCGGTCGACGGCCGGTGCGTTGCTGGAGCGAGCGCGCGAGACCGGTGACGTACGCGCCGATCTGGAGGTCAACGACCTGCTGCGGCTGGCCAACGGGATCGCTCTCGGCGGTGCCGACGACGCCACGACGCGCCGCCTCCTGCGGCTCCTCCGCGAGGGCCTGATCTACTCCTCTCATGACCGAGCCTGACCCGGACAGCTACGCGCGCGAGATCGCCGCCGAGTCGCTGGCCGCCGACGATCCGACCGGCTGGTTCGAGCGGCTGTACGCGGACGCCGCCGGCGGCACCGCCGTCGTGCCGTGGGACCGCGGCCAGCCCAACCGGTTTCTGGTGCCGTGGACGGAAAAGCGCTGGCTGCGCGGCGACGGCCGGACGGCGGTGGTGGTCGGCTGCGGGTTCGGCGCCGACGCCGAACACCTGGCCTCGCTGGGGTTCGAGACGACCGCCTTCGACATCGCGCCGACGGCCGTACGCGACGCCGCCGCGCGCCATCCGCGGTCCTCGGTCCGCTATCAGACCGCCGATCTGCTCGACCTGCCGCCGGGTTGGCGGTTCGACCTGGTGCTGGAGAGCATGACCGTGCAGTCGATGCCGCTGTCGTTGCGGGACAAAGCGATCGCCGGCGTACGGTCGCTGGTCGCGCCCGGCGGCACGCTGCTGGTGATCGCCGCCGGTCGCGAGGACGGCGAGCCGTTGGACGGTCCGCCGTGGCCGCTGACGCGCGCCGAGCTGGACGCCTTCGCGGTCGGCCTCTCCCCCGTCCGGATCGAGGAGATCCGCGAGCCGGACGTCTTGCGCTGGCGGGCGGAGTTCATCCGACCTGCGTGAACAGGCTGGTGGCACGCTCGGCGGTGCCGCGGGCCCGACGACCGGTGCTGAGCAGGCCGAGCGCGACCACGCCGACGCCGAGCGCGCCGACCAGCCACCAGATGCCGGTGCTGGTCGGCTGACCCGGACCGGCGATCGTGCCGGCGATCGCGACGCCGAGGCTGGTGCCGGTCTGCCGGCCGACCGAGGCGAGTGAGCCGGCCACGCCGGCCATCGAACGCGGCATGCCGGAGATCGCGGTGGTGGTGATCGGCGGGTTCACCATCGCCAGATACACACCGAAGAACACGAAAACCAGCAGCACGTAGGCCATCGGAGTCGCCGGTCCGAGCAGCAGCGAGCCGGCGCCGCCGAGTGCCAGCGCGGTGCCGGCGATGACCAGCGGCGGCCGCGGACCGTACACGCCGACCAGCCGGCCGGCGTAGGGCGCCGCGACGACGACCAGCAGACCGACCGGCAGCAGGCAGAGGCCGGCAGGCAGCGCGGCCAGACCGCGTACGTCCTGCAGATACTGCGGGACCACGAACAGAAACGCGCCGAAGCCGCAGAGTGCGAGCAGCGCGATCAGGATCGCCGAGCTGAACGGCACGCTGCGGAAAAGCCGCAGCTCCAGCAGCGGATCCTTGCGCCGCAGCTCGTACGCGACAAGTGCCACCGCTGCGAGCGCGGCGACCACGAACAGGCCGATGATGACCGGTGAGGTCCAACCCCACGTACGCGACTCGATGATCGCGTAGACGAGGCTGCCGAGCAGCACGATCACCAGGAGCTGGCCGACCGGGTCGAAGCGGCGGCCGCGCGCCGCGCGTGACTCGGGGACGTACAAGGCGGTCAGCACGATCGCGGCGACCACGATCGGCACGTTGACCCAGAAGATCGCGTGCCAGCCGAAGCCGTCGACCAGTGCGCCGCCGAGAATCGGCCCCAGCGCGAGGGAAAGTCCGGTCATCGAGCCGAAGACACCGACGGCTTTGGCGCGCTCGGCCGGTTCTGGAAAGGCGGTGGCGATGATGGCCAGCGCGACCGGGTTGAGCATCGTGCCGCCGACCGCCTGGAGCGCTCGCGCGGCGATCAGCCAGCCGATCGTCGGCGCGAGCGCGCACAACAACGAGCCGGCGCCGAAGATGGCGAGGCCGGTCTGGAAGGCGCGGCGGCGGCCGAACCGGTCGGCCGCCGAGCCGCCGGCCAGCAGCAGGCTGGCCAGCACCAGGGTGTACGCGTCGACGGTCCACTGCAGCTGGGATCCGGTGGCGTGCAGGTCATGATGGATGGCGGGCAGGGCGACGTTGATGATGGAGATGTCCATCACCACGACGACGATGCTGGCGCAGCAGATCGCCAGCACCAGCTGGCGATGCCGGCGGCTGAGCTCGCCGGACGCCGCTCGCGCTCGTAGGGAAGCTGTCATGTCGCGACGCTAGAATTGAGAGCGTGCTCGAAGTCAACCAGCGAGCCGAAGCGGCGGCGATCCCACCTGAGGGGCTGACCATCGCTGACGCCGCCTACCGCACCGGCGTCAGCGTCCACACGCTCCGCTACTACGAGCGTGCCGGCCTGGTGGTGTCCGCGGTCGACCGCACGAGCAGCGGCCGCCGCCGCTATCACCGGCTGGACCTGGCCTGGATCCGGATCTGCACGAAGCTGCGCGACACCGGCATGCCGATCCGGACGATCCGCCGTTACGCGCAACTGTGTGCCGCCGGTCCCGGCAACGAGGCCGAGCGGCTGGAGCTGCTGGAGGCGCACCGCGCCGAGGTGGTGGCGAGGCTCGCCGAGGTGCGGGAAAACCTGCGGACCATCGACCGGAAGATCAACACCTACCGGGACAGCCTGGCGGCCGGCGAGGCGGACCAGCTCTGGATGCGCTAGCAGCTAGGGTCGTGGTCATGCCGGACACGCAGTACGAAGACCTGCTCCGCCACGTCCTGGACAGCGGAGCGCGCAAGGCGGATCGCACCGGCACCGGCACCAGGTCGATCTTCGGTCACCAGCTGCGCTATCGGCTGTCCGACGGTTTTCCGTTGATCACCACGAAAAAGGTGCACTTCCGGTCGATCGCGTACGAGCTGCTGTGGTTCCTGCGCGGCGACGGCAACGTCACGTGGCTGCAGGACAACGGCGTGACGATCTGGGACGAGTGGGCCGCGCCAGATGGTGATCTCGGACCGGTCTACGGCGTGCAGTGGCGGTCGTGGCCGACGCCGGACGGCGGTCACGTCGACCAGATCGGCGAGGTGCTGCGTACGCTGCGCGACAACCCCGACTCGCGGCGGATCATCGTGTCGGCGTGGAACGTGTCCGACATCCCCCGGATGGCGTTGCCGCCCTGCCACGCGTTCTTCCAGTTCTACGTGGCCGACGGCCGGCTCTCCTGCCAGCTCTACCAGCGCAGCGCCGACCTGTTTCTGGGCGTGCCGTTCAACATCGCCAGCTACGCCCTGCTCACGCACATGATCGCGCAGCAGGTCGGCCTCGGTGTCGGTGACTTCGTGTGGACCGGCGGCGACTGCCACATCTACGACAACCACGAGCAGCAGGTCCGCACCCAGCTCGCGCGCGACGCGCGGCCGTTTCCGACGCTGAGCCTGAAGCCGGCGGACAGCCTGTTCGACTACACGTACGAGCACATCTCGGTCGACGGCTATGACCCGCATCCGGGCATCAAGGCGCCAGTGGCGGTGTGAGTGATAGGCGTCGAGTGGGCCCAGTCGTCCAACGGTGTGATTGGCCGTGACGGCGTGCTGCCCTGGCATCTGCCCGAGGACATGGCACATTTCCGGACGCTGACCGCTGGCGCGACCGTGCTGATGGGCCGGCGTACGTGGGAGTCGCTGCCGCCGCGGTTCCGGCCGCTGCCGGGCCGGCGCAACCTGGTGCTGTCGCGCAGGCCGCAGGACGGCGTCGAGACCTTCGCCGACCTGTCGCAGGCGCTCGCGGCCGCGTCCGGAGACGTCTGGGTCATGGGTGGCGCGGCCGTGTACGAGGCGGCGCTCCCGTACGCGGACCGGATCGTGGTCACCGAGATCCAGGAGAGCTTCGACGGCGACACGTACGCGCCGAAGATCGGCCGCGAGCCGGACACGGTCGGCGACTGGCAGGAGTCGTCCACCGGCCTCCACTATCGCTTTCTGACCTGGGGTTAGCCGAGACCGAGCAGCGGCAGCGTGTCGCGGAAGATGACCGACTCGACGGCCGCGGCGTCGATGCCGTGCAGGCCTTTGGGACTCTCCACGGCGGCGACCGCGCGCAGCCCGTCGACCGTCTCGTTGACCGTGGTGAACGGATAGTCGGTGCCGAACAGGATCTTGTCCCACACGCCGTACTCCTGCACCAGCATCAGCGCGCGCCACAGCTGGAACGGCCGGTAGACCAGTGCCGACACGTCCGCGTACACGTGCGGATGCTTGCGGACGACGGCGATGCACTCCCCCTCGTACGGATGGCCGAGGTGGGCGAGGATCATCCGCAGCTCCGGAAAGCGCGTCGCCACCGGGTCGAGCAAGGCCGGTCGTGCGTATGCGATCGGTGCCTGCGAGACGAAGGTGGTGCCGGTGTGCAGCAGCACCGGCAGCTGGTGCTCCTGCGCGTACGTCCACAGTGGATCGCACAGCTCGTCGCTGGGGTCGAAGCCGGCGTACATCGGCATCAGCTTGATCCCGCGCAGGCCGAGGCTCTGGTGCGCGACCTTCATCTCCTCCTGCCAGCCGGGCTGGGTCGGGTCGAGTGCCATGAAGCCGATCAGGTGCTCGGGATGCGCGGCCGCGTATTCGGCGACGATCTCGTCGTCGACCCACTGGCCGGACAGCCGTGCCTTCGCGCCGAAGACGATCGTCCGCGTGCCCTCCGGTGCGCTGGCCAGGTAATCCTCCCAGCGGACTCGCAGGTCGACCGGCTCGGTCCGGGAACGTGACGACTGCGCCACGAACGACTCGGTGAAGTGGCTGTGGTCGCGGAAGAAGTGGCTGTGTACGTCGATGATCACGTTCGAGATCCTAGTTGCTTTTCTCTAATGCCGAAAGAACGTACGCCTTGTCGATGTGCATCGACGCCAGCAAATCGGCGGCCGGATCCGGCGATCGCGTCGCCAGCAACTCTTTGAGGAGGAACTTCGGAGCGAGGCGGCGCGTACGCAAGGTCGTCGCGCCCACCGCCTTGCCGAGGATGGCGCGAGCGGCCGACGACACCGGTGGACGCTTGCCGAGGGGCGGCTGGCCGACCGGCTGGAAGTCGCGCGTGTCGATGCCGATCGCCAGCAGGGCCGCCCGGTCCAGCTCGTCCAGCGCCTCGCGCGCGGCCGACAGATCGACGCCGAGAGCCTTCGCCGGTGCCGACTCAGGTGCGTGCAGCAGGCCGAGCAGCAGGTGCTCGGTGCCGAGCCGCCGGTCGCCACGCCGCCGCGCCTCGTGCAGCGCCGCCTTCATCACCACCGTGAACGGTTGTTTGCCGCCGTACGCGTCCACCATCTCACTCACTTTCCGTGCTTCGCGTGTGCCGACTGCCGGGACACCCCGAGCGCGTCGCCGATCTGTTCCCACGACCAGCCCTGCTCTCTGGCACGCCTGACCGCGGCGGCCTCGACCTGCTCGGCCAGCCGGTGCAACGCGCCGACGGCGCGCAACGCGACGGCCGGGTCGGTCGAGCGGAGCTGTTCGGACAGCGGGTTGTCCATGCCTGTCAGTTTGGATTGACAAGCTGTGGTTGTCAATCCAAACTGACGCTCATGTCAATTCAAACTGACACCTTCGACGTGGTGATATGTGGTGCTGGACCGACCGGCCTGCTGGTGGCTTGCGAGCTGGCGCTGGCCGGTGCCCGACCGGTTGTCCTGGATCGGCGGCCAGAGCCGAGCGCGCTGCCGAAAGCCAACGGCATCATCGGCCAGCCGGTGCGGCTGCTCGCGATGCGCGGCCTGCTCAATGGTCAGCGATACATGACGGCGCTGCCGGCGTTTCCGTTCGGCGACGTGCCGGTGCGGTTGTACGACTGCAAGGTCCCCGGCCTGCTGATGCCCCAGCCAGAGCTGGAGGCCTTGCTGGCGCGGCGTGCGACCGAGCTCGCTGTGGCCGTACGCCGCGGCCATGAGTTGGTCGACTTCCAGCACGACGAGACGGTGCATGTAACCGTGTCCAGCGCGGCCGACACGTACACACTGAGCTGTGGTTACCTGGTCGGCTGCGATGGCGGACGCAGCGTCGTACGGGAGCGGTGCGGGATCGGATTCCCCGGCTCGGTCGATCCGGAAGTGCTGCGCTTGGGTCATTTCAGGGTGCCGACGGCGACCGGTGACTACACCGCCGCCGGCTGGCAGATCCCGGGCTTCGGCCGGCTCGAGCGAGGCTGGAACCGTACGGCCGCCGGTGCCGTGCTGGCGATGTCGCTGCAGCCGGGCGTGCTGATCGTCGGCATCCGCGAGCCTGGCACGATCACCGACGACTCACCGCTGACCATGCCGGAGCTGCACGCCACCGCTCGCCGCGTGATCGGCGCGGAGCTGCCGGTCGACGACCCGATCTGGCTGTCGCGGGTGGTCACGCAGTCGCGGCTGGCTGACCGCTATCGGGACGGCCGGGTCTTCGTCGCCGGCGATGCCGCGCACCTGTTCCCGGCCGGTGGTGCGCTCACGGTGTGCCTGGCCGATGCGGCCAACCTCGGCTGGAAGCTGGCGGCGGCGCTGCGCGGCCGCACCGACCTTCTCGACACCTATGAGAGCGAGCGCCGGCCGGTCGCCGCACGTGCACTGGCCCAGACGAAAGCGCAGGCCGCACTGTCCAGCGCTACCGGACCGTACGCCGATGCGCTCCGCACCTTCGTCGGCGAGCTCGTGGCGTACGACGATCCACGCAGGCACGTCGGGCGGCTGCTGGACGGCTCGGACGTGCGCTATCCGACGGACGTGGATCACCAGCTGGCCGGCACCTTCGTCCCCAACCTGCCGCTCGACCTGTCCAGCGGCCGGCCGGTGTTGGTCAATCAGCCCGTTCCGGACCAGTGGCGCGACCGTGTCGATGCCGCGCCGGGCACGTACGACTGTCCGCCGATGCTGGTCCGGCCGGACGGCTATGTGGCCTGGGCCGGTGAGGACAGCGTCGGCCTTCAGAGCGCGTTGGCGTACTGGTTCGACCGCTGACGGCGCTTCTCGGTGCGTACGCGCGTGCGCACCACCCGCTTGATCCGCGGCCAACTGCTCGCGCGACGAGGTCGAGGCCCCGGCCGCGGTGCTGGCTGGGGTGGCGCCACGGCCTCGACCGCCGGCTCCTCGGGGATCTCTTCGGCCTCCTCGACGTCGACGACCGGCGCCGGACGGGGGTTTTCGGCCCGCGCGGCCTTCTCCTCGTCCAGCCGCAGCCGATAGGCCCGATAGCCCTCCCAGGCCGCGCGCGGGTCGGTCACGCCGTGGTCGACCGACCACCTGGTCGCCTTGATCGTGGTGATCGGGAAGTAGAAGCGGCGGATCGCCGAGAACACCGCGCCGGAGCCGTCGCTGCGTACGCCTTCCGCGGTCAACTGCATGTGCTGGCGGCGGCGCGTGTGCAGGCCCCACAGCCACGGACTGAGGATCGTGAACATCGCGATCACCACGGCCAGCGGTGTCGGCGTGCCGTGGTCGCTGAACTGGATGTAGTTGACGCTCGCGACGATCGCGGCGATCGCGTACGCGGACCGCCGCAGCCGGCCGGCCGTGCGGTTGTCCTTGCGGATCAACGCGTCGTGTGCGTGCCAGTTGACGTACAACGCGACACTCTCGGCGGCCAGGGCGGCGATCGCGCCGACCGTCCACCTGATCCAGAACGGACTGCTCTCCGGCACCAGGTGGTCGTGCGCGTAGCTGGCCTGGCCCCACGCGCTCACGCCGTTGACGATCAGGATCGGACCGGCGCTGCGGAGCCAGTCCCATCGGCTCGGCTTGACCGGCGCCAACACGACCGGCTGCTCGGCCGGTGGCTCCGGGACCGTACGACCGACCGGTGCGGCCGCCGGAGTCGCCGGCCGCACCGGCGAGGTCGACGGCGAGGTCGACGGCGAGTCCCAGCTGATCGGCGTCCAGTTCAGCTCGGTCGACCACTCGCTCGCGGTGTCCGAGAAAGACGTGTCGGTCGAGGTCGACATGCTCGAAGGCTCCGGATCGGACAGCGGCCACAGGTCGGTGGCCGGAATGGTCGTTGTGGCTGGCATGGTGGCTGGTGCTGGCGAGGTGGCGGCGGTGACCGCGGCTTTCTGCCTGTCGAGCATCGCCTGCGCGCGCTCGCGCGCCTTCTGCGCCTTCTTCTCTCGCCGACCGGACAGCAGGCCTCGGGACTCATTGACGTCCAGGCTCACCGGCCGACGCCGCTTCTCTTCGTCGAGACAGTCACGGGGAGGCAGGCTACCCGCCGCTTCGGACCGCGCTGCGCGGAGAACACACTTCGCTGGCACCGATACGCCGCACGCATCGACTGAAAAGCCTTGTCTGGCGCGGATTCACCGGCCGCCGTCATGCGGAGCCGGCATTATTTCGATGCATTTCAGGTCGAGTGCCCACTAATTTCGCCACCCGGACACCGCTCCGCACGCGGGCCGCTGCGGTAAAATGCCAGGCTTGCTATAGAAAGCACCTATATCAACATATACATATCGCGGCTTCGGCTCTCGGTACGATCGTGCGACCTGGCCAATGCCGTCAGCGACCTCTCGGCCCACGCCTGTTCCCGAGCCCGGTCATTGCGGTGGTGACCTGCCCACGACAGTGGCGTCGGAGTGGCGCCAGAAGCGATTGCCCTGGAGGGTATGAATGTCCGAGCAGCGGACAGAATTGATCCCGATGCAGGAGAAGCCGGGCACCTTCGATGTGGTGTTGCGCGGCTTCGACCGGAATCAGGTGACCACCGCTTTCCAACGGATCGAGACGCAGTACCGCGCGACCGTCGCCGACCGCGACGGCGCGTTGCACCGGCTGGAGGAGGCCCGGCAGCAGCTGCGCGAGTCGCAGGCCGACATCGACGCGCTGAAGGAGAAGCTCAAGACCGCCACGGCTCCGTCGTACGAGAACCTCGGCGCCAGGGTCGGCCAGATCCTGCACCTGGCCGACACCGAGGCCAAGGAGATCCTGGCCAAGGCCAAGGAGGTCGGCGCCAAGGCCGACTCGCGTGACGCCATCGCGCGCGACAAGGCCGACGCGATCGTCGCGGCCGCCGAGCAGAAGGCCACCAAGCTGGTCGCGGACGCGGACAAGGCGGCCGCGGAGAAGACCGCCGCCGCCGACAAGTACGCGGCCGACAAGCGTACTGCCGCGGAGAAGTACGCCGCCGAGACCACCGCCAACACCGACAAGGCCGCCCGCGAGCGGACCGCCGCCGCGGAGAAGGCGGCCGCCGAGAAGATCGCCGCGGCCGACAAGGCCGCCACCGAGAAGCTGACCGCCGCTCGCCAGCAGCACCAGAAGCTGCAGGAGGAGTTCGATGCCAGCATGACCCGCCGGCGCGACGAGGCGGACAAGGCGCACCAGGCACGCGAGAAGTCCTCCATCGAGGAGGCGCGCCAGCGCGTCGAGCAGGCCAAGGCCGAGGCGGCCAAGCTGCTCGCCGACACCCAGCGGCAAGCCGAGCAGCAGCGGGCCGCGGCCAAGGCCGAGTCGGACCGGATCATCGCCCACGCCAAGTCGGTCGTCGACCAGCTGATGAACGTACGCGCGACGCTGGTCGGACAGTTCGGCTCGGTCCGCGAGCTGCTGCAGACCGTCCCGGAGGAGCTGAGCGTCGACCCGGCGACCCTGCCGGACGCGCCGGCCGACCAGCAGCAGGCCAACGGCGCGACGCCGGAGGCCCAGCAGAAGGCCCAGCAGAAGGCCCAGCAGAAGGCTCCGGCCGCTCAGCCGCAGGCCGCCGCTCAGCAGCCGCAGCGTCCGGCTCCGGCCACGCAGCAGGTCCAGCAGCAGGCACACGCGCCGGCACCGCAGGCTCGCTGACAACCGACGCGAGGGTGGCACTCTGACGATCCACC
The DNA here is from genome assembly GCF_010993745.1 of Fodinicola acaciae. Taxonomy (NCBI): domain Bacteria; kingdom Bacillati; phylum Actinomycetota; class Actinomycetes; order Mycobacteriales; genus Fodinicola; species Fodinicola acaciae. The sequence goes on from NZ_WOTN01000001.1 coordinate 1,314,039, forward strand.
GTCAGAGTGCCACCCTCGCTCACTCCGCACCCCTATGTAGAGATCTAGGTCGACCCTATGTAGAGTGCGGCACATGGCTAGTGACATACGCATAACGGTCGCGGTCGAGCGCGTACTCGCCGCGATGCTGACCGATGCCGACGCCGACCACTACGGGCTCGAGCTGATGAAGCTGACCGGTCTGGCCAGCGGCAGCCTCTACCCCATCCTCCTGCGGCTGCGAAAGGCCGGCTGGGTCGAGGCGCGCTGGGAGGAGATCGATCCGGTTGCCGAGGGCCGGCCGCCGCGGCGCTATTACCGGCTCACGCCCGAAGGCGTACGCAACGCGACGCGCGCGACGGCGAAGCGGGAGTCGCGGCCGGCTCGCACCGAAACGAAGCTCGCGAGGGTCGCGTGGTGAGCCGCCTGCTGCGAGAGCTGACCGGCCGAGCGATCCAGGCCGCGGCTCGGCGGTGGCCGGAGGCCGAGCGCGCGGATGCCGTCGCCGAATGGCAGGCCGAGCTGCATGAGATCGGCGACCATCCCTGGCAGGCCTTCCGTTACGCCACCAGCCTCGCCCTGGCGCGTACGGACCGCGACCTCGGCGTGGCGCCGAGCGGTGCCGGTCGCCACGTCGGATCCGCTGTCGTGCTGGTGGCTGTGCCGATCGGTGCGGCGGTGCTCAGTTTCGCTCTGCTCATCGCGATCACGATCGGTATGTCGTCAGCCGGCGGAGCCGCCAGCACGGACTGGTATGTCGGCCTGTCACTGCTGCTGATCGGCACGCCACTCGGCTTCCTTGGCCGGCGGCTGGGTCGCCGATCGCCGCACGCCGGCGGACCGCAGGTCGCGACGTGGACAACGGCGGTCCTGGCCATTGCCGCTCTCGCCTTCGCACCCGCCTACTACATGCTGCCGTGGGTGACTGTCGGCATGCCGTACGCCATGGTGTACGGCACGGTGGTCTGGGCTGCCGTCCTGTGGCTGGCCGGTTGGGGACTTGTGACCCTGCGCCGCATCGGCCGCGACCTCGCCGCGACCCTCGTGGCGGTGACCGGCGGAATCGCGGCATGGGTCGCTGGGGTGCTGGTCGCGGGCCTGCTGACGAGCAGCGCGGCCGAGGCGTCCCGTGCGTACGCGCTGCTCTGGCCGGTGCTCCTGCTCGTTGACCCGCTCGACTCGAGCACCGCGATCGGCAGCCACACGATCATGGTCGTCGATGAGCTGTTCTTCCTGCCGTTCTTGCTGATCCCGGCAACGGTCTTCGGGCTGGCCTATCTGGCCGGTGCCGGCCGGCGTACGGACCAGGCTCGGGTGCCGGCTCTTGACACGGCGTAATCTGGCTCACTAACCTCCGGAAATCGATTTCTAGCCGCTGCTCGGCAGGAGCGGCGGCTGGAACGCGCGAGGAGGAGCCTGGATGCGAGGCACATGTGAGTCCGCACCTCGTTTGACCGCTAAAATCGCCGCCGTGCTGCTCACCGTCGCCGCCGCACTGGCGCCAGCCAGCATGCCAGCGGCGGCGGCGAGCGCTCCGTCGCACGGACCGGTCGGCTGGGACACCTACCGCCATCCCGAGCGGCTGACCGACATCTCCGGCGACGGCCGCACGCTCCAGTCTTCCAGCTTCGACCGCGGCGGCGGCAACGGCGACGGCAACTCGTGGTGCCTGCGTACGACCTCGGCCGGCTGCGTCATCGCCGAGCGTTCCGGCGCCGGCGAGATCGACTCGATCTGGTTCACCCGCGACGAAGGCAACGTGACCGCCACCGGCGCGATCACCGTCGAGCTGGACGGCAAGACCGTGCTCTCCGGCTCGCTGCAGGACATCGTCAACGGCAAGAAGGGCGCGCCGTTCGTCTATCCGCTGGTCGCCAACGCCGACCAGTCCTCCGGCGGCGTGTACGTGAAGGTGCCGATGCCGTTCACCAGCTCGATGCGCGTCACCGTCGAGCACGGACCGGTCTACTACCACGTGACCTACCGGACGTTCGCCGACGCTCGCGGCATCTCGACCTTCGACCCCAGCGACAAGGCCGAGGACGTCATCGCCAGGCTCAAGGCCGCCGGCACCGCGGACCCGAAGCCGGCGCAGGCCGGCGCTCGCACGCGTACGACCACCGTCAGCCTGCCGAAGGGAGCCAGCAAGACGGTCGCGGCCGGTTCCGGATCCGGCGCGATCACCGCCATCTCGGTCAAGATCCCGCAGCTGGCCGCTCCCGGCGCCAACACCACCGACATCACCGTCTCCGACGAGATCATCCGCAACACGCGGTTGCAGATCAGCTTCGACGGCCGCCGTACGGTCGACGCGCCGCTCGGCGAGTTCTTCGGCAGCGGCCTGGGGCTCTATCCGGTCCGCGCGCTGATGTTCGGCATGGACCCGGCGACCAAGACGATGACCGCCTGGTGGCAGATGCCGTACCGGTCCAACGCCACCATCACCCTGCGCAACAACAGCTCGCTGGTCGACATCGGCAGCGCGCAGTTGTCCGTGACCACCGCTGCGGCACGTTTCGACAGCTCAGCCGGCTATTTTCACGCGTACAGCGACCGTACGATCGAGAAGAACGGCCAGGACCACACCTTCGTCGACACCACCGGCCGCGGCCGGATCGTCGGTGTCACGCAGACCATGGAGGGCCTGATCCCGCCGAACGGGCGTGGCTACCTGGAGGGCGACGAGCGGCTGTTCGTGGACGGCTCGGTGACCCCGCAGATGTACGGCACCGGCACCGAGGACTTCTACGAGTCCGGCTGGTATTTCAACCGCGGCGTCGACACCGACCCGATGAACGGCAACCCTGCGCACGAGATCCAGGGCCTGGGCTGTGTGTACGACTGCACCGGTGCCTACCGGCTGATGCTGGCCGAGGGTCCGCAGTACGGCTCGTCCGTCCGCTTCGGCATCGAGCACGGCGGCTATGACGGCGACCCGGCCGTCTATGGCTCCACCACCTACTACTACGCGCAGGACAACCGCACGCTGAAGTGGACCGATGCGGTCACGGTCGGCGATCAGAACAGTGAAAAGGCGCACGGCTACACCGGTGGCGCCGCCGCGACGGCGGTGGCGGGCACGTACGAGGGTTACGACGTGCCGCAACCAACCGTGACGCGCAAGGTGCGCGCGGCCACCTCGCCGGTCAGCTTCAAGCTGGCGATCTCGCGCGACAACAGAGGCGTCGAGCTGCGGCGTACGTCCGACCAGAAGGACGGCTACCAGAGCGCGGCGGTCAGCGTGAACGGCGTCGCGGCCGGCACCTGGCTGCAGCCGCTCGGCAACCCGGGCGCGCGCTGGCTGGACGACTCGTACGACCTGCCGGCTGCCCTGACCGCCGGAAAGTCGTCGATCACCGTGACGCTCACGCCGACAGCCGGCGCGCCGGCCTGGACGGCCGCCTCGTACGCGGCGGTGTCGGTCCTGCCGTCCACAGTGGACACTCGATCGCCGGCCGCGGTGCCGGCCGCCACGGCCACCGGCACGGACGTGAACGCCATCGACCTGAGCTGGCAGCCGGCGACCGACGACACGTACGCACCGCGATACCAGGTTTTCGCCTCGACGGAGCCAGACTTCGCCGCCAACGAGGACACGCTGTTGACCACGACCCCGCTGCTGTCCTTCAGCCACACCGACCTGGGCACCAAGCAGACCTGGTACTACCGCGTACGCGCGGTGGACGCCGCCGGCCACACCGGTCCGCTGTCGGCGCAGGTGAGCGCGGTGAGCGGCGCGAAGCTGCGGGTCGAGGCGGAGAACATGCCGGTGGTGTCCTCGACGGCGCCGATCGGGCCGCAGGGTGACTGCTGCGGCATCCACTGGTCCAACGGCAACCAGATGTGGTTCACACCGCACTCGGCACCCAACAACGCCGTGTTGGAGTTCAACGTGAGCACGACCGGCACGTACGACCTGTCGATGGTGCTGACAAAAGCGGTCGACTACGGCATCGTGACCTTCGCTCTGGACGGTCAGACGATCGGGGACCCGTACGACGCCTTCAACGCCAACGCGGTGCTGATCACCGCGCCGCTCCCCTACGGCCAGCACCAGCTGGCCGCCGGCACCCACCGGCTGACCATGACCGTGACCGGCAAGAACGCGTCCGCGACCGGATTCTTCGCCGGCATCGACTACCTGGACCTGAAGCTCGCGACATGACATCACAAACCCGAGGAACCGGGTCACCGATCCTGGCGATGCGTGGCATCGCCAAGGAGTTTCCCGGTGTCCGCGCGCTCACCGGCGTGTCGATGGACGTACGCGCCGGTGAGGTGCACGCCCTGCTCGGCGAGAACGGCGCCGGCAAGTCGACCCTGTGCAACATCCTGTCCGGCGTCTTCACCGACTACGACGGCACCATCGAGCTGGCCGGCGAGGAAGCCGACATCCACCATCCCAAGGACGCGCAGTCGCTCGGCATCGGGATGATCCACCAGGAGCTCAACCTGGTGCCGGAGCTGTCCATCGCGGACAACATCTTCCTCGGCCGCGAGCCGCGGACCCGCTGGGGCACGGTCAACCGGCCGGTGATGTACGAGGAGTCGCGCAAGCTGCTGGCCGAGCTCGGCCTGCGGCTGGACCCGCGGCGGCTGGTGCGCACCTGCCAGATCGCCGAGCAGCAGCTCATCGAGGTGGCCAAGGCGCTGTCGCTGAACGTCCGCGTGCTGATCATGGACGAGCCGACCTCCGCGCTGGCCGACGCCGAGGTGCGGCTGCTGTTCGCGGTCATCCGCCGGCTGGTCGCGCGCGGCGTCGCGGTCGTCTACATCTCGCACCGGCTCGAGGAGCTGTACGAGATCGCCGACCGGGTCACCGTGCTGCGCGACGGCGGCTACATCGGCACGCGGGACATGGCGGCCACCGACCGCGCCGAGCTGATCCGGATGATGGTGGGCCGGCCGATCGGCGAGATTTTCCAGCGCTCCAACGGCAAGCCCACCGGCGGCGAGCGGTTGACCGTACGCGACCTGTCGCTGCCGGCCGATCCGCGCGCCGGCCGGGTCGCGCTGCACGACGTGTCGCTGGACGTACGCGCCGGCGAGATCGTCGGCCTGGCCGGCCTGATGGGGGCCGGCCGCACCGAGGTGCTGGAGGCCGTCTTCGGTGTCTTCGGCCGCTCCGTACGCGGCGCGCTGACGCTGGACGGCAGGCCGTACAAGGCGAAATCGCCCAACCACGCGATCCGGCGCGGTGTCGCGCTGGTCGCCGAGGACCGCAAGACGCAGAGCCTGGTGCTCGGCAACACCGTACGGTTCAACGCCAGCCTGGCCGCGCTCGGCCAGTTCCGGAAGTGGTCCGGCGTGGACGCCAGGGCGGAGCGAACCGCGGTCGCCGAGCAGGTCACCAGCCTGCGGGTGAAGACACCGAGCCTGAACAGCACGGTCGCCAACCTCTCCGGTGGCAACCAGCAGAAGGTCGTACTGGCCAAGTGCCTGCTCACCAAGCCGAAGGTGCTGCTGCTGGACGAGCCGACCCGCGGCATCGACGTCGGCGCCAAGGCGGAGATCTCCGAGCTGGTCAACAAGCTCGCGGCGGCCGGCACCGGCATCCTGATGGCCTCCTCGGAGCTGCCGGAGCTGCTCGGCATGTGCGACCGGATCGTCGTGCTCTGCGAAGGCCGGATCACCGCCGAGCTGACCAGGGACGAGGCGACACAGGAAAAGATCCTCGAGGCGGCGATGGCGCGGCAGACAGTGTCCAGCGCCATCCCGGCTCCGAGCCTTCGGAAGGACTTGTAGTTTTGGCTGGCACAGGCACTGGCAGTGGTACGACCGCGACGGTCGCCGCGACGCCGACCGGCGGCGAGCGCTGGAAGCGCGTGCTGTCCACGCTCGGCTCGCTGCAGGGCTACGTCGGCCTGGCGCTCGTACTGATCCTCGGCATCGCCACCAAGGGCGACGTGTTTCTCAGCCAGGCCAACATCACCAACGCGGTCGGCGCGTTCGCCTCACGCGGCATCCTGGCGGTCGGCGAGACGCTGGTGATCCTGGCCGCCGGCATCGACCTGTCGGTCGGCTCGATGCTCGGCCTCGCCTCGCTCGTTTCGGCTCTGTTGCTGGTCAACGCCGACATGCCGCCGTGGGTGATCCTGCCGGTGTGTACGGTGGCCGGCGCGGCGATGGGGTTCTGCAACGGCGCCGGCGCGACCTGGCTGCGGATCCAGCCGTTCGTGATGACGCTGGCCACCCTGTCGGTGTTTCGCGGCCTGGACCGGCAGATCAGCAACAACGTCAGCGTCGGCACCCAGGTGGCCGGACCGACCGGCAAGCTCAGCGAGCACGCCGACCAGTTCCAGCTTTTCGGTACGCCCGGCCACAACCTGTTCACCGGCGTACTCGGTGCCGGGGTCTACTACCCCGTGCTGGCGTTCGTCATCACCTGTGTCGTCTTCCAGCTGATCCTGTCCAAGACGACCTTCGGCCGGCACATCTACGCGGTCGGCGGCAACGAGACCGCGGCGCGGCTGTCCGGCATCAACGTCGACCGGGTGAAGATCGGTGTGTTCACGATCTGTGGCCTGCTGGCCGGTTTCGCCGGTCCGATCGACGCCGCTTACAGCGCGTCCGCGGACCCGCTGGCCGGCAGCGGCTACGAGCTGGACGTGATCGCCGCGGTGGTGATCGGCGGCGCCGCGCTCGCCGGTGGCCGCGGCAGCATCGTCGGCACCTTCGTCGGCGTACTCATCCTGACGTTGCTCGACAACGTCCTCGGCCTGAACGCGGTCAGCGACAACCTGCAGCTGATCATCAAGGGCCTCATCGTGGTCGTCGCCGTGGTCCTGCAGCGGCCCGACCTGATCTCCAGCTTCGCCGCTTTCCTGCGACGAACGTTCGGCCGTACCACAGCGTCAGCGCCTTCGGGCCAGACAACCGGGAGTAAGTCGTGATCCGTACCAACCTCGGCCGCCTCGCCGTAGCGGCGGCCGCCCTCGTAGCCATGGCCGGTTGTGCCTCCACCGCCGGCGGCCCGGCCCCGGCGCAGACCGGCGCGAACGGCAAGAAGCAGTTCGTCGTCGGCTATTCGCAGTCCAACAACGCCGAGCCCTACCGCGCGCAGCTCAACCTGCAGCTGCAGTATTTCGTGAAGCAGTATCCCGACCTCAAGCTGCTGCCGATCACCGACGCGCACCAGGACTCCGGCACGCAGGTGTCGCAGGTGCAGCAGTTCATCCAGCAGAAGGTCAACGCGCTGATCGTCTCGCCGAACGAGGCGGCCCCGCTGACCGCCGCGGTGCAGCAGGCGTGTGACGCGAAGATCCCGGTCGTGATCCTCGACCGTACGGTCAACACCCAGTGCTACTCGTCCTTCATCGGCGGCGACAACTACCAGGCCGGCCTGAAGGCCGGCCAGCTCGCCGCGCAGCTGCTGCCCAACGGCGGCAACGTGGTGGAGCTGCAGGGCATCCTGTCCAACCAGCCGCAGATCGACCGCGACAAGGGCTTCAACGACGGCATCAAGGCCAACCCGAAGATCAAGGTCATCCAGAAGCGCGAAGCCAAGTGGCTGAAGGAGGACGCCACCCGGGTGATGAACCAGTGGCTCGCGCAGGGCCTGAAGATCGACCTCGTCTACGGCGAGAACGACCCGATGGCGCTCGGCGCGTACCTGGCCGCCTCCTCCGCCAACAAGCAGAAGGCGATCAAGTTCATCGGCACCGACGGCCTGGCCATCCCGGACGGCGGCATCCGCGCCGTCCAGCTCGGGCAGCTCAACGGCACCTTCATCTATCCGACCGGTGCCAAGGAGGCCGCTGACGCGGTCGAGGCGCTGGTGAACGGCAAGACCGTCAACAAGAAGCAGACCCTGGACATCGAGCCGGTCACCCCGGCCAACGCGCAGCAGCTCTACCAGAAGTACGACTTCTCCAACAAGAAGTAGCGTTCGACAGCCGGCGGCGTCGCAATCGGAGTCCGATTGTGACGCCGCCGCCATGTTGACGGCCCGGCCGGCAGCCGCTGTTAGGTTGACAGCCATGGGATCTTGGGAAACTCTCCGTTGTCGGTCCTGACGGCGGTCGCGCGCAACACGCGGCCGGTGCGCGACGTGTTGCGCGCACGTGGCGTGCCGCGGCTGCTCGGCTCGGTCCTGCTCGGCCGGCTGCCCACCGGGATGGCCGCGCTCGCGCTGGTTCTGTTGGCTCGTCACAAAGGCGCCGACTACACGCTGGCCGGCGCGCTCGGTGGAGCGTTCGCCATCGGCCAGGCGATCGGCGGTCCGGTGCTCGCGCGCCTGGTCGACCGTACGCGGCAGCCGCCGGTGGTCATCGGCTCGGCCGTCATCGCCTCGGTCGCCTTCGCCGCGCTCGGCCTGCTGGACATCCCGCATCTCGCCGTCGTCGCGATGCTGCTGGTGTTCGTCGCCGGCGCCGCGACTCCGCCGCTGGAGCCGTGCCTGCGTGCGCTGTGGAGCGCCGTCCTGCCGGATCAGAAGGCCGTCCACGCGGCGTACTCGCTCGACGCGGCCGCGCAGGAGGTCCTGTTCGTCGGTGGTCCGCTGGTCGTCGTCGGGTCCATCGCCGTCTTCGGTGGCGCCGGTGGCGTGTACGTGGCCGCCGTGGTCGGCCTGCTCGGCGCCGTCTGGTTCGCGACCGCCGGTCCGGCCCGGCACTGGCGGGGCACGCCAGGCGAGCGACACTGGGCCGGGCCACTGCGGTCCGGACAGCTGGTCCGGCTGCTGGTGGTCATTCTGTTCGCCGGCGGCACGGTCGGCACGTTCACCGTCGCCATCACCGCGTACGCGGAACAGGCCGGCGCGCGCGACGCGGCCGGCTGGCTGGTCTCCGCGAACGGTCTCGGCGCGCTGATCGGCGGCCTCGCGTACACCACCGTCCCCGGCGGCCGCGACCAGTCGGCGAGGCTGCGGATCGTCGTCGGCCTGCTGGCGATCGGCTACGCGACGCTGCTGTTGGCGCCGAACATCTGGGCCAGCCTGCCGTTCGCGGTGCTCAGCGGACTGTTCCTGCCGCCGCTGCTGGCCTGCGCGTTCGTGCTGGTCGACAAGCTCGCGCCGGCCGGCACGGTGACCGAGGCGTTTGCCTGGATCGTCACCGCGTTCTCGGTCGGCTACGCGGCCGGCTCGGCGGTGGCCGGCGTGCTAGCCGACCGCGCCGGCGCGTACGCGGGTCTGGTCGCCGCCGTCGCGAGCGCGCTGGTCGCGATCGTCATCGCGGTGCCGCGGTTCGCGCCGCCTGACCAGCACTGAGCTCCGGCTGGCCGGTGCTACGGTTGGACGCGTGACTGCCGGGTCGGCCCATGGCCATGACCGAGTGAGGCTCCCGGCCGCTGAGTGAGGCCGGCGGCTCGTGGACCGCCTCGTCGCTTCGATATGTCAGCCGTTCTTGTCGACTTGTCGAAGGGAAACATGGACATCACTCATCTCGACACCGGCGACGGTGACGATCTGCGAACGCAGCTCGGCGCGCTGTTCAGTGATCCGCCGATGCTCGATCCGGACGCCGATCCGGCGCCGGTCCTGGACACCGGCGGCGTTCCTGGCGACTGGCTCAGCGTCCGCGGCCAGTCAGCCGCCGACGGTGTGACGGTCTACCTGCACGGCGGCGGTTTCGCGCACAGCAACCGGTTGTGGGAACGCGTCATGGCCTACCGGTTGGCGCAGGCCACCGCGCGACCGGCGTTCCGCGTCGACTACCGGCTCGCGCCGGCACATCCGTTTCCGGCGGCCATCGAGGACGCCGTCACCGTCTACCGCGCGTTGCTTGACCAAGGCGTACCGGCCGAAGCGGTCATGTTCGCCGGCGAGTCGGCCGGCGCCACGCTGGTGCTGTCGACCCTGTTGGTGCTCAAGGAAAACGGCGATCCGCAGCCAGGCCACGCGCTCGCTGTGTCACCGGTGACCGACTTCTCCGACCGCAGCGCCGCGGCGACGGCTGACGGCAGCAGCGACACCATCCGGCCGGGCACGATGGCGGCGGTCGGCAGCACCTACCTTGGCGGGGCGCGGCCGGACGAGGCCCCGCAGTCCCCCGCGTACGGCGATCTGGGTGGCCTCGCACCGCTGACGCTCGCGGTCGGCACCGACGAGGTGCTGCTGGCGGACGTACGCCGTTTCGGCGAACTGGCGGCAGAAGCCGGCGTCCGGGTGAGCCTGGACCTCTACCGGGACATGCCGCACGCCTTCAACGCCGCCGTCCTCTATCCGCCGGAGCGGCACCTGTCGGTCGCGACGACCTTCCTGGCGCGGGTGGGTCGGCTGTCGGACCCGGCTGGTAGGAAGAGCCGGTGACTGGATTCGACGACTGGATTGCTCAGCTGGCCGACCGATCAGCCGCGCTGCGGGCGGCGGTGACCGACGAGACGCCGGCGGTGCCGGGTTGTCCGGCCTGGACCTCCGGCGACCTGGTCGCGCACCTCGGCGCCGTCCAGCTGTTCTGGGCCGCGGCGGTCGACAGCGACGGCGAGCGACCGTCGGACGAGGCGCTCGGCGATCGCGAGGTGCGCGGCCAGCTGCTGGCATGGTCGGAGGAATGCACCGGCCGGCTGCTCGACGCGCTGCTGGCCGCCGAGCCGGATCAGCCGTGCTGGACGTGGTGGACCGGCTCCGGCGCGCCGGAGACGGTCGCGGCGGTCGCTCGCCACCAGGTGCAGGAGGCCGCGGTGCACGCGTACGACGCTCAGGACGCGGCGAAACGGCCGGAGCCGATCCCGGCCGAGATCGCCACCGACAGCATCGAGGAGTTCATCGCCGTCACGCTCGGTTCGTCGGGTCCGTGGCCACATCCTCCAGTGCGGCTCGCACTGCGCGCGACCGACGGGCCGGCCTGGCACCTCGACCTGAGCGAGAAGGGCGCGCGCCGCACCGACGCCACCGCCAGCGCCGCGACGCTGACCGGCTCGGCCAGCGACCTGTTGCTGGCCGTCTACAAGCGTGTGCCGCTGGACCGGCTGCAGGTCGCCGGCGACCGTAGGACCATCGAGGCACTCGTCGCCTGGCCCAACCTCGAATAGCCGCATGGCCACCATGCGTGCGTCCAACGCACGCATGGTGGCCATGCGACCACTTAGGCGGGGACCTGGTGGATGCCGGGCGGGTCGGCGCAGTGCTCGGCCAGGGTGTCCAGCGGGATCTCCAGCGCTGTCGCCAGCGCGACGACGGTGAAGAAGGCCGGCGTCGGTACGCGTCCGGTCTCGATCTTGCGCAGCGTCTCGGCCGAGATGCCGGCCATCGCGGCCACCTCCGGCATGCTGCGAGTGCCGCGAGCCTCCCGCAACAGCGCGCCGAGGCGCTCGCCGCGAGCGCGGTCCAGTGGGGTGAGCGGTGCGCGAACCATGAGCGTGATAATAATACCGGTATACCTATTGGGTCCATGCTGGGGAGCAGACGTGGTGGAACAGAAGTCCGAGGCCGAGATCGCCGCCATGCGTGAGGCCGGACGAGTGGTGGGTCGCGCGCTCGCGGCGTGCCGCGAAGCGGCCGCGGTTGGCACGTCGCTGAAGGAGCTCGACGACGTCGCGCACGCGGTGATCAAGGACGCCGGCGCCACCTCGCCGTTCCTGAACTACCGTCCGCGCTGGGCTCCGACGCCGTTCCCCGGCGTGATCTGCGCGTCGGTCAACGACGCAATCGTGCACGGCATTCCCAGCTCGTACCGGCTGTCCGAGGGTGACCTGCTCAGCGTCGACTGCGGCGCGACACTGGACGGCTGGACCGGCGATGCGGCCATCAGCTTCGTCGTCGGCGAGCCGAGACCGGGCGACGCCGAGCTGCTGGCCACCACCGAGCGCGGCCTGGCCGCCGGCATCGCGGCGGCGGTCGACGGCGGCCGGCTCGGTGACATCTCGGCGGCGGTCGGCGACCTCGGCCGGGCCGCCGGCTACGGGATTCCGCGTGACTTCGGCGGCCACGGCATCGGCCGCACCATGCACGAGGATCCGTTCGTCCCCAACGAGGGCCGCGCCGGCCGCGGGTTGCAGCTGCGCGTCGGGATGGCCTTCGCGATCGAGCCGATGTTCATCGCCGGCGGCGTGGACGAATACGTCACCGGACCCGACGGCTGGACGCTGCAGACCGTCGACGGCAGCCGCGCAGCGCATTTCGAGCACTCCGTCGCGATCACCGAGGACGGACCGCTCATCCTCACGCTGCCGTGACGCCGGAGGAGCTGGACCGCGTCGCCGCCGCTCTCGGCCGCGAGGTCACCGACACGTCCACGCTGGCCGGCGGTTTCTCCCACGAGACCTGCCTGGTCCGCTACGCCGGCGGCCAAGTGGTCGCCCGCCTCGGCGGACCGGACCCCGCCATCGAGGCGGCGATCATGGCCGCCGGCAGCCGGTACGTACCGACGCCGCGCGTCCTGGACATCGTGGCCGCTACCGAGCGGACGCGTGCGGCGATGCTGCTGGAGTTCGTGTCCGGTGCGCCGCTGACCGACATGCTGACCAGCGAGAATCCGAGGGCACTCGGCCGAGAGGTCGGCCGGGTGGTGGCGGCGATCGGTACGGCTACCTTCGACCGTCCCGGTTTCTTCGCCGACGCCGCGCTGACGGTGGCCGACCAGCCACCGTGGTCGGCACAGCTGGCGGACTTCGCGGCCTCAAGCATGAAAGCCACGCCGGACGAGCGGCTGGACCCGGCGAGCAAGGCGGCGTGGGCAGCTCTGTGCGCCGAGCACGCGCCGGCCCTGGCCGCCATCGACGACCAGCGCCGGCTCGTACACGCGGACATCAACCCGAAGAACATCCTGGTGTCTCCCGCCGCCGGCGGCTGGCGGGTCGACGCCGTGCTGGACTGGGAGTTCGGCTATGCCGGCTGTCCGTACGGCGACGCCGCCAACATGGTCCGCTTCGGCGCCGACTACCCCGCCGGGTTCCTGGCCGGCTTCCGCGCCGGGTTCGCCGACCACCAGCCGTACGCGCTGCCGGAGGACTGGGCCTATCTCGGTCGCGTCCTGGACATGTTCGCGCTGAGCGACCTCTGTACGCGGCCGGTCGGCCATCCGGTCGCCGACCAGGTCGCCGGACTAGTCCGCGGGTGGCTGCGGAGCGGGGTCCCGCGCGACTAGCTCGCGGATCGCCGCGGTGATCTCCTCCGGCGCCTCCTCGGCCATGAAGTGGCCGGCCTTGGTGGTCAGGTGCCGCAGGTCGGGCGACCAGCGCCGCCACAGCTGCGCGGCGTCGAAGCCGAGCGCGGCACCCCAGTCCTGCTGGATGACCGTGACCGGCATCCGCAGTGTGGCACCGGCGTCCAGGTCGGCCTGGTCCTGCTCGACGTCCACGGTGGCCGAGGCTCGGTAGTCGGCCACGATCGACGGCACGGCGGCCGCGCTGGCACGCAGGTATTCGGCGCGTACGTCCGCCGTGATGCCGGCGCCCCAGGCGTCCAGGAAGTAGCCGAAGAACGCGTCCGCGCTGTTGGCGATCATCTGCTCCGGCAGGCCGGCCGGCTGCGCCATCAGGTAGAGGTGGAAGCCGACGCTGGCCGACACGCCGTGCATGACCTGCCACATGTCCAGCGTCGGCAGTACGTCCAGGCAGGCCAGGTGACTGACCGCGGCCGGGTGGTCGAGTCCGGCGCGGAAGGCGACCAGCGCTCCTCGGTCGTGTCCGGCGAGCGCGAACCGCTCGTGACCGAGCTTCCCGCAGAGCGCGACGATGTCGGCGGCCATGGTGCGCTTGGAGTAGGTCTGCGGATCGGTGCCGGCCGGCTTGTCGCTCTCGCCGTATCCGCGCAGGTCAGGGCAGATGACGGTGTGCTCGGCGGCGAGCGCCGTCGCGACGTGCCGCCACATCAGGTGGGTCTGCGGGAAGCCGTGCAACAGCACGATCGGAGTCCCCGTGCCGCCGATGGCGGCATGCAGCGACACGCCGTCGGCGACCGGAACGTGCTGGTAGTCGAAGCCGGGGATGGTCATCTTGGTCTTTTCGGTGCTCACTCCGGCATCATGGCGCGGCCCAATCAGCAACCGATCAGCGCGCCGGCACAATGCTGGGGTGTTGTCGTTCCAGGTGCTGGGTCCGGTACGCGTCGTCGCGCCGGACGGCGTGGCGGTGGATCTGCGCGGTCCCCGCCACCGCGAGGTGCTGGCGCGGTTGCTGGCCGCCGACGACCGCGTTGTGCCGCTCGACCGCCTCATCGACGACCTCTGGGACGAGCCGCCGGCCAACGCCACCGGCGCGGTGCGTACGTTCGTCGCCGCGCTGCGCCGCGCACTCGAGCCGGACCGGCCGCCGCGTACGCCGTCACGCCTGCTGACCTCCGAAGGCACCGGCTATGCGCTCAGGGCTGGCCGCGACGCCGTCGACTCGCGCCGCTTCGAGGACGCCCTGTCGTCGGCTCGTACGGCCTCGCCGCGGTACGCCGTCGACGCGGTGAACCTCGCGCTCGGCTGGTGGCGAGGCAGCGCCTACGCCGATTTCCCTGACGCGTATTGGGCCCGGGCTCAGCGACGGCGGCTCGATGAGCTCCGCCTCCAGGCAGCCGAGGTGCGTGCCGCGGCCCAGCTGGACCTCGGCGCCGCCGGACCCGCGATCGCCGACCTGGAGACGCTGGTCGCGGAGAGTCCGTGGCGCGAGGACGCGTGGCGTCTGCTGGCCGTCGCGCTTTATCGCGACAGCCGCCAAGGCGACGCGCTGGCCGCGCTGAAGCGAGCAAAGGACCTGCTGGCCGGCCAGCTCGGCGTCGACGCCGGCGGCCGGCTCCGGCAGCTCGAGGTCGACCTGCTCAACCACGCCGCTCATCTGCAGACTGCGCAGCTGCACGGCGGTGACACGCACGCGGCGACGGCGCTGTACGAGCGGACGGTCACGCCGGGGTCGCGTACGCACCTGCGGTCGACCGTCGACCTGCTGCGGACGCTGGCCGTCACGAGCGGACCGAATCTGGTGGCGGCCAGGCAGGAGCGGCTGGCGGCGATCCTGGCGGCCGAGCGCACCGGCGACGCCGACCTGACCGCGCGGATCATCGGCGGCTTCGACGTGCCGGCGATCTGGAGTCGGTCCGACGACCCCGACCAGGCACGCCAGGTGGTCGCGGCCGCCGAACGTACGCTCACGGCCCTCGGACCCTCCGCCGCCGACTCGACCAGAGCGCGGCTGCTGGCGACCATCGCGGTCGAGAGCCGCGCCAACGCGGCGACGCGCGGCCTGGAGGCGGCCGAGGAGGCGGAGCAGCTGGCGCGGCGACTCGGCGATCCGGCGGTGCTCGCCTTCGCCCTCAACGGCCGCTTCATGCAGTCGTTCCGGCAGGCCGGGCAGGCGCTGGCCCGCGATGCGATCGGCGCCGAGATCGTCGAGCTGTCCGCACGCCACGGCCTCACGACGTACGAGATCCTCGGACACCTGATCCGGCTGCAGGCCCGGTCCGCGGCCGGCGACCTCGACGGCGCCGACGGCCACGCGACCGCCGCCGAGCGGTTGGCGCGGCACCACGAGGCGCCGCTGGT
Source organism: Fodinicola acaciae (assembly GCF_010993745.1). Classification (NCBI taxonomy): domain Bacteria; kingdom Bacillati; phylum Actinomycetota; class Actinomycetes; order Mycobacteriales; genus Fodinicola; species Fodinicola acaciae. The sequence continues at coordinate 1,329,422 of NZ_WOTN01000001.1, forward strand.
CACCGTGTTCACCGACTGGTTCCGGTGCATGAAGGCCGCGGCCACCGGCGAGGATCCGGTCGCGGTCGCACGCGCCTACCGCACAGCGGCCGAGCGGTTGCCGGAGACCGGCATGCCGGGCTTCGCCGACGGCCTGCCGGCGCTCGCGCGGCTCAGCATCTGCCTGTTGCACAGCCGGCCAGCGCCGACGGATCCCGGCATCGGCTGGGGTGCGTACGCGCCGTGGTGCCGGCCGTTGGCGTTGGTCGCCAGCGGCCACCACGACCAGGCGCGGACGGCGCTCGCCTCGCTGCCAGCGCCGCCACCGGACCACTTCCTGGAGGTCCGCTGGTGCCTGGCTGGCCACGCGGCGGTCGCGGTCGGCAACCGGCGGCTGGCCGCCGAGGCGTACGAGGCACTGCGGCCGGCCGCCGGCGAACTGCTCGGCGCCGGCAGCGGCGTACTCACCCTCGGTCGGGCCACCGACTGGCTGAAGCGGCTATGAGACGTCGATGCCGAAGCTGTCGGAGAGGCCAGCGCGTCCGGCGTCGGTGACGAGTACGACGCGTGGACTCGGCGCGCGGCGCAGCCAGTCCAGCTCGAACAGCCGGTCGGCGAGCGCGGCGCCGAGCGCGCCGGCCAGGTGGTGGCGCTGCTCGCTCCAGTCCACGCAATAGCGCACCAGCGGCCGGCGTCGCGGGATGCGGTCGACGACGACGCCGAGGTCGGCCAGCCAGTCGCGGCCATGGCCCGTGACGCGGTAATCGACAGACTGTCCAGCGCTGGACAATCTGTCCAGACCCGCCACGTACGTCCCGTCGTGGCCGGCGAGCACGCCTTCCGTCAGCATCGAGGTCATCAGGGCTACACCGAGCCGGCCGGCGATGTGGTCGTAGCAGGTGCGCGCCCGCCGCAGCGCGTTGGCGCGCGTGCCGGCGCGCAGCGAGCGGACCGGCAGCGGCGGCGAGATCCGCGCGAGCGCCTCCAGCACGTGCGCGACCTCGGGACCACTCAGCCGGTAGTAGCGGTGCCGGCCGTGCCGTTCGACCGTGATCAGACCTGCCTCCAGCAGCTTGGCCAGGTGACCGCTGACGGTCGCCGCGCTCACCCCGGCCTCGCTCGCCAGCACGCTGGCCGGCAGCGCGCGGCCGCTGGCCAGCGCGGACAGCACCTTCGTACGCGACTGGTCGCCGATCGCGGAGGCCGTCGCGGCGATGTCCGGCTCTCGGGCAGATAGCGCTTGTTCCGCCATTCTCCGACCGTACGTCCAGGACACTTCGGCGGCCGCCGAAGCGGTTGCGAATTACTATCCACTGTGGATATTATCCATCACGGATACCAACTACTGCGGTTATAAAGGAGCTCATCGTGATCACCGGCATCGGCGTACACAGCCACTACGTCTCCGACCAGGAGGCCGCCCGCGACTTCTTCGTCAACAAGCTCGGCTTCACCCCGCACACCGACGCCGAGATGAGCCCGGGCCGGCGGTGGATCGAGGTGAAGACGCCGGCCGGCGACCGGATCAACCTGTTCCCCGCGCAGGACGGTTTCGAGCACCTGCTCGGCAAGGGCGCCACCTTCACGCTCGTGTGCGACGATGCGCAGAAGACCTACGACGAGTTCAAGGCCGCCGGAGTCGCGGTGGAAGGTCCGTTCGAGGAGCCATGGAGCACCTGGGTCAAGATCACCGACCCGGACGGCAACGACTTCGTCGTCGGCGAGCGCGCGGACTAGGGTTTTCGGCTAGACCACGGGAGTGATGTGACACCGGCGATCTTCGCCCTGCTGCTCGCGCTGGCCGGCGGTGAGCGGCACGGCTACGCGCTGATGTCCGACGTGGCCGCTCTCACCGGCGGCCTCGTCCAACTCGGCCCGGGCACGCTCTACCGCTCACTGCAGCGGATGCGGGTCGACGGCCTGATCACCGAGATCGACGACGACGAGGAGCCGGCCGAGGAGCCGGCCGACCGGCGCAGCGAGCGGCGCCGGCGCTACCAGATCACCGATCTCGGCCGGCAGGCCGCTGCGCAGGAGGCCGGCCGGCTCGCCGTCCTGCTCGCCGCGGCACGCGCACGTGGCATCCAGCCGGTCGAGATCCTGCACCGAAAGGTCACCGGATGACCGCCGCCGACCTCGCGCCCGAGGAGTTTCCCGGCGTCACGCCACACCTGGTCGTACGCAGCGTCGCCGCGGCGGTGGCCTTCTACCAGCGGGTGTTCGGCGCGGACGAGCTGCAGCGCCAGTCCGGCCCGGACGGCCGGATCTGGCACTGCGAGCTGCTGGTCGCCGGCGGCCGGCTGCTGTTGGTCGAGGAGTTCCCGGACATGGAGATGCGCTCGCCGCAGACGATCGGCGGCACGCCGGTAATGCTGCACATCTTCGTCACCGACGTGGACGACACGTTCAACCGTGCCGTCGACGCCGGTGCCGAGCCGGCGATGAAGCCGGTCGACACGTTCTGGGGCGACCGGTATGCGCAGGTGGTCGATCCGCAGGGCCACCGGTGGTCGTTCGGGCTGCGCAAGGACGACCTGTCCGCCGAGCAGACCGGCACGCGGGCCCGGCGGTGGAGCGCCGAGCGCGGACATCCGAACAGCCCCGCCGACGTGCCGGAGGATCAGCGCGGCTGGAGCTGAGCCGCGTACGCCTGACGCAGCTCCTCGGTGCGCCGCTCCGGCCACGGACACACGTCCACGCCTTGCAGGTGCTTGCCGAAGGACTCCAGGTGCACGTGCCACGCGGCCAGCGACACGGCCGGATCGTCCGGTGCGCTGTCGATCAGCGTGACGCGTACGCCGGTCGGATCCGGCGCGAACTCGAACCGTACGCGGCCCTCGCCCGACTGGTATTCCAGCAGCTGTGACGGTTCGACCGCGGTGACCGGGCCGGTCGGCACGTATCCGTTGGTCGTCGGCAGCGGCGGCTCGCCACCGACCGCCGGCGTCTCGGACTCGGTCAGCTCCGACCACACCTTGTCCAGCGGCACCGGATAGACCCGCTCGAACCGTACGACGCCGTCGGCCGCCGAGCCGTAGTCGAGACCGAACCGCATGACGTACGCCTCATGCAGCTCCGGAGACCAGCTGCCGACCTCACCGCCGCCGGCGAGCGCGGCCGCGAGCGCGTCCAGGCACAGCGACCAACCGGTCGCGTAGCTGGCGGCCTTCGGCCGGTCGTCGAAGGTGTGGGTGAAGACCAGCAGGCAGCCGAACGTGGCCGGCCTCAGCTCTATCCGGAACAGCTCGCCACCCCAGGAGAAGGCGAACAGCCGCGGCGGCTCCACCTCCAACACCTCGCCGACCGATGGCTCTGCCTCGTCCTCGGAGAACCGGAAGGTCATCTTCGCGTGCGGCACCAGCTCGAAGCTCGGCGTCGCGGGGAACCAGTGCTTGAGCTCGGCCGGCTCGGTCACGGCACGCCAGACCTTGGCCGGCGGATGGGTGAGGCGGCGCTCGATGCGCAGCACGTTGCGGTCGAAGATGCGGTGCAGGCTTTCGGTCATCACTCGTCCCGGTCCGATGGCAGGTCAGGCATGGTGTCCAGATGGCGCTCCAACGCGTCCAGCCGGTCCGACCACAGCCGGCGATAGGGCTGCAGCCAGGCGTCGATCTCCTGCAGCGGCTCGGTACGCAGCTCGTACCACCGGCGCTGGGCGTCCTGGCGGACCCGGACAAAGCCGGAGTCGCGCAGCACCCGCAGGTGCTTGGAGGTGCCGGGCTGGGTCATCCCGGTCAGCTCCACCATCTCGTTGACCGAGCGCGGCCGTTCCAGCAGCAGATCCAGGATCCGCCGGCGGCTCGGCTCGGCTAGTACGTCGAAGGTCGTCGGCACGACCTCAATATACCCTGGAAGAAATATACCTTCAAGGGAATGTTAGCGTTTGCGCCCGAACAGCCGCCAGCCGCTGTGGCGTGGCTCGGGTTCCGGCGTCGGCGGACGTTGCGCGACCGGTGCGGCGGCGAACGGCGTGCCGCCTTCGCCGACGTACCAGGCGGTCCGCTGCCGGATCGGCTTGCGGCCACGCTCCGGACGCCGGTCCGGGTCCTCGTTGTGCAGCAACCGCACCTCTGGTGACGCCAGGAAGCTGATCACCGACAGCAGGCCGGACATCGTCTGCTCGAACCGCTCGGTGGACGCGCCCACCGCACCGGCCACCTCGCCGTAGTCGGCGAGCGCCGACGACAGCGACACCTCGTCGAGCCGCACGGTGACCGGCAGCAGCCGCTCCAGTCCCCCTTCGCCGAAGTCGACCAGCAGCCGCAGCTCCGGCCGGTCGCTGCGGAAGTTGTACTCCAGATGCGCGTACGCGGCGTCCGCGCCGAGCACCTCACGCAGCCCGACGACGTACACGCACCACTCGGGGAGGTTGACGAACCGGTCCAGCGTCGGCAGGTCGACACGCGCGGAATGCCAGAGCCGGTCGACCAGCTCCGGCTCGAAAAGGTAGGCCGTGCGAGCGAACCGCCAGGCGTAGTAGGCGGCGACGGCGCCGACCGGTGGCGGCGGCGCGTGCGTGCCGTCGAAGTCGGCAGGTGGCTGCGCCACCACACGGGCCGCGCCACGAGCGATCGGCAGCAGGCACCACTGCGGCCAGTGGCTGGAGTCCTCCAGCCGGACCAGATCCAGATCCCGCCACGCTCGCGGCCACGCGGACACCACGTCCGCCTCCAGCTCGTCGGCACGTTTCAGAGCCGTCTGCGCATCCGGGTAGCCCATCGCATGGATCATGCCATCGCTACCCAAAGTGCTTGGCCTGGCCCTGTTTTGCGCTTTACGCTCGAAGTTAGTTGTTAGTAGGTAGTAACTGCTAACATGCTGTCATGCGATCAACGGCGGTCGAACGGATGTCGGCGGACCAACGACGCGAGCAGTTGCTGGCGCTGGCGGCGGAGGAGTTCGCGCAGGCAGGTCTGCACGGCACCTCGACCGATGCGCTGGCGCGACGTGCCGGCATCACGCAGACGTACGTCTTCCGGCTGTTCGGCTCGAAGAAAGCGCTGTTCCTGCAGGTGGTCCGGCGGGCCTTCGGCCGGCTCACCGACGGCATGGACGAGGCCAGGCAGCAGGCGACCGGCCTCGACGCGGTCGCGGCGATGGGTCAGTTCTACGACAACGCGCTCGCCGACCGGACCGCGCTGCTGGTCCAGTTGCAGGCCTTCGCCGCCTGCGGCGACCCGGAGGTGCGCGAGATCGTACGCGAGCAGATGGCCCGGATGTGGGCCGCGGCCGAGCGCAGCGGGCTGCCGCCGGTCGCGGTGAAGACGTTCCTCGCGTACGGCATGCTGCTCAACACGGCCGCCGCGCTGCAGGTCGGCGAGGTCGACGCGGACTGGGCACGGGGCATCCGGACCCGCATCCAGGCCGGCCTGTTCGAGCACCTGACCACCGAGAACAACCAGTGAACTCCGCCCGCCGGCAGACCGCGCTGGTGGTCGCGCTGCTGTTCATCGCGCTCGGCACCGTGGCCATCGGCAGCCTCGGCGCACCCTTGATCACCGCGGTGGCACAGGACTACCAGGTCTCGCTGGCCGCCTCACAGTGGACGCTGACGATCACGCTGCTGTCCGGCGCGGTGACCGTGCCGTTGCTCGGTCGGCTCGGCTCCGGTCACCACCGCCGTGCGGTGGTGCTGGTCACGCTCGCCGTGGTCGTCGCTGGCAGCGTCGCCACCGTCGTGCCCGGACCGTTCGCGCTGCTGTTGGCCGGCCGTGCCGGGCAAGGCGTCGGACTCGGCCTGGTCTCGCTGATGATGGCCATCGCGCGGCAGCACCTCGGCGAGCGCGCACCGGGCGCGATCGCGATGCTGTCCGTCGCCTCGACCGTCGGCATCGGCGTCGGCTATCCGGTGACCGGTCTGCTGACGCAGGTCGGTGGCGTACGCGTCGCATACCTGGTCGGCCTGCTGACGGCCACCGCCGCACTGGTCGCCGCGTTCGTGGCGATCCCCCGCGACCAGCCGTCACCGGCGAGAACGCCGGTGGACTGGCTCGGCACCGGCCTGCTGTCGATCGGCCTGATCGCGGTGCTCCTGGTGACCAGCGAGACCGACCTCTGGACGCACCAACCGGCCGTCGCCGCCGCGTTGCTCGCCGGTGGCATCGTCGTGCTCGCCGGCTGGGTCGCGGTCGAGCGGCGCGTACGCCGGCCGCTCGTCGACGTGACCGCGCTGCGGCATCCGGCGGTGGCCAGGGCCAACCTGATCATGTTCGTCGCCGGCGTCGGGATGTACCTGCTGTTCAGCCTGATCACGCGCTATGTGCAGACACCGCCTCGAGCCGGCTACGGCTATGGACTCACCGAACTGGAGGCCGGCCTGGTGCTGGTTCCTTTCTCGGTGCTGGGGTTCGTCGCCGGCCGGGTCGTACCGCGGCTGCGCGAGCGCGTACGCCCGCTTCGCATGCTCGCCGCCAGCGGCGTCGTGGTGGCCGTGGCCGGTGGCCTGTTCGCCGGCACGCGGACGCTCGGGGTCGCCTGGCCGATCGTGGCGATGAGCGTGCTCGGCTTCGCCGTCGGCGGCTTCTCCGCGACCATGCCGGAGGCGATCCTCGCGGTCACGCCGACCGAGGAGACGGCCGCGGCGATGAGCGTCAACCAGATCGTCCGAGCCGTCGGCTTTTCCATCGGCAGCGCGGTCAGCGGCCTGCTCCTGGCCGCGTACACACCGGCCGGCCGCTTCACTCCAGCCGACCCGGGCTTCACCGCGGCCGCCTGGATCGCGGCCGGTCTCGCCGTGGTCAGCGTCGCGCTCGCGTCGGTGCGCGTACGACCGGCGCGACTGCAGCGGGTATGAGACGACGACGCCACACCTCGAGCAGTGGCGTACCGATTGCTGTCGGCAACAGCCACGGCAGCAGTTGCCAGGCACCGCCGACCGGTCCGTCGACAGTGAGTGCGACGACGATCAACGCCGTGGTCAGCGCGATGTAGGAGCCGCCTTGACCGTGCACGTAGGCGTGGCTCCAGTGGCGGAACCGGTGGGCGGCCGCGTGGCGACCGAGCCAGGCCAGCGCATACGAGGCGGCCGCCACCGGGACCAGCCACCACAGGTCATGGCGGAACCACGCGCACAGCACGGCGGCGCTCAGACAGACCACCAGGACCGCCACGAGATAGACCCGTCCGCTGACCGTACGCACCGGTCCACCGCGTAGCAGTCGACTGTCCCGCCACATGACGAACGCGCCGAGCAGCATGCCGGTGGCACCGGACAGGATGTGGATCGTCAGCAACGAGGTGCGGATCATCGCCCGACCTTCCATAGTGGAATGTCTGATCGAGGGAAGCACCTTCCACAGTGGAATGTCAAGGAGTGCGATGGACCTGAACGCGACGGCCGCCTCGCTGCTCGGCTTCCTGCACGACGGCCCGATGTCCGGCTGGGACCTGATGGCCACCGCACGAGCCCGGATCGGCAACTTCTGGAGCCTGACGCAGAGCCAGGTCTATCGCGAGCTGGCCGCCCTGCAGCGCGCCGGGCTGGTCAGTGCCGGCACGCCTGGCGCCCGCGAGCGCCGGCCGTACGAGCTGACACCGGCCGGCCGCCAGGCCTTCGCCGAGTGGTTGTCACGTGACCCCGGAGACGCGCAGATCCGCTATCCGCTGCTGCTCGCGATCGCGCTCGGCCGCTACCTGGCGCCCGGGCAGTTGGCCGCGGTCATCGCCGAACACCGGCAACGGCACGAACAACAGCTGGCCAGCTATCTGGCCGCGCGTGAGTCCGTCGCCGGCGACCCGTACGCGGCCGCCACGCTCGACTTCGGCATCCGGCACGAGACCGCCGTGCTGGACTGGTTCGCCGCGCTGCCGGCGCAGATCAGCGGCTGAGAGACTCAGCTAGCGGCGTCGCGGCGGCGTACGTACTCGACGACCGCCGCGCGTGTGCTCGAGACGCCGAAGACCTTGCGCGTGTGCGCGATCCGGCGGTTGGCCGTACGCAGTGACAGGAACTCCGCCTCGGCCGCCGCCGCGATCGACTCGCCGTCGGCCAGCCGGTCCAGCAGCGCGCACTCCTCGGCGGTCAAGCCCGGCACGGTCGGCGCCTGCGCCTCGGCGGCCGCCTCACCGACCGGTCCGATCCGGCGCAGGTCGTCCAGCAGCGCTCGGCCGGTCGTGCTGCGCGGATCCGCGACCGCAACCACGCCCACGCCGCGCGCGGCCGCCAACACCACCGCACCGACGTCCGCGGTGTCCTCGACCGGACCGGACAGCACGAGCTTGCGGCGGCTCAGGTCCCACGGCTCGGGCGGCACGACGAAGCCGGTGCCGACCGTCCACCCCTGTTTGGTCAGCCTGCGCAGCACGCCGGCCGCCGCCGACTGCGTCTCCACCACATGCAACGGCTGGCTCATGCCGGCTCACCCAGCTCCGCCGCCACCAGCGCCGCGGCCTCGGTCCTGGTGCGCGCCCCGAGCTTGCGCATGCCGGAACGTACGTGCGTCTCGACGGTCTCCCGGGACAGACCGAGCCGGGTGGCGATCCGCCGGGTCGACTCCCCCTGCGCCACCAGCTGCAACACCTCGGTCTCGCGGGCCGACAGCGGACTGCTGCTCGGCCCGACCCGCGGTCGTTCGTCCAGGTTGCGCTGTGACACACGGCCGTGCGCGACATAGCGCCGCAGCGCCTTGCGGACACGGCCGAGCAGCACCACCAGACCCGCGTTCTCGGCAGCCGTCTCGGCGGCCAGCAGCGCTGGTACGGCGGCGTCCGGCGGATCGGGCGCGACGACCACGCCGAGCAGCGCCCGGATCTCCTCGCGTACGACACGCTCGTGCCAAGCGGTCGCAGCCGCGTTGAACTCCGACGACGACGGCCAACCGCCGGCGGCCCGTGTCCACGCGCGCAGGGTGGCCTCGGCCGCCTGCGCCGGCGGCAGCAACGCGGCGGCCAGCCGGCCGGTGTCCTCGGCGTGCGCACCGATCGCACCGGCGGCACGCTCGTACGCGGCCCAGTGCTCGGTGATCTCGGCCAGGCCGAGCAACAACGCGGACTGCCCGATCGCCGGGTCGGCGCCGTCGACCGGCGACTCGTCCAGCCAGGCGACCTCACGCCCGACCCAGGCGAGCGCCTCGGCCGGTATGCCGCGCACCACCATGCCCTCCGGCAGCCCACCGGACAGCCGGCCGCGGGCCAGACCGAGCGCACCCGAGTCCGCCGCCGCCAGGCAACCGGCGGCCAGCGCGTACGCGCGAGCACGGCCCGGCAGCGACCGGTCGAGCATGTCGGCGGCGCGGCGTACGACCTCGTCCAGCCCCTCGCCGCGCAGCGCCGAGACCCAGAGACCCAGCGCCACGAACCGCGTCTCCCAGCTGTAGGCGCCGCCGGCGGCGCAACGGCTGGCACCTGCTGCGGCGGCCGGTCCGGCCAGCTCGGTGTCGCCGTCGGAGGCGAGTGTCTCGGCAAGGACCCACCGGCACCAGCGCTCGTCGGACGTACGCCCGGCCGCCTCGCACGCCTCCGCCGCCGCGGTCAGCTCCGCCTGCCAGCCCTCCTGACGCTGGGCCGCCGCGGCGATCGCCAACGCGGCCACGACCGGCGCCGGTCGATCGCCTTCGGCACGCGACCGCGCGGCCGCCACCGCCGCCTCGATCGCCGCACGGTCGGCGGTACCGACCGCGGCCAGGATCCGGATCCGGTCCAGCTCGGCCAGCTGCGCGTCGTCGAGTCCGTCCGCCGCGCCGGTCGCCGTTTCCAGCGCGCCGGCCGGATCCCCGGCCTGCAACAGCGCCTCCGCGCGCAACACGCGATGCGCGGCGTTGTGCTCGCCGCCGTCGAAGCTGTCCAGCACGCGTACGGCAGCGTGATAGCGGCCGACCGACAGCGCGGCGGCCACCGCGTCCAGCCGCACCTCCACCGGAATGTCCACCCCGTCGAGACCGGCCGCGAGCAGCAGGCTCGAGCACCGCTCGCCGTCCGTACGCGCCTGCTCCGCCGCGACCAGCGCCTGCTCGTACGCGCGCTTGGACTGGCCGGCGGCGGCGAAATGCCGGGCCGCCTCGCCCGGCGGACAAAACTCCGCGAGCCGGCCGTGCAGCGCCGCGCGGTCGGCGGCCGGCAGCACGCCGGCCGCGATCTCGGCGACACAAGGCGCCACCGGCGCGACCACGTCGTTATCGACGGTGACCAGACCCGCCTCCACCAGCTCGGCCACGCCGGGGCCGAGCCGGCGCGCCAGCTCCGGCCGGCCGAGCAGGCCGAGCGCGGCGATCGCCGTGCGAGCCGGCCGTTCCAGCTGCGCCACCGCCTCACCGATCGCGCGCTCCAGGTCGTCGGCGCGCGCCGACGCCGCGCGACCGAGGCCGGACAGGTCGCCGCCGGTACGCAACGCCCGCTTCGCCAGCACCTGCACCGCCAGCGGCATGCCACCAGCACGCTCCACGACGGCCGCGACCGCGCCGGCAGACAGCTCCGGGACCGTACGCTCGGCGAGCGCGGTGGCGGCCGCCCCGGTCAGCGGCGGGACCGCGACCCACGCACTCGCGGCCGTACGCAGCGCGGCGACCACCTCGGCCGGCAGGTTGTTCGGAGTACGCAGAGCGGCCAGAACCCGTACGTGTCGCGCGAGTCTCGGCAAAACGCTCAAAGTGACGCTGTCGGCCCACTGCAGGTCGTCGAGGACGAGCAGGCCGTCCTTCACTCGCGCGCGTACGGCCTCGGCCGCGAGGTCCAGATCGGCCTCCGGCAGCCGAGCACGGATCGCACGGCTCAACGCGACGCCTGGCACGTGCCGTAGGCTGGCGAGCCCGCCGCCACTGAGGACGACGCCGCCGGCCGCGCTGGCCAGCGCGGTGAGCAGCGTCGACCGGCCCACGCCGGGTGCACCGGTGATCACGACCAGTCCTGGTCGCACCGGCGCGGCAAGCTCGACAGCCGGATCGGTGGTGGGTGGCGCCACTGCTGGGGGCACCTCTGGGGGCACCTCTGGAGGCATTGCCGGACCTACCTCCCCCGGGGTGGCACGAACATGGGATGGTGCCCGAGAAGGATAGTTCTAAGGTCGTATCCGTATCGCAGTGAGATCCGCTTTCGTCGAAAGGCCCTTGGCGCGATGCCCTACAACGTTGTTGATATCAGCTTTTCCCCCGCAGGTCGCGTCCTGACGTCGTCCACCACGTCCTCGAAGTAGCCATGGCAGCCGGACCCCTGAGCACCCGGGTGGCCGCGCTGTGCGCCGAGGTCGCACCGCGGTTGAGCCCGTCGACGCGGGCCGCCGTGCTGGACCTGCGGCAGCGGCTCGGCGAGCCGCTCCGCGTGGCCATCGCCGGCCGCCTGAAAGCCGGCAAGTCCACGCTGGTCAACGCGCTGATCGGCCGCCGTGTGGCGCCGACCCAGGTCGGCGAGTGCACGCGGCTGGTCACCCAGTTCCGCTACGGCACCTCCGACCGCGTCGACGTCGTACGCCGCGACGGCAACCGGGTCAGCCTGCCGCTGGACTCCAACGGCATGCTGCCGCAGAAGATCGGCGTACCGCGTAACGAGGTCTCGTACATCGACGTCACGCTGTCGATCGAGCGGCTGCGCGACCTGACTGTGGTCGACACGCCGGGCCTGAGCTCGACCAACGAGCAGATCTCCGCCGGCAGCAAGGACTTCCTGCTCGGCAACGACGGCTCCGCCGAGGAATCGCAGGGCCTGCTGTCCGACGACATCGACGCGGACAGCGCCGGGGCACTCACCGGGGCCGAGGCGATCGTGTACGTCTTCACGCAGTCGGTCCGGCAGGACGACGTGGAGGCGCTGGAGGCCTTCCGCACCATGTCGGCCCGGCTGTCCAGCAACCCGATCAACTCGCTCGGCCTGTTCAACAAGGTCGACAAGCTGGTCGCGATGGGTGACCCGTGGCCGACCGCCGGCCCGCTGGCCAGCAGCCAGGCCGAGGTGCTGCGCCGGCAGGTCTCCGACGTGGTGCCGCTGGTCGGCCTGCTCGCCGAGACCACCGAGTCCGGCCGGCTCACCGCCGCCGACTGCGAGGCACTGCGGCAGATCGCCGGCATGTCCACGGTCGAGAAGCAGGTGCTGACCGCCTCCGTCGACCTGTTCGTGAGCCGCGACTGCCCGGTGTCCAAGGAGGAGCGTGAGCGGCTGCTCGTCCTGCTGGACATCTACGGCGTACGCTTCTCGCTCGCCGCGCTGGAGGCCGAGCCGGACCTGCCGACCAACGAGCTGAGCCGCCGCCTCTTCCTCGCCTCCGGCTTTCCGCGCGTACGCCAGGTGCTCGAACGCGCGTTCCGCTGGCGCAGCGACGCCATCAAGGCCGGCTGGGCCCTGACCGGGCTGGAGCAGATCGCGTCCCGCACCGAGCAGCTGCGCGACCGGGAGCTGCTCAGGGACACCGTCGAGCGGTTGCTGGCCGAGCCGGAGTATCACCAGCTCCGGCTGCTCGACGTGGCGCAGCAGGTCACCACCGGCGCGGTCGAGCTGCCACAGCAGATGGAGGACGAGCTGACCCGGCTCGCGCTGTCCGACGACCCCGCCTCGATCCTCGCGCTGCCGGCCGGCGCGCCACCGGCCGAGCTGGAGAAGGCGGCGCTGGAGGCGGCCACCAGATGGCGGCGCTTCGCCGTCGCCGGTGCGACGCCGTCGCAGGCCAGGGTCGCGCACGTCGCGCACCGCGGCTTCCACATCCTGTCCCAACGGGTCCGGCACCGGCCGGGTCCGCCAACCGGTCCCAACCCGGCCCACCGACCGCGCGTAACTGGGGGTTACTGACCCGATGTCGACCACCAATCTCCGCATTCTCGCGGCGGCGATCACCCTGATCATGGCCGTCGTGGTGGGCGTGTTGACCGGGGTGACCGGCGGCTTGGGCACGGCCCAGTGCGGCAGCGGCGCGACCCCCGGACCGGGTCAGAGCACCGGCAGCAACCAGCAGCCCGGCAGTGGGCAGACCGGCGGACAGACAACCGGACAGACCGGTGGGCAGACAGGTGGACCCGGCCAGCCAGGCGAGTCCGCGCAGCCGGGCACTGGCCCCGAGCAGGGCTCCGAGGACGGTCAGCTGGGCGGCACCACCGGCCAGCAGAACGGCACCGGTGGCAACCAGATCGGCACTGGGGGCGTCGGCCACGTGCTGACCGCCGAAGGCACCTGCGGCGGCTCGCGCTTCTCGCTGCTCGCCGCGGTGGTCGGCTTCCTCGGCACGCTGCTGACCGGCCTGGCCTGCCTGTTGATCATGGCCGCCGCCGGCCGCCGCGCCGCTCCGGCTGGCCCGCGCGCACCCGCGTCCGTGCCAGGCTCGCTCCCCGTCTCGGCACCACCGGCGCCGACGCCGGCCGACGGTGACCGCAAGCAGCTCGTGGACACCCTGATCTACGTACGCGACCGGGCCACCAGCACCGCCCTGACCGACCGGATCGCGCGCGACCTGCAGTCCATCGGCGTCACCGAGATCCGGCCCAACGGGGAGAAGTTCGACCCGTCCCGGCACGAGGCCGGCGGTTCGACCGACACCACCGACCCACAGCAGGACGGCTGGATCGCCGGCGTGGAGACCCCCGGCTACCTCGACCGCGGCCGCGTGCTGCGGCTCCCCGTCGTGACCGTCTACCGGAGGAACTCGTGAGCCAGCCAGTACAGACCGCCAAGCCCGACCCGCGGCAGGCCGAAGCGGCCCTGGTCCGCCAGGTCAGCGCGGCGATCGACAACGGCCTGGCGCACATCCGCCGGGTCGACCCGGACGCCGCCTCCGACATCGACGCGGTACGCCGGCGCGACGAGGGCCGGCCGGTCGTCGTCATCGTCGGCGAGACCAAGCGCGGCAAGTCGTCGCTGGTCAACGCGCTGATCGGCGCGCCGGGCCTGTCGCCGGTGGACGCCGCCGTGGCCACCAGCGCGTACCTCGAGTTCAAGCACGGCGACACGCCGGCCGCACGCGCGTACGTGCCAGGTGACGACGCGCCGGTGCCGCTGGAGGTCTCCAGCCTGCGCGACTGGGGTACGGTGCTCGGCCAGCTTCCCGACGGCGTTCGGCCGCCGCGCCGGATCGAGATCAACTATCCGTCGCAGATGCTGAGCCAGGTCGACATCGTCGACACCCCCGGCGTCGGCGGACTGGACTCGGCGCACGCCGAGATCGCGCTGGACGCCGTCGAGAACGCCACCGCGCTGCTGTTCGTGGTGGACGCCTCCGCGCCGTTCTCGCAGCCGGAGCTCAACTTCCTGTCCGAGGCCAGCAAGCGAGTCAACCTGGTGCTGTTCGCGCTCACCAAGACCGACATCTACCCCGGCTGGCGGACCGTCATGGACGACGACATCCGGCTGCTGCAGGCACACGCGCCACGGTTCGGACAGGCCGGCTTCTTCCCGGTCTCCTCCGCGCTCGCCGAGGTCGCCGCCACCCTGCCGCCGGAGGCCGCCGGAGCGCTGCTGCAGGAGTCGCGGATCGACGTCCTGCGCAAGGCTCTGGCCGAAGGTGTCGCCGCTCGAGGCGAGCTGCTCAAGCGCGCCAACGTGCTGCGGACCGTGCGGTCGGAGCTGATCCGGCTGGATCAGCTGGCCGGCGACAAGATCCGCACCGCCGACCCGGATCCGGCGACCCTGCAGGAGCTCAAGGACGAGCGCGGCAAGGTCGCCGCCAAGAAGCGGTCGGACACGCGGTCGTGGCAGGTCAGCATGTCGACCGAGATCAAGCGGTCGCGCACTGACATCACCGCGCGCGTACGGACCGAGGTCAGCCGGCTGCAGGAATACTGGATGAACCACATCGACCGGTCCGGCAACGACGCGATCAAGCGGTTGCCGTACGACGTCGACCGGTCGCTGCACGCGCTGGCGCTGCGGATGACCGCGGACATGCAGCACCGGTTCCGGCAGGTCGGCGCGCGGATCCTCAACCAGGTCTTCACCCCGCAGGAGATCCACCGCGTGCTCAACCGGCTCAACAGCCGGCTGGTCGCCCGGATCACCACCAAACCGCGGCGTGAGAAGGGCGGCCAGGACGGCCTGCTGATGGTGACCGCCAGCGCCAGCCCCGGTCTGCTGGCCGGCAAGGCGGTGGCAGCCGGTGGTGCCGCGATCGCCGGCGCCGCCGGAGCCGTGATCGCCTTCCCGGTGGCCATCGGTCTCGGCCTCGGCGCGGCCGCCTTCATGCTCTATCGCCGGCGCGTCACCACCAACCGGCAGGAGGCCAAGGTCTGGCTGCGCGAGGTGCTCGCGGAGGCGCGCGCGTCGCTCGGCGACGCGGTCTCCTACCAGTTCACCGACCTGGAGCACAACCTCACGCTGGCGCTGGAGGAGGCCATCGACCGCCGGATCAAGGAGCTGGACAAGCAGATCGGCGACATCGACCGCGCGCTCGCCGAGGACGCCGCGACCCGTAAGCGCAAGCGTACGGAGTTCCAGGCGGAGCGCGACGCCATCCGCGGCAAGCTCGGTCCGCTGGACGAGGCACTGGTCAAGCTGCGCAGGGCCACCGCGGTCGCCGGCGCAGAAGGCACCGACAGCTGACGGCGGGATGGGGGACGGCGACATGGACCACGATGAGTACGGCCAGTTCGAGCCGGCCGACCACGACCTCGGTGACCACGGCTACGACCAGTTCGATGCCGCCGGCGACGACACGCACGACGGCGCCGACGACAGCGGCTCGCACGCCGAGTTCGCCGCCTCCGACGGCACGCACGACACGGCCGACAGCGGCGAGTTCGAGCCAGCGTACGCCGACCACGGCTCGATCGACCCGTATCTCGGCGGCGACGCCGTCGACACCGGTGAGCACGACGACTTCGCGCCGGCCGACGCTGTCCACGACGGCGCCGGCGCACACGACGACCAGGGGACATTCGAGGTCGACGACACCTCGACACCGGTCGGCGCGCTGACCGACGTGCCGTACGAGGTCGACGACACGGGCCTCGGCGACTTCCCGCCGCAGCTCGACCTCGGCATCGACGCGCCGGCCGACGGCGGTCCGTGGCTGGACCTCAACCTGCTCGGCGAGCCGTCCGACGGCGGTTCGGACCATCTGGACGACGGCACCAGCGCCTACGCCGGCGACATCCCGGACAGCCCGCCGTCCGGCCTCGCCGACCTGACCGCGATGGACGCCGGCGCCGACAGCACCAGCTGGCCGGACCTGATGGCCTCCGACGACCCGGCCGTACGCTCACTGGCCCACCTATGGACCCCGGCGGCCTGACGACACCAAGCCCACCTCAAAGGCCGTAGGGACCCCACATGCGCCTGGCGCACGTAAGGGGTCCCTACGGCCTTTGAGGTCAGCGGTTGAACTGCGACACGACCAGCAGCACCACGAACAGGATCAGGAAGCACACCGCGACGATCGACGAGATCACCACGATCCGCTCCTTGTACCACGGCCGCAGCTCCTCGTCCTGCTGCGCCGGCGCCGGTGGCAGCGGCTGACCCAACGGCTGCGGTGGCAACTGCGGCGGACGTGGCGGTTGAACTGGCGGCTGAACCGGCTGGAAGCCGCCTCCGCTGGCCGGCGTGGCAGACGTCGGCGCGACCTGCTGCGCCGGCGGCGGAGCGACCGGCTGAGGAGCTGGCTGAGCCGCTGGCTGAGGTTGTGGGGCCGGTTGTGGGGCCGGTTGAGGCGGCGGCACTGGACGCGCCGCTGGCTGCGGTGGCGGGGCGGCCGGCCGAGGTGGCGGACTCGCGATCGGACCGTTCGGCCGCGCCGGCAGCTGCGGACCGCCACCGGTCGTCGGGCGGTTGGCGCCAGGCCCGGGTGGTGGCAGCTGGTTCGGTGGACCGACCGGCCGTGCCGGCGGCGGGAACTGGCCGGGACGCGGTGGCGGACCGGCCGGCGGACGGCCGGGGAAACCCTGCGGCGGACGTACGCCCGGCGGACCAGGTGGCGGCAGCGGACGTCCGGGCGGACCAGCCGGACCGGGACCGCCTGGACGCGGCGGCTGAGTCGGCCGGAAGGCCTGCGGTGGCGTCGAGACCGGCGCGGCGCCGGCGTCACCGGCGACCGCGCCGGCGCGCAGGCTGCCTTCGGCGACGACCGTCTCCGGCTGTTCCAATGTGGTCGGCGCTACTCCGGTGGAGCTGTGGATCAGGTGCGCGGCCAGCGGGATCCGGCTGGACCCGCCGACCAGGAAGATGCCGACCAGGTCCTTGGGCTCCAGCCGGGCCTGGCCGATGGTCTGCGACAGACACAGGACCGTACGCTCCAGATACGGCTTGATCATCTGTTCCAGCTCGTCCCGGGTGACGTGCGCGTCCACCTCGAGCGCCGGCAGATGGATGTCGGCGGTGGACGTGCGGGACAGCATCTCCTTCGCGCCGCGCACGTCCTCCAGCAGCATCCGGCGGTGCCGCCGGTCGGTGCCGTCCTCCGGCTCGACCAGGTGCTTCCACAGGTCCGGGTGGGTGTCGCCGTAGGTGCCACCGAGGTGGCTGACCACCGCATAGTCGAAGTCCAGGCCGCCGACGTCGCCGAGCCCCTGCTCGGCCAGCACCTCGAAACCGTGCTGCGTCCGGCGTACGACGGTCGCGTCGAACGTGCCGCCGCCGAGGTCGTAGATCGCCAGCGACCGGCCCGGCGGCACGGAGGTGCCGAGGACCGCGGTGAAGTACGACGCGGCGGCCACCGGCTCCGGGATCAGCTGCGGCCGCGGCAGGCCGGCCATCTGCGCCGCCTGCACCAGCATGTTGCGGCGCCGCTCACCCCAGCGCGCTGGATGGGTCATCCGCAGCTGCTCCGGGATGCCGCCGATCTGCCGGCGTACCTCGGTGACGATCTGCTCCAGCACCGCGGCGGCCAGCCGCGGCACCTCGATCTCGCTCTCGCCGAGCAACACGGTCACGTCGTCGACGCGGCGCTTGGGATTGGGTTCGAACCGGCCGGGATCGACCCGGGCGTTTCGCTCGGCGTCCCGGCCGACCAGGATCTTGCCGTCGGTCCCCAGGTAAACCGCGGACGGCAGCAGCGGCGACCCGTCGAACAGCAACGGCCGGACCCGGCCGTCCGCGGTCCGCAGCATCGCCACCGTGTTGGAGGTGCCGAAATCGACCCCGAGCACGCGCATTGACCACTCCCCTCGGCCGACACCCTATCGATCCGGAGCGACCGAACGCCGACCGGAGGGTACGCGGCCGGCCGGACGATTTCCGGCATAACCGGCCTATCCCGGTGAAACCGATCCGACTCCCGGCGGCTGACCAACCCCCGGCATACTGCTGCCGTGGCACACCGGTTTCCCTACCTGGACCACCCGTATCCGCTGGCCTTCGCGCACCGCGGCGGCGCGCTGACCGGCCGCGAGAACACCGCGGCCGCCTTCGAGCGGGCCGTGTCGCTCGGTTACCGGTACGTCGAGACCGACGCGCACGTCACCGCCGACGGCGTCCTGGTGGCCTTCCACGACCCGACGCTGGACCGGGTGACCGACCGGCGAGGCGCCATCGCCAACCTGCCGTGGTCGGAGGTCAGCAAGGCGCGGATCGGCGACGACCCGATCCCGCTGCTGGAGGACCTGCTCGGCGCCTGGCCGGAGCTGCGGTTCAACATCGACCCGAAGGCCAACGCCGCGGTCGGGCCACTGGTCGAGACGATCCGCCGGACCAACTCCATCGACCGCGTCTGCGTCGGCTCCTTCTCCGACCGCCGGCTGGCGATGGCCCGCGCCGCGCTCGGACCGCGGCTGTGTACGTCCACCGGCCCGCGCGCGGTCGCTGCCATCCGCTTCGGCTCCTGGCTGCTGCCTGTCAACGGCCGGGTCGCGCAGCCGCCGGCGGTCCCGTGCCTGCAGATCCCCACCTCGTACGGTCGCGTGCCGGTGGGCGACGCTCGGCTGGTTCGCCGCGCGCACGCACTCGGCATGCAGGTGCACATCTGGACCATCGACGACCCCGACGAGGTGCGCCGGCTGCTCGACATCGGTGTCGACGGCATCATGACCGACGACCTGGAGATGCTGCGGTCGGTCTACCAGGAGCGCGGCATCTGGGGCTAGGTTCGGCTAGTAGAGTGTCGCCGTTGGCGGGTCAGCGGAAGTCGTCCGCGTGGTCGACGGCCCACTGCTGGTACGTCAGCGCCGGCCGGCCGAGCACGTCCTGGACCGTCGTGGTCACCGGTTCCGGCCGCGCCAGCATCCGCGACCAGGTCCGCATCGCACTGTCGGCCATCTCCGTCGGCCAGCCGGCCGCCCGTAACTGACGCTGCGCCTCGGCTGGCGCCAGCTCCTCGAACCGCAGCTCACGACCGATGGCCGCGCCGATCGCCGCCATCTGCTCGGCCTGCGTAACCAGCGCCGGTCCGGTCACCGCGTACGTGGCACCCGCGTGGCCGTCGCCGGTCAGCGCCGCCACCGCGACCGCGGCGATGTCCGCTTCGTGGATCAGCGGCCGCGCCAACTGCGCGTACGCCGCACGTACGACGCCTTCCGCGCGGATGGTCGAGGCCCAGCCGAGTGTATTGCCGGCGAAGCCGCCGGGCCGTACGAAGGTCCACTCGGCGCCGGACCGTCGCACCTCGCGCTCAAGTGCGGCGTGGAACTCGGAGTTGGGATCCTTTTGCCGGTCCACGCCGTCCACGACCCCCATCGACGACAGCACGACGATCCGCGCCGTTCTCTTCGCCAGCGCAGCGACGACGTCCGGCACGGTGTCGGCCGGCGTGCCGAGATACGGCCATAGCAGGAACGCCGCCTCGGACTCCTCAGCTGCCGCCGCGATCGTGTCGGGCTCGCCGAGGTCGCCTCGTACGACCTCGGCACCTGCCAACCGCGCCTTCGACGAGTCGCGTACGACCGCCCGGACCTCCCGGCCGGCCGCGACCAGCTGGCGTACAACCTGGCCACCGACCTTTCCGGTCGCGCCGGTCACCACTATCCGGTCTGTCATCGCACACTCTCCTCAACGTCGATTCCCCTTCCGATCCGACGCTAAAACCTCAATATTCATTGAGGTCAACCCGGCGAAATTCGCTGCGCCAGACGCGAGGGAGGTCCGTCATGGGGCGCGCAGGCGTCATCCCGCGCTGAACGCCGGCCGAGAAGCGCGTTCGGATTCCGATCACGCGCGCCTGGAGGCCACCGCGGTGTTCCGTCTGCTCGAAAGCCTCGTCGACCCGTTCCGTACGCGGCGCGTCGACACCCCGTCCGACCGAGTCTTTCCCCTCCTGATCCATGAGTTCCGGCCGCTGCGAGCGGTCGTCGCGGCCATCGAGGTCTGGCTGATCGGTTACGCCGGGCGGCTGGTTCCGCGACGACCTTGCCGGCCGGATTGCCACGTGGGTGCGTGACGGTGGCGTCGCCGCGGCCACGGCGGCGTACACCGTGATCCACACGATCGCCTTCATGGCGACGTACATCGTCGGCTCGGTGTGGCTGATGACCGCGCTCGACGCCAGGATGATCCTGCCGCTGGCGCTGTGGATCGGGCTGTACGCGGCGCTCATGGTCTACGTCGTGCCGCGCTATCGCCGAGCCTCGGAACTCCAGCAGGAGGCCAACTCCGCGCTGACCGGCCTGCTCGTCGACTCGTACGCCAACATCGACACGAGCGCCCTTCGCCAACCGTGCCGAGGACGACCGGGAAACCCGGCGCGTCTTCGCGGCCGCCCGCCAGGCGTACTTCGGCGTGCAGCGCGTCGAGGTGACGATGAACGTCGGCATGCTGTCGCTCGGCGGCGCTCTCGTGGTCGCTCTGGTCGGCTACGCCGTCGAGGAGCGTCCTTGTTGTTCGGCGCGGTCGGCTCGCTCAAGCGCGCACTGCGTACGACCGCGCAGCCGTTGGCGATCGTCGTACGTGCCGGCCGGATCCGGCTGACCGACGTGAGCCACCACTACGGCAATGGCCGCGGCGGCCTCGACGGCGTCACGCTGGACATCGCCGCCGGTGAGAAGGTCGGGCTGGTCGGGCGGTCCGGAGCCGGCAAGTCGACGCCGGTCAACCTGGTGCTGCGGTTCTTCGACGCGGAGGCCGGCAGGATCGAGATCGACGGCCAGGACATCACCGCCGTCACGCAGGAGAGCCTGCGCCGGCAGATCGCCATGGTCACGCAGGAGGCGGCGCTGTTGCACCGCTCCGTCCGCGACAACATCGCCTACGGTGGCGCCACCGACGGCGCGCGGCCGCCACCCGCAACGCCGCTGCGGACGGCTTCGTTGCCGCGCTACGCGACCAGGACGGCCGGCGCGGCTATGACGCCAGGGTCGGCGAGCGGGGTGTACGGCTGTCCGGCGGGCAGCGGCAATGGATCGCACTGGCTCGCGCGCTGTACAAGGACGCGCCGATCCTGGTGTTGGGCGAGGCCACCTCGGCGCTCGACTCGGAGGTCGAGACGGCCATCCACGAGACGCTCGACCGCGTGATGGACGGGCGTACCGTCATCGCGATCGCGCACCGGCTGTCGACGATCGCCCGGCTGGATCGCATCGTCGTGCTCGACGCCGGGCGGATCGTCGAGGAAGGTATGCACGCGGAGCTGCTGGCGCGGGACGGCCTCTACGCGGCACTGTGGCGACACCAGTCGGGCGGATTTCTCGGTGGCTGACCGCCAATCGCGTTGTCTTCACCAACAGATCGCTCGGGGACCGGCATACTGCTGCGGTGCCGCAGATCATCATCGCCTCATGGCTGTTTCATGGCTGACCTGACCGCCGCGACGGCCACCGGAGCCCCCGGCTACGCCGACCGCGGTGAACGCACCGGCTGGTATTTCTACGAGTGGGCCAACCACGGCTTCTACACCGTCTGCGTGACGGTCTTCCTCGGGCCATACCTGACCGCCGTCACCGAACGAGCCGCCGACGCGCACGGCCTGGTGCATCCGCTCGGCATCCCGGTCGCGGCCGGTTCCTTCTTCTCGTACGTCGTGTCGCTCTCGGTCTTCCTGAGCGTCTTCGCGCTGCCGGTGATCGGCGCGATCGCCGACCGCTCGGCGCGCAAGCTCGAGCTGATGGCGGCGTGCGCGTTCGTCGGCGCGGCTGCGACGATCCTGCTGCTCTTTTGCATCGGTGACCGCTATCTGCTTGGTGGCGTGCTGTTCCTGGTCGCCAACATCGCCTACAGCATGAGCATCGTCGTCTACTACTCGTTCCTCCCCCAGCTCGCACCGCCAGACAAGCGTGACTCGGTGTCGTCGATCGGCTGGTCGTACGGCTATGTCGGCGGCGGCCTGCTGCTGGCGCTCGCGGTCGTCGCGGTGCTGGTCGGTCCGGCTGCTTTCGGCTGGCAGACAGCCGAAATCGCCCGGTGGGCCATCGCCTCGGCCGGTGTCTGGTGGGCCGGCTTCACGATCGTGCCGCTGGTGATGATGCGCAACCGGTCACCGCTGGAAGGTGTCGCGCACGGCAACCCGCTGGTCTTCGGCTTCAAGCAGCTTGGCCGTACCCTCGCCGAGCTGCGCGCCTTTCCGCTGACCATCGCGTTCCTGGTCGGCTTCCTGATCTACAACGACGGCATCCAGACCGTCATCCTGCTGGCCGCGCAGTACGGCACCGCCGAGCTCAAGCTGCCGCAGACCGTACTCGTGCCGACCATCCTGATGGTCCAGTTCGTCGCGTTCTTCGGTGCGCTCGGCCTCGGTGCGGTCGCGAAGCGGATCGGCGCGGTGAAGACGGTGCTTGGCTCGCTGGTGGCCTGGATCCTGCTGATCGTGCTCGCGTTTTTCCTGCCGGCAAGCCAGATCGTGCCGTTCGTGGCGATGGCGGCCGGCATCGGCCTCGTGCTCGGCGGCAGCCAGGCGCTGTCCCGCTCGCTGTTCAGCCAGCTCATCCCGGCCGGCAAGGAGGCCGAGTACTTCGGCATCTACGTGATCAGCGACAAGGGCACCAGCTGGCTCGGACCGCTGCTGTTCGGCCTGGTGTTCCAGCTGGCCGGCAGCTATCGCTTCGCCATCGTGTCGCTGATCGTCTTCTTCGTGGTGGGCGCCGCCGTACTCGCCTTCGTACCGATCCGCCGCGCCATCCTCGCCGCCGGCAACACCCCGCCCGACCTGCTCTGATCTGCGGTAACGGCGACAACCGGCTACCAGGTGACCGGCAGCTTGTGTACGCCGTAGATGGCCATGTCGGAGCGCATCGGCACCTCCTCGGCCGCTACGGCGAGCTGGAGGTCCGGGAAGCGTGTGGTGAGCTTGGCGAACGCCGTACGCATCTCCATCCGCGCCAGCTGCTGGCCGAGGCACTGATGGATGCCATAGCCGAAGGCCACGTGCCGGATCGCGTCGCGCGTCACGTCGAAGTCCGCCGCATCGGCGAAATGATCCGCGTCGCGGTTGGCCGACGCGACCGACAGCACGACGGTCTCGTCCTTCCTGATCAGCTGGCCGCCGACCTCGGTGTCGGCCTTGGCCGTACGCGGCAGGCCGAACTGGATGATCGACAGATAGCGCAGCATCTCCTCGACCGCGCGCTCGATCGTGTCCGGCTGGTCTCGCACGGTCTCCCACTGGTCCCGGTGGGTCAGCAGCGCGAGCGTACCGAGGCCGATCATGTTGGCGGTGGTCTCGTGACCGGCGACCAGCAGCAGGTTGCTGATCCCGAGCAGCTCCTCGTCGGTCAGCTCCTCGGCCTCGATCAGGCCGCTGATCAGGCCGTCGTCCGGTTGCCGGCGCTTGCGTGCGATCAGGTCCAGCATGTACGCGCGCAAGCCGCGCGTCGCCTCCAGCAGCTCCTCCTTGCTGCGGTCCAGTCGTAACAGCACCGAGGTCCGGTGCTGGAACTGCTCGCGGTCGGCATACGGCACGCCGAGCAGCTCGCAGATCACCAGCGACGGGATCGGCAGCGCGAACTGGCTCACCAGGTCGGCCGGCGGACCGGCCGCCTGCATCGCGTCCAGGTGCTCGTCGACGATCTGGTCGATGCGTGGCGTCAGCGACTTCATCCGGCGCACGGTGAACTGGCCGGTGAGCATCCGCCGGTAATGCGTGTGGTCCGGCGGGTCCATGCCGATGAAGGACGCCGCGAGTCCGGCCTCCTTACGCTCCTCCTCGGTGAGTTGCACGGTCGCGACCGGGCTGTTGTTGAACCGGCGCTCCGAGCTCAGCGCCGGGTTGACCAGCGCCGCGGTCACGTCGGCGTAGCGGCTGACCAGCCAGCCGGTGCTGCCGTTGGGGAAGGCCAGCGGCCGGACTGGCGTGTCCGCACGCAGCCGCTCGTACTCGTGTGGTGGGTCCAGCGGACATTTCCGTTCCCGCGGCAGCGGCTGCGCGGCGGTCTGGGTCATCAGAACCTCCCGAGGTCAGGCGAACGGGTCGTGAACACGGCGATCTATCCCGTACCGGTCTTTGCTGCCTCTACCGTAGGCAGCTTCTTGCAGATTCTGCAAGCTTTCACCAAGTGCAATGGATGCTTTAATGACAGGCATGGTTGACCAGCCCGACGGCCTGCGCGAGCGCAAGAAGCACGCCACCAAGCTCGCGCTGGCGCACGCGGCCGTCCGGCTGTGCCTGCGCCACGGCGTGGAGAAGGTGACGGTCGACGACATCGCGGCCGAGGCCGAGGTCTCACCGCGTACGTTCTTCAACTACTTCGCCTGCAAAGAGGAGGCGATCGTCGCCGAGAGCCGGCTGCGCGCCGAGCGACTCGTCACCGAGCTGGCCGCCCGTCCGGCCAACGAGTCCATCGCCGACTCACTACGCGCCGTCGTCCTGTTGCTGCTCAACGAGGCCGGTCCGCGCGACCAGGCGCGCCGATGGGCCGCGGAGATGCGGATGCTGCACCGCACGCCGTCGGTCGTCCCCTACCAGCTGGCCTCGTACGCGGCGCTGGAGCGATCGCTGTCGGAGGCGATCGCCGCACGGACCGGCCTGGATGCCGACCGCGACCTGTTCCCGCGGGTCGCGGCGAGCATCACGGCAGCCGGCACGCGCGCGGCGTTGGGCCGCTGGCTGGACCAGGACGAGGACGTTTCGCTGACCGAGCTGGCCACCGCGGCCTTCGACCAGATCGCGCCGGCACTGACGCCTCCAGTGCCGGCGACTGTCCGCTCCGCAGACTGAGCTCGACCTTGGAAAACGTTCTCAGAATCCAGCCGTTCGTCACTCTCCGTACAGATCGCTCGGTTGTCGCCAACGCCGCCGCATTGCCGGACCGACCCGTCGGTTTGTTCGTACGCGCGCTCCGGCGGTTCGGTCGTGACGGCCGCCACGCCGCGCCGCGTCCGCAACTCGACAGCAGTGGTGAAGGTCACGTGCCTGCCTGAGAGTTCACTGAGAGCGGCCGGTCCGGTACGAGTGGCCGACAAAGGCCGAAGAACAAGACCGTAAGTCGGGACAAACGGGACGACGATCCGCAATCGTCCGCCGCTCATCTGAGCAGTGGTCGAAGTTTGTGATCTGCGCCACAATTAGCGTGAGAAGTGTCATGCGGATAAACGTCCGACGTCCTTCCCATGAGTGGGCGAACTCCGGGACCATGGCGTACCGGAGCGGAAAAGTGGGAATCCTTTCGCTCTGCTCGTCGTTACTCAGAGCGAAAGTGTTTATCAGGAAGGGGTGCCACACATGGGTGAGCGCACTTTGCGCGGCAGCCGTCTCGGTGCCGTTAGCTACGAGACCGACCGCAACACCGAACTGGCGCCCCGCCAGGAGGGGTCATACCGCTGCCCGCACGGCCACGACTTCACCGTGCCGTTCGCGGCCGACGCGGAGATCCCGCTGATGTGGGAGTGCCAGCGGCACGGCGACCTCGGTCGGCTGATCGACGGTGCCGAGCCGGAGGCCAAGAAGACCAAGCCGGCGCGTACGCACTGGGACATGCTGCTCGAGCGGCGCAGCGTCGCCGACCTCGAGGAGGTCCTGGCGGAGCGCCTGGAGGTCCTGCGCGGCCGGCGGAGCAAGTCCGCCTGAGACCGGTGAGCGGCCACCGCTCACCTGAGGTTCACCCGTCGCCAGCGCCGCCGGCGGGTGGCTCGTCAACCGCACGAGCGAAGCCTTCTCCGACCGAGGGGAAGGCTTTTTCCGTGCGCGTTTACAGACGGGCTAACGCACGTCGCCTTCGACGATCGTGCCCATGTCGAGCTGGCGCGCGTCGACCGATGTGGTCGGCGTCGTCGGTGTGTGCGTGGCCGAGCTCCGCCCGCGTTTCGCCTGTACGCGCACCGGCCCGACCATCGACGGCGGCAGCCGCAGCGCGAGCCGAGCCAGCACGCGCCGGTGCACGGCGCGGCGTACGACCGGGATCAGCGCGATCAGGCCGATCGCGTCGGTCAGGAAACCTGGGACGACCACCAGCAGCGACGCGACCAGCGCGTACACACCGTCCACCGCCTCCGCGGTCGGCGGACGCTGGTCGGCGGTCGCCGACCGCATCTCACGCCAGGCGCGCGAGCTCTGCCGGGTGAGCAGCCAGAAGCCGAGCGCCGACGTGGCCACCATCAGCAGCAGCGTCACCAGCACGCCGAGATAGTGGACCGACGCCGCGATCAGCGCGACTTCCAGGATCGCGGTGCCGACCAGTGCTGCCACCGTGATGACGAACCAGCGCACCGCCTGCCTCCTTCGTCGGCCTTCCCCACCGAGGCTATAAGCACCCGGCCAGCGGCGGCAGCGAAACTCAGCGCCAGCTCAGGGTCAGCTCAGGCTCAGCGCTTGCGGCGCAGCAGGCCGTCCAGCCGCGACCTGACCCCCCAGGCGGTGACCCGCCAGTACGCCTCGTAGACGATCTTGGAGCTCATCTTGCTCTTGCCGCGCTCGCGCTCCACGAAGGTGATCGGCACCTCGATGATGTGCAGCCCGGCCTGCGACGCCTGCCAGGTCAGGTCGACCTGGAAGCAGTAGCCCTGGGACGCGATGGCACCGAGGTCGATCTTGTTCAGCGCGGTCATCCGGTAGGCCCGGAATCCGGCCGTGGCGTCCCGCACCGGCATCCGCAGCGCCATCCGTACGTACAGGTTGCCGCCGCGCGAGACGCCGTGGCGGTATTTCGGCCAGTTGAGCACCTTGCCACCCGGCACCCAGCGCGAGCCGATCGTCACGTCGGCCGAACGCAGCGCGTTGAGCAGTCGGGGCAGCTCCTCCGGCGCGTGCGAGCCGTCGGCGTCCATCTCCACGACCACGTCGTAGCCGTGCTCGCCGGCCCACCGGAAGCCGGCGATGTACGCCGCGCCGAGCCCCTGCTTGCCAGGCCGGTGCAGCACCTGGATCTGGTCGTCGGCCGCGGCCAACTCGTCGGCGATCCGTCCGGTGCCGTCGGGGCTGTTGTCGTCGGCGACCAGGATGCCGGCCTCCGGCACCGCCGCGCGCAGCCGGCCGACGATCTCGCGGATGTTGTCGGCCTCGTTGTACGTCGGGATGACCACCAGCACACGGCCGAGCCCGGGATACTCCGGAAACTGCGTGTCGTCCTCAGCCGGCTGCCTACTCACCCAGTCCCTCCCGACGCTTACGGCGCCACGGGATGCCGACCCACAGCCACCCGAGCACCGCGGCGGTGGCCACGCTGCCGAGCAGCTCGGGCCAGACCCCGAGCAGTGCCGCCAGCGTAGAGGTCTGCTGGCCGGGCCGCGCGAGCTGGACCTGCTGAACCAGGATGGCCTGCTCGAACAGGCCGCTGTGCTGGACGACGCCGCCGTTGTGGTCGACCACCGCGGAGATGCCGGTGGTGGAGGCCATCAGCGCCGGCAGGCTGTACTCGGCGGCCCGGAAGCGCACCATCGCCAGCTGTTGCGCGCTCTCCTCGGTCTTGCCGAAGGTGGCGTTGTTGGTCTGCACGGTGATCATCTGGCCGCCGGCGGCGACCGCGTCGTGCACCAGGTCGTCGTAGGCGACCTCGAAACAGATCGAGTCGGCGACCGTGTACTTCCCCAGCGTCATCGTGCCGATCCGGTCACCGGGATAGAAGTCGCGCGGCACCAGGTCGACCTTGTCGGTGACCATCCGCGCGATCGGCCGCAGCGGGATGTACTCGGCGAACGGCACCGGATGCCGTTTCACGTACCGCTCGCCGGGTCCGCTGACCGGGCTCCACACGATCGAGGTGTTGCTGACGTGCGTCGGGCCGGGGCCGTTCATCATGCCGCCGATCATGATCGGCACCTTGATCGCCTTCGCCGCCATGGTGATCTCCGCGTACGCGTCGGCGTTGGCCAGCGGGTCGATGTCGGAGGAGTTCTCCGGCCAGATCACGAAGTCCGGCTGCTTGGCGGTGCCGGCCTTCACCTGGTCGGCGAGCTTCAGTGTGGTCTTCACGTGGTTGTCCAGCACCGCTCGCCGCTGCGCGTTGAAGTCCAGGCCGAGCCGGGGCACGTTGCCCTGGATGACCGCGACCGTCACGGTCGGACCGCTCGGCGCCGGCGTCGGCACCAGCGGACCGACGGCCATCAGCGCGACCGCGCCGGCCGCGAGCCCGGCGATGGCCCAACGGCGGCTCTGCCGCTCGGTGATCAGCCAGATCGCCGCCAGGGCCAGCAGGCCGCCGACGGCGGCCACCACGAACGTGACACCAGGAGCGCCGGCGATCGAGGCGAGCTTCAGCGTCGGCGCGTCCGACTGCGAGAACGCGACCCTGGCCC
The DNA here is from genome assembly GCF_010993745.1 of Fodinicola acaciae. Taxonomy (NCBI): domain Bacteria; kingdom Bacillati; phylum Actinomycetota; class Actinomycetes; order Mycobacteriales; genus Fodinicola; species Fodinicola acaciae. The sequence goes on from NZ_WOTN01000001.1 coordinate 1,357,826, forward strand.
ACGGGAAGCCACCGAACGGGATGCGGGACCGCAGCGCCTCCGAGATCACCCAGGCACCGCCGGTCAGCGCCGGCAGCAGGACCGGCTTACGCCAGGTCAGCGGCGTGAGGAAGCCGAGCAGCGCGGTGAAGGCCGCCTGCGAGACCGGCAGCAGCAACCAGACGGAGCCGACGAACGTGCCGGCCCAGTGCAGCACGAGCGTGAAGAACACCAGGCCGAACAGATAGCCGGCCCACGCGCCACGCCGCTTGCGCTGGCCGCGCAGCGTCAACGCGAAGAGCGCGATGGCGATCGGCGCGGTCCACCAGAGCCCGACCGGCGGAAACGCCAGCCACAGCAGCACACCGGAGACGACCGAACCGAGGATCACCGCCCACCACGGCAGCGGCTTCGCGTACCAGGGATCGCGTGCCGGTTCCGGGTCGGCTCCGGCCTCGATGGGCTTGTCCAGCGTCACTGCCACGCGTCAACTCCTGTCGGGGCCTCTACGACCGTCAATGCATTGTGCATCGTGAGGACACGCGGGGTCAGGCCACCCGCCGAGATACACCCCGAATGTGACCGGATGGCCGTACGCGGCTGACAAGGCGCCGCGCGGGAGTTGTCAGTGCTGTCTGGGTCGGCGCCGCGGCGGCGGACCGCCTCGAAGGCGAGGCGGTCCGGCGACGCGGCTGGGTCGCGCCTCGGACGGCGACGCACCGTCTGCGCCCACAGGTGTCATGCCCAGGTGGCGTTCACACAGTGGTGGAAGTGGCCTTCGGTCCAAGACCGCACACACTGGCTGAATGCGCGACCTTGTTGTCTAACGGTCCCCCCAAGCCTCCAAGTGCTGTGCACCACCAGAGGACCGCCACTGGAAGGGGGCCTTCCCCGCTCACCCGCTGAGCCTGGCGTTACGCCCTTGTGCGCGCTGCTCAGGGGTTGCACGAAGGACGACGTCCCGGCAGCCCTTTTCCTGGAGTACGACGTGGAGCACATTAGGCACTCCGGCGGTAGCCTCGCAAGGTCGGCCTGACCTGGGGGTTTGGCACCTTTTCGCAGGTCATCGCCATGCCGCGTTCACCGGCTTTTCATCAACGAATTTGCCAGTCTTCGGCGTGTCGCCAGCGGCACACCGACAACGTGTGCTACGCGGCGTGGATCACGGCTCCGCCGACGAGCGTACGGACACAGTCCGGCGGCTCCTGGAGGTCGCCGTACGGGTCGGATTCGGCCCGGAACATCGCCAGATGCGCCGGCGCACCGACCGCGATCGCGCCACCGTCCTGTCCGACCGCCCGCCAGCCGGAGCGAGTGTGCGCGTCGTACGCCGCCCGCCAGGTGAGTCCGTGTTCGGCGGTCCGGTGCTCGACGGCCGCGCGTACGCCGGCCCACGGATCGATCGGCGTCACCGGAGAGTCGGAGCCAAGCACCAGCCGTACGCCGGCGTTGTGCAGTGCCGCAAAGGGATTCAGGGTCGCCGCGCGGTCGGCACCGAGCCGTTCCGCGTACATGCCGGCCGGACCGCCCCAGGCCGCGTCGAAGGCCGGCTGGACGCTGGCGATGATCCCCAGCTCGGCCATCCGCGCGATGGCCGTGTCGTCCACCATCTCCGCGTGTTCGATCCGGTGCCGGCCGGCTCGGATCGCGGCGGCGCCGACTTTCTCAGCCGCGTAGCCAAAGCCGCACACCACCGCGCCAACCGCGGCGTCGCCGATCGCATGGAATCCGGCCGACAGCCCCAAACTCGCGCAGTCCAGCACGTGGTCGCGGACCTGCTCCGCCGACAGGTAGGCGTGTCCCCTGCCGGCCGAATCCAGGTAGTCGCAAGACAGCGCGGCGGTGTGCGAACCGATCGCGCCATCCGCGAAGAGGTCTCCGCCGGCGCCGATCGCGCCGAGCTCGCGAGCCTTCGCCGCCTCCCCCAGCTCGCCCCAGTAGCCGAAGACCGCCGGACCCGGCTCATTGCCGGCCAGGCCCAACAACTCGGTGAAGTCGTCCTCGCCGGCGATGTCAGGTCCGCCGCACTCGTGCAGCGCTGCGATGCCGAGCGAGGCGGCGCGCTGCAGTGTCAGCCGCTGCGCGGCACGCCGCTGGTCAGCGGTCACCGAAGCGTACGCGATCGCGCGTGCGGCGTGATGCGCGTCGACGGTCAGGTGTCCCGACGCGGCGAATCCCTTGCTGGACGGGGTGATCTCGCGCAGGAGAGCCGTCGAGGCGACCGCGGAGTGCACGTCCGTACGCGAGAGATATGCCGGCCGCCCGCCGGCCGCCACGTCCAGCTCAGCCGCTGTGGGAGGCCGGCGATCGGTCCACCGGCTCTCGTCCCAGCCGTGTCCGAGGAGGACGGCGTCGCGAGGCAGCCGCTCGGCGTGTGCGCGTACGGCCGCCAACATCGCGGCCAACGACGGAACGCCGGTCAGGTCCAGGCCGCCGAGTGCCAGCCCGGTCGCGGTCGCGTGTACGTGACCGTCGACGAACGCCGGCAGCACGTACGCGCCGTTCAGATCCACGACCGTGTCGGCGGAGATGTCCGCGGAATCCGTTCCCAGCCAGGCGATCCGGCCATCGGCCACCAGGACGGCGGAGGCCGGCCCGCCGGTCGTGCGGATGATGCCGTGCCGGTAGAGCGTGCTCATCCGGCCAGTGAACTACAGCGCCGGCGGACGCCGCTCGTACGGTGTCGACAGCACGACGGTCGTACGCGTGGACACCGACGCGGACGTGCGGATGTCCTGCAGCAGCCGCTCCAGGTCGCCGGGCGAGCGGACCCGCACCTTCAGCAGATAGAACTCGTCGCCGGCGACGCTGTAGCAGGACTCGATCTCCGGCAGGTGCCTCAGCCGCTCCGGCGCGTCGTCCGGCGCGCCCGGGTCGATCGGCTTGATCGCGATGAACGCGGTGAGCGGCAGGCCGACCGACTCCAGGTTGACGTTCGCCGAGTAGCCGGAGATCACCCCGCGTTGCTCGAGCCGTCGGACCCGCTGGTGCACGGCGGAGACGGAGAGGCCGACCCGCTCGGCGAGGTCGGTGTAGCTGCACCGGCCATCCTGAGCGAGCGCCGCGACGATCGTGCGGTCGATGTCTTCCACGGCCGCGACCGTACCCGACGCCAGCAGCGGAAATACTTAAGCGACTCATAAATATCGCCGCAAGTGACGCCAACCGCGACACAAAGCGCCGCGTCAGGACGCGATCACAGCCGTGCTTCCGGCCGCGGCCAAAACCGATCATCTGACCGAACCGATCACTCAACATGATCGGTCAGCCACGTAGCGTTTGGTGGCGTCTGACAGCTGTACGCTGATGCCCATGAGCCAGCCAGACGACCATGAGTCCCGCATTTCCAGGCTGGAGACAAAGGTCGAGGACTTGACCACCGAGGTCCGCCGCACCCGCGCGGATGCGGCGGCAGCTCGCGTGCTGGCCGGCGGAGCTGAACTACGAGATGAGCGGTGTGCGTGGCCGGCTCGATGGTATGGCGGCTGGCATCAGCCAAATCGCGGAGTCGATCCAGCTGCTCATTGATCGAGACAACCGGTCGGAATAGTCAGCCGGCGGCGATGACGGCGGCGATTTCGGTGACCTGGTTGGGATCGGTCGACCAGTTGTAGAGGATGAGCTCGTCGGCGCCGGCATGCTCTGCGTCGGCGATCGCGGCCAGCAGTTGCTCGGGTGTGTCGAGTAGGCCAGCCGCGACCTGGTGACCGTACGGCTCGCCGTAGTAGGCGAGCACGTTCGTGCGAGCCTCGTCTGCTGCGGTGCGGAGGGTCGCGTTCACCTGGATGACGATCCGCGGCTGGCCGGGCCGGCCGGCGGCCTGCCACTGCTCGCGTACGGTCTCGATCACCCGCGGCCGCCACTGCGCGGCGCCGGCCGCGATCAGGCCGTGGCCAAACTTCGCGACCCGGGCGAGCGCGGCCGGCCGGAACGCGCCGAACAGGACCTCCGGTGAGCCCTCCAGCGGCGCAGGGCCGACGACTTTTCCCGACCAGAGCTGAAAAAGCTCGGTCATCTGCCGGTCCAGTCGGCGGCCGCGCGTGGCCAGGTCGACGCCTGCGACGGCGAAGTCGTCCTCGCGACCACCGACGCCGATGCCGAGCGTGAAGCGACCGCCGGAGAGCCGGTCGAGCGTGGCCGCCTGTTTGGCCAGCAGCGGCGTTTCCCGCAGTGGCGCCAGCAGCACCTCGGTCTGCAGCCGGATCCGTTCGGTCGCGCCGGCCAGCACGGACAGGGTGACCAGCGGTTCCGGGTTGTCGTAGACCAGCCGGTCGAGCAGAGCGAGCGTGCTGAATGAGCCGGCGTCGGCGCGGCCGGCCCACTCGAGCAGGACGGCGCGGTCGGCGATGGCCGGCAGGCCGAGTCCGATCTTCATGGTGATGCCTTTCGAAGGAGGGTACGGAAACACAGCCGCCCCTCCGTCCGTACCCAGACGTACGGACATCCGCCGGTTTGCGGATCTCTTGCGGTCCGGAGAACCAGCCTCGATTGGCTGGCCGACCGCCGGCTCCTCCGTGTGCGGCTCGCTGCGCGGGAAGCGACTCCACGTTAGCAACACCGTCGACGGTGTCCAACGTGATATCCGGCATCATGGGTCGGGTGACAGGACCTCTCATGCTGCTGGACTCGGCCGGCCTCTGGTTCCGAGCGTTCTACGCGATCCCGGAGAAGATCACCGCGCCGGATGGCACACCGGTGAACGCGATCCGCGGCTTCTGCGACATGCTGGCCGCGCTGGTGCAGCAGCGCAGGCCGTCACGGCTGGTGGCCTGCCTCGACCTGGACTGGCGGCCGGCCTGGCGGGTCGAGCTGCTGCCGTCCTACAAGACCCACCGGCTCGACCTCGGCGGTCCCCCCGGCGCCGAGGACACGCCGGACCCGCTGGCCGCGCAGATCCCGGCGATCCTGGAGATCCTGCACGCCTTCGGCATCGCGACCGCCGGCGCGCCGGACTACGAGGCCGACGACATCATCGGCACGCTGGCCACCCGCGGACCGTCTCCGGTCGAGGTGGTCACCGGTGACCGCGACCTGTTCCAGCTCACCGACGACGCGGCCGGCGTCTCGGTCGTCTACATCGGCCGCGGCATCGCCAAACTGGTCGTGATGGACGACGCCGGCGTACGCGAGAAGTACGGCGTGCCGCCGTCCGGCTACGCCGACATGGCCGTGCTGCGCGGCGACCCGAGCGACGGCCTGCCAGGTGTCGCCGGCATCGGCGACAAGACCGCCGCCGGACTCATCAGCCGCTACGGCTCGGTGGAGCGGCTCATCGAGGCCATCGACGACGACGGCGACACGGCTCTGGGTCGTACGCACCGCGGCAAGCTCGCCGCCGCGCGCGACTACCTGGTCGCCGCGGCCAAGGTCGTACGCGTCGTCCGCGACATCGACCTGCCGGTGCTCGACGACGCCATCCCCGCCGAGCCGGCCGACCCGGAGGCGCTGGAGGCCCTCGCCAAGCGCTGGGGGGTCGCCAACTCCATCAAACGCCTGCGTACGGCCCTCGCCGAGGCCACTGCCTAACCGAGCGAGGACCAGGCGACGACGCCGCGGCGTACGGCGTCGACGGCGGAGCGGGCCGTCGCGGCGATCGGTGTGTCGGTGCCGCCGAGCTGGTCGAGCAGGTCGATGACCTGGCGGCACCACCGTACGAAGTCGCCGGCCGGCAGCTCGCCGTCGGGTCCGGAGCCGGAGGTCGCACGCAGTACGCGCTCCAGCGGCTCGCCGCGAGCCCACCGGTAGACCGGCCAGACGAAGCCGAGCTCGGGCTGCCGCGTCAGCGACAGGCCACGCTCGGACTCGTCGGCCTCCAGCTCGGCCCACAGCCGCGCGGTGGCCGCCAGCGCGTCGGCGAGTGGCCCGCGCGGCACCGCGGAGGTCTCCTCGCCTGGACCGCGCGACTCGTAGACGATCGCGGCCACCGCGGCCGCCAGCTCGGCGGCGCTGAGGCCGTCCCAGGTGCCGGCGCGCAGGCACTCGGCGACCAGCAGGTCCGACTCCGACCAGATCCGCGCGAGCCGCCGGCCGATGCCGGTGACCTCGTCCGGCGCCGCGCCGGCGTCCACGTCGGCGTGCGGCAGCAGATAGCCGCGCGACTCCAGCAGGTCACAGACTTTGTCGAAGGTGCGCGCCAGAGTGTTCGTACGGTTGGCCACGCGTCGCCGCAACGACTCGGTGTCGCGCGACAGTCGGTGATAGCGCTCGGCCCAGCGCGCGTGGCTCTCGCGGTCGGCGCAGCCGTGGCACGGATGTCGCCGCATCGCCTCGCGCAGCTCCAGCAGCTGCGGGTCGTCACCGGCCACGCCGCGCCGGCGACGGCTCGACGGCTCGCGGAGGTCGGCGTTGCGCAACGACGAGGACAGGTCACGGCGAGCCTGCGGCGAGCGATGGTCGAAGTTCTTCGGCACGCGTACGCGCCCGAGCGGCTCGACCTCGCCGGTGAAGTCGGCCGGCGAGAGTCGGCCGGCCCACCGCTGCTCGGTGAGCACGAGGGGCCGTGGCTCGGTCAGCGCGGACAGGCCGGGGTCGAGCACCACCGCCAAGCCGGAGCGCCGGCCGGTCGGTACGTGGATCACGTCGCCGGCCTTCAGCGCCTCCAGGGTCTGCAGAGTGGCGGCACGGCGTTGTGAGCCGCGGCTGCGCGACAGGGCCTTCTCGCGCTCGTTGATCGCCGCGCGGAGCTTGAAGTATTCCTCGAAGTCGCCGAGGTGGCAGGTCATCGACTTCTGGTAGCCGGCCAGCGCCTCGGTGTTGTGCTGCACCTGCCGCACCAGCCCGACCACCGACCGGTCGGCCTGGAACTGCGCGAAGCTCGACTCCAGCAGCTCGCGAGCGCGCGCCCGGCCGACCGAGCCGACCAGGTTGACGGCCATGTTGTACGACGGCCGGAACGACGACCGCAACGGATACGTGCGCGTCGAGGCCAGGCCGGCGACGTGCCGCGGGTCGGTCCCCGGCGCCCACACCACGACCGCGTGGCCCTCGATGTCGATGCCGCGGCGGCCGGCACGGCCGGTGAGCTGCGTGTACTCCCCCGGCGTGATGTCGACGTGGGCCTCGCCGTTGTATTTCACCAGCCGCTCGAGCACGACCGTACGAGCCGGCATGTTGATGCCCAGCGCGAGCGTCTCGGTGGCGAAGACGGCCTTGACCAGGCCGCGTACGAACAGCTCCTCGACGACCTCCTTGAAGGTCGGCAGCATGCCGGCGTGATGTGCGGCCAGGCCGCGCTGCAGGCCTTCCATCCATTCCCAGTAGCCGAGCAGCTGCAGGTCCTCGGCGCCCAGCTCGGCGGTGTGCTTCTCGGCGACCCGGCGGATCTCGGCGCGCTCCTCGCTCGTCGTCAGCCGCAGGCCGGCGCGCAGGCACTGCTGTACGGCCGCGTCACAGCCGGCGCGACTGAAGATGAACGTGATCGCCGGCAGCAGGCCTTCGCGGTCGAGCCGCTCGATGACGTCCGGCCGCGACGGCACCAGGCCGCGCGGAGGCCGGCGGCTGGACGGACCGCCGCGGCGCCGGCCGCGGCCCGGCGCGAAGGACGACTCGGACGTACGCCGCAGGATGTCGCGCGTGTGCCGCATCAACTCCTCGTCGACGTCCTTCTGCTGGCTTCCCGACTTGGTGCTGAACAGGTCGAAGAGCCGGTTGCCGACCAGCATGTGCTGCCAGAGCGGCACCGGCCGGTGCTCGTCCACCACGACGGCCGTGTGGCCGCGTACGGTCACCAGCCAGTCGGCGAACTCCTCGGTGTTGCTGACCGTCGCCGACAGGGAGATCAGGGCCACCGAGGACGGCAGATGGATGATCACCTCTTCCCACACCGCGCCGCGGAACCGGTCGGCCAGGTAGTGGACCTCGTCCATCACGACGAAGCCGAGGCCTTCCAGCGTGCTGGACCCCGCGTAGAGCATGTTGCGCAGCACCTCGGTGGTCATCACCAGCACTGGTGCGCGCGAGTTGATCGCGTTGTCACCGGTCAGCAGGCCGACGTTGGCCGCGCCGTGCCGGGCCACCAGGTCCGCGTACTTCTGGTTGGACAACGCCTTGATCGGCGTCGTGTAGAAGCATTTGCGACCCTCGCTCAGCGCGAGGTGCACGGCGAACTCGCCGACCACCGTCTTGCCGGCGCCGGTCGGCGCCGCGACCAGCACGCCGGAGCCGTCTTCGACCGCGCGGCAGGCGCGCACCTGGAAGTCGTCCAGCTGGAAGGCGAGACCGGCGGCGAACTCGGTCAGCTGCGGATGGGCGGCCCGTTCCTGAGAGCGCGTGAAGCGCTCGGCGGGGCTGCTCATAGGTCCAGGCTACGGCGCGTGGCGAACGACTTTCACCGCCGGTAGGCCGGCGCGGGCGCCTCCAGGTCGCGCAACGCGTCGCGGAGCAGGTCGGCCAGCGCTCGCGCGGTCGCCTCCGGCAGCCGTCCGAGCAGCGCCGACTGTGCCTCGTTGGTGGCCAGGACGACCTCCTCCGCCGCCTCGATCCCCTTCGGCGTGAGATAGACCCAGGTGCTGCGCCGGTCGCCTTCGTCGGCCTTGCGCGCGACCAGGCCCGCGTCGACCAGCCGGTGCAGCACGTTGGTCGTGCCGCCGGAGGACATCGACAACGACCTGGTCAGCTCGTTCGGCTTGCCTTCGTACGGCGCGCCGGCGGCACGCAGCCGAGCCAGCACCTCGTACTCGGCCTTCGTCAGTCCCAGCCGCTCCAGCACGCCGTGCGTCGCCGCGTCCACCAAACCGGCGAGCCGGCCGATGCGCTTGGTCAGCTCCAACGGCCGGCTCTCCACCTGCGGCAGCTCGCGACCCCACGCGGAGACGATGTCGTCAGCGAAGTCCGGAGCAGCGGTCATGCGCCGAGACTAGCCAGCTCCCTTTCGCGAAAGCTATCTAGTGGCCGAAGAACGCGCGGACATCCTGGACGTACGTGTCCGTGGCCTGATGCGCGGCCCAGTGGCCGTCGCCGTCATAGACGTTCCAGGAGGCGATGTTGGCGTGGTCGCGGTCGGCCAGCGTCCGCACCGAGTTCCAGTCGTACTCGAACATCGCCAGCCCCAGCCGTACGGTCGTCCGCTCCTTGGCGACCGGCTCCGCGACATAGAACTCGCGATAGATCCGCATGGCCGACGCGATCGTGCCGGTCAGCCAGTAGATGCTGACGTTGGTGAGGCCGAAGTCGATGTCGACGCTGTCGCGCCAGAGCTGCCCGTTCCACGCCAGCAGCCCCACCGGTGAGTCGGCCAGGGCGTGCGCGAGGGTCTGTGGGATCTGCCGGTGCACCTTGTCGTACGCGCCGCCGTTTCCGGAGAACCACTCGTTCTCCGCGACCGCCGCGCGCTCCTGCTCGGTCAGCCGTGCCAGCTCCTCCGGGTCGCCGGACGGCTCCGACCAGACCTGCTGGACGTGCACGCCGACCACGTTGTCCGGCGCGGCCCGGCCGATCTCCGGCGCGATGTAGGAACCCCAGTCGTTGCCGACCACACCGTACGAGCCGTAGTCGAGCCGTTTCATCAGCTCGACGAACGCCGGCACCATCCGCCACGGCGACCAGCCGCGGTCCTTCGTCGGACCGGAGAAGCCGAAGCCGGGCAGCGACGGGATCACCAGATGGAAGTCGGCGCTCAGCGGCTCGATCACGTCCAGATATTCCACCACCGACCCCGGCCAGCCGTGCAGCATGAGCAGCGGCAAGGCGTCCGGCCGCCTGGACCGTACGTGCAGGAAGTGGATGGTCTGGCCGTCGATCTCGGTGGTGAACTGCGGATACGCGTTGAGCCGCCGTTCCCAGGCCCGCCAGTCGTACTCGTCGCGCCAGTACGCGACCAGCTTGCGCAGGTGGTCGACCGGCACGCCGTAGTCCCATCCCGCGTCGTCCAGCTCCTCGGTCCAGCGCACGCGGCCGAGCCGGTCGCGCAGCTCGTCCAGCTCGGCCTGCGGCACGTCGATCGCGTACGGCCGGATCTGCTCGGTCATGACGGTCATCCTCTCGTCCGTGGGGTACGCCGGGTGATCGGAACCGCGGCACGGATTTCGACAGCCGTGCGCCGACCGAGACCAAAGTCCCTTCTCACCGGCCGTTCGGACAGCACTTCGGGGTTTGCCGCGCCGGTTGGCCGGGTACTTGTCACTCTGGCGATGTTGACCATGCGCAACCATCGGGGGTCCGTGATGGACACGCAGAACACCGCACCTGAAGACGACCACCGCGGCTATCGCGGCCGGCACCGCCGGACCGGGCTCGCCGCCAGTATCGCGACCTTGCTCGCCGTACCGATGACGTTCATCGGCCGGCGCAAGACGCACCTCACTCCGGCATAACTCACACACCGGGACATTCGGTGCCGTTCGCCGCGGCACCCTTTGTCGCGGTGGCTTTGTGTTCAGAAACTGGGTACGGTGTACTCGATCGCGTACGGCGTACTCAGTTGGAGGCTCGGTGCCTGATACATCCGTCCTCGTCGTCGGCGGCAGCAGTGTCGGCCTGGCGACGGCCCTCTTCCTCGCGCGTCAAGGCGTACGGACCACGCTGGTGGAGCGGCGGTCCGGCGTGTCCATCCACCCACGCGCGCTCGGTCTCGGCCTGCGTGCCGTCGAGGTGCTGGAAGACGCCGGACTGACCGCGGCGCTGGCGAAGGTGCAGCGTCCGACCGGTGGCGCGACCGGCCGCATCGACGTGGAGCGGATCGTCGGGGCCGACTTCTCCACGGTCGCGCGGCGTACCCCGCTCACCATGACCACCGACGACTTCGCGGCCGTCACTCCGGCGACGATGGGGCAGGTGAGCCAGGACCGGCTCGACAGCGTCCTGCTGCCGGCGGCGCGGGAGGCCGGCGTGACCGTACGGTTCGACGCCGACGTCACCAGTCTCGAACAGGACCCCGATGGCGTACGCGTGACACTCCAGGATGGCGAGGTCATCGAGGCCGCGTACGTCGTCGGCTGCGACGGCGCCAACAGCCGCGTACGCGAACTGGCCGGGATCACCCGCTCCGGGCCGGGCAAGCTCGCCGACGGATACGTCATCAACACGCTGTTCGAAGCCGATCTCAGCAAGTGGATCCCGCCGATGGCCTTCGGCATGTGCGGCATTCACAACGAGCAGGTCGGCGGCATCCTGATCTCCATCGACTATCCCAAGCGCTGGCTGTTCCACATCATGAACTCCGGCATCGAGTCGATGGACGACTATCCGCCGGAGCGCTGCGCCGAGCTGATACGCGCCGCGATCGGCGCGCCGGAGCTGCCGGTCGACGTGCTCAGCGCACTGCCGTGGCGGTCGAGCCTCTGGCTGGCCGACCGCTTCCGCGCCGGCCGTGTGTTCCTGGCCGGCGACGCCGCGCACGTCCATCCGCCGACCGGCGGCTTCGGCCTCAACACCGGCATCCCGGACGGCCACAACCTGGCCTGGAAGCTGGCGTTGGCGCTGCAAGGCGTGGCCGGGGACGCGCTGCTGGACACGTACGAGACCGAGCGCCGGTCGCTCGCGCGCTCTTCGCAGGAGCAGGTCATGTTGCGCGCCAGGAACATGGACGTGCACTGGGACGGCACGAAGTCGGCTGAGCGTGCCGCGCTCGGCATCGCCGAGTTTCCGGTGGCACAGCTGGCGTATCCGCAGATCTCGCCGGCGATCGTCGACCCGCCGCGCACCGACCTCGCCGACCGCGCGGACGTTGCCGCCAACCTCGACGGGTCGCCTGGTACGCGTGTGCCGCACGTGTGGCTCGACCTCGACGGCGAGCGCGTGTCGACGGTGAACCTCGCCGGACCGGAGTTCGCGCTGCTCACCGACGGCGGCCACTGGCCGGTCTGGGACCTTCCGCTGCCGTTGCGGACGTACGACGTGTCCGCCAGCCGCGTGCCGGGGATGTCGGCCGGCGGCGCCATGCTGGTCCGGCCGGACGGCATCGTGGCCTGGCGCGGTCAGCGCGACGGCCTCGATCGCGCCGTGGCGCAGGCCATCTGTCGAGTGCCAGCGGCCGCGGGTTAGCGTTGGGGCGTGCGCCTTCCGATCGACGCTGTCCTGTTCGACTTCCACGGCACGTTGATGCAGGTGGAGGCTGCCGAAGACTGGCTGCGCGGCGGCGCGCGTACGGCCGGCTATCCGCTGCCTGAGGCGGAGTTCGAGCGGCTGCTGCCGGCACTGGTCGCCGCCGGCCGCGCCGGCGGTCCACTGCCGGCGCACGTGCCGGACGAGTACGCCCGGCTGTTCGCCGAGCGTGACCTGTCGATGGAGCAGCACCGCGGCGCGTACACCGGCCTGCTGTCGACGGTCGATGGCGTGACACCGGAGCTGGCGACGGCGCTCTATGAGCGCCTGCTCGACCCGACGACCTGGATCGCCTATCCGGATGCCGCGCCGGTCCTCGCCGAGCTGCGCCTGCGCGGCATCCGTACGGCGATGATCAGCAACATCGGCTTCGACCTGCGGCCGATGCTGGCCGCCAGCGGATTCGCCGGGCTGTTCGACGAGGTCGTGCTGTCCTACGAGGTGGGGGCGCAGAAGCCGGACCCGAAGATCTTCCGCCTCAGCTGCGACCGCCTCGGCGTCGAGCCGGAGCGCGCGCTGATGGTCGGCGACACCGCTGCGGACGGCGCCGCGGTGGTCGTTGGTTGTCGCAGCCTGCTGCTGCCGGCGTCGCCGGTCGGCCAGGTGCACGGCCTCGACGCGGTGCTCCAGCTGACAACGCGCTGACCTCTTCGCTTACCAAACCCTTCGCAAGGAATTATCCTCAAAGTTGAGTCGTTGAGACTCATGTAAGGTGAGTGATTGACGGAGGTTTGACGATGGCTCTTCAACTGTGGGACCCGTTCACCGCACTTGCTCGTTTCGACACCGACTTCGACCGGCTCGTCCGGCGCAGCTGGGGTCAGGTGCGGACGGCTGGTTTCGTGCCGGCAGCGGACGTGACGACCGACGGCGACGACGTGCTGGTGACGCTGGAGCTGCCTGGCGTCGACGTCGAGAAGGACGTGGAGGTCGAGGTCGCCGACGGCCGGCTGACGATCAGCGGCCAGCGCCAGCAGCAGGACGAGCAGACGTCCGAGGACGGGCGCAAGGTGCTCGTACGCGAGTTCCGCTATGGCTCGTTCCGGCGCGACTTCGCGCTGCCGAAGGGTGTCACCGCCGAGCAGGTGAGCGCCGACTACGACCAGGGCCTGCTGACCGTACGCGTGAGCGGAGTGGCGCGGCCGAAGCCGCAGCCGCAGAAGGTCGCGATCCGGTCCGGAAAGCAGGAACTGCCGAGCGCCGAGTAGGTCAACCAGCGACGACCCAGGGATCCCTCGGGGTCCCTGCGTTTTCGTTCGCCGCGCCGGAGACCCGGTCGGCCGGCATCATCAACGCGGCGGCCACCGCACCGACCAACACCGCGATCGCGAACCGCCACTGGCGCGCGCTCCCCTGCATCCCCTCACGGTAGCGGTCGGTCGCCGACGGCGTGGCTCAGCCGGTCGACCATCGCGCGTATCCGCTCCACCAGCTCCGGCGGCTCCAACACCTCGAAGTCGACGTCGAGGTTGGTCAGGTGCGCCGCGACGAAGGTCGGCCAGTCGGAGCCGGCGTACAGGTGGCAGCTGTGCTCGTCGACGTCCTCCAGCAGGCCGACGGTCGGCGGGATGAGCTCGCGCATCGCCGGCAGGCTGGCGTGCAACAGGACCTTCGCCTGATAGCGGTACGGCCGGGTGGAGACCGAGCGCGACACGTACGTCCCCGGCTCCTCCGGCATGTCTCGCGGCGTGAAGCGGCCATCGCGCGCGGCCACACCGGTCACGCGGTCGATCCGGAACGTCCGCCAGTCGTCACGGGCGAGGTCGAAGGCGACCAGATACCAGCGGCGGCCGGTGTGCACCAGCCGGTACGGCTCGACCGTGCGCTGGCTGGCCGGCCGGTCCTTCGGCGCATAGTCCAGCACCAGGCGCTGCTTGTCGCGGCAGGCCGACGCGATCGCGGTCAACACCTCGGCGTTGGCGGCCGGTGCCAGGTTGGGGATCGGCACGACCACGTCCTGCAGCGCGTTGACGCGTTGCCGCAGACGTGCCGGCAGCACCTGCTCGAGCTTGGCCAACGCACGTACGGACGTCTCCTCCAGGCCGGTGATCGTGCCGTTGGCGGCGATCCGCAGGCCGAGAACCACCGCCACTGCCTCGTCGTCTTCGAGCAACAGCGGCGGCAGTGCCGCGCCCGACCCGAGCCGATAGCCGCCGGCCACGCCTGGTGACGCGTGCACCGGATAGCCAAGGCCGCGCAGCTTGTCCACGTCGCGACGCACGGTCCGCACGTCCACGGCGAGCCGGGCGGCCAGGTCCGCGCCGGACCAGTCGCGCCGGCTCTGCAGCAGTGATAGCAGTCGGAGCAGCCGCGCGGACGTGTCCCTCATGCCGCCTACATTGCCAGCAATCGCGGACCATAAACGTCCTGGATTCTCGATAATGTGAGCACCATGGACGACAACGCCGTGACTCCATTCCGGATCGAGATCTCCGACGCCGCCATCCAGGACCTGCACGACCGCCTCGACCGGACCCGCTGGCCCGACGAGCTGCCGGACGTCGGCTGGTCATACGGCACACCGCTGGCATATCTGAAGGAGCTCGCCGCTTACTGGCGCAACGACTTCGACTGGCGGGCCGCGGAGGCGACACTCAACGCGTACGACCAGTTCACCACCACGATCGACGGCACCAACGTGCACTTCCTGCACGTCAGGTCGGCGGAGCCGACCGCGCGGCCACTGCTGGTCACGCACGGCTGGCCCGGCTCGGTGGCCGAGTTTCTGCGGATCCTCGGGCCGCTCACCGACCCGGCCGCGCACGGCGGCGACCCGGCCGAGGCCTTCCACGTGGTCGCGCCGTCGATCCCCGGCTATGGCTTCTCCGGACCGACCACCGAGACCGGCTGGGACCTGAGCCGGGTCGGCAACGCGTTCGTCGAGCTGATGAGCCGGCTCGGCTACGAGCGCTTCGGCGTACACGGCGGCGACTGGGGTGCGATGATCTCGCGCTCCATCGGTCTCGGCCACACCGACCGGGTCACCGGCGTCCACCTCACGATGCTGCCGACCGGCATCCAGCGCACCGAGCCGACCGAGGCCGAGCTGGCCGGGCTCAGCGAGGCCGACCAGGCACGGCTGAAGCTGTCGTACGAGCGCACCAAGACGTTCACCAGCGACGGCTCGGCCTACGGCATGCTGCAGTCGACCCGGCCGCAGACGCTGTCGTACGCGCTGACCGACTCGCCGGTCGGCCAGCTGTCCTGGATCGCCGAGAAGTTCAAGGCCTGGACCGACTCGACCGACCGGCCGGAGGACGCGATCGACCGCGACCAGATGCTGACCAACATCAGCATCTACTGGTTCACCGGCACCGCCGGCTCCTCCGCCCGGCTCTACTACGAGTCGGCGCACGCCGGCACCGGCTTCCGCGGCGGTCCCCCGCCGGCCGGCTCCGTGCCGACCGGCGTCGCCGTCTTCCCGGCGGAGCTGTCCGTGCCGATCCGTCAGCTCGCGGAGAAATACGACAACATCGTGCACTGGGCCGAATACGAGCACGGCGGCCATTTCGCCGCGATGGAACAGCCGGACGTGCTGGTTGCCGATCTCAGGACGTTTTTCCGGAAGGTTTAGCCAAAAGCGGTCGCGTTGCGGCCGACCCACGCGGCGAAGGTGCCGGGCCGTCGACCGAGCAGATCGGCGACGGCCGGGCTCACCCGTCGCTCGGCCTCGGTCGGCTCGCCAAGGATGTCGAGCGTGCCGTCGGCGACCGGCTCCGGCATGAACGCCAGCATCGCCTTCTTCGCCTGCGCCCTGGTCAGCTCGACGAACCGTACGTCAGCGCCGATCGCCTCCGCCTGCTGCCGCGGCGAGATCGGCTCCGGGCCGGTCAGCTCGTACGTCCGACCGTGGTGACCGCCGCCGCGCAGCACCGCGGCGGCGACCTCGCCGATGTCCCGCGGGTCGATGATCGGCACCGCGACATCGCCGAACGGCGCGGCGACCGTACGGCTCGTGCGCACCATGTCGGCCCAGGCCAGGGCGTTGGACTGAAAGCCGCCTGGCCGCAGGATCGTCCACTCGAGGCCGGAGTCGCGCACAGCGCGCTCGTACGCGCGCAGGCCGTCGTGCGACACGGCCGTCGGTCGGGTGCCGGCGGCGACCGACGACAACAACACGACGCGCCGCACTCCGCTGCCCTTGACGACCTCCAGAAGCTCGCCGGGATGTGCGCGTACCAGCTGCTCGCCGGCAATGAGCAGGAACACCGCGTCGGCGCCGTCGAGTGCCGGCTTGAGGCTGGCCGGCTCGCCGAGGTCGGCGAGGTGCTGCCGCACCGGCAGATCAGCCGATCGCCGCGCCACCGCGACCACCTGCTCTCCGGCCGCCGCGAGTGCGTCGACCAGTGGACGGCCGACGTTTCCGGTCGCTCCGGTTACCACGATCATGAGAACTCCTCGTCAGGTTGGCTTGCCTGCCTGACGCTACGAACCGGACTTACTTCTGGTAAGGACGTACCTGGAAGTAAGCTCATGACATGGACGTTGGGGAGCAGGTCGCGAACTGGTCCGCGCACGCCGACAGTGACGTGTTCCACACCGACTGTCCGGCACGTACGGTGCTCGACCACGTCACCAGCCGCTGGGGTGTCTGGGTCCTGCTCGCGCTGCGCTCCGGCGAACTGCGGTTTTTCGAGTTGCGCCGACGTATCGACGGCATCAGCGAGAAGATGCTGGCGCAGACGCTGCGCACGCTCACGCGCGACGGCCTGGTGTGGCGGCAGGTCGAGCCGGCCACGCCACCACAGGTCAGCTATGGCCTGACACCGCTCGGCACCGGCACCAGCGAGCAGCTGTCGACGTTGTTCGGCTGGCTGCGCGAGCACGCCGCCGACATCCTGCGGACCCAGGCCGACTTCGACGAGGTCAGCGAGCGAGCAGCCGCGCGGTGAGCTCGGCGAGCGCCGCCTGAGCCCGCGGATCACGCGCCTCCGGTTGCGGCTCGGCGCGTTCGAGCTTGTCGAAGTAGTGTCCGGTCACGCCATCCAGCTCCGGATCGACGATCAGCCGGAGCGTCGACCGGGTGCCGGTGTCGACGCTGTCCATGGTGTTCCAGCCGGCCTCGACGACCATGCCGGTCGGCATCAGCGTCGCCGGATGCAGAGCGTTGACCGTGACGCCGGTGCCGGCGGTCTCGGCGGCCAGCGCGAAGGTGTCGGCGATCATCGCGAGCTTGCTCTGCCGGTATGCGCGTACGCCGTCGTAGTCGCGCTCCACCAGCGGGTCGTCGACGAACGACGCCTGGCCGATCGAGGCGACGTTCACGATCCGCGCTGGTGCGTTGCGGGTCAGCGTCGGCAGCAGCTCCCGCGCGAGCAGGTGGCTGGCCAGGTAGTTGACCGCGAAGCGCAGCTCGATGCCGTCGCGGCTGACCTGCCGGCCCTCCCCCGGCACGCCGAATCCGACGCCGGCGTTGTTGACCAGGATCGTGAGGTCGCTGTGCCGGTCGGCGACCTCGGCGGCCAGCCGGCGGACGTCGGCGATCGACGCGAGATCGGCCACCGCGGTGTCGATCCGGGTGCCGTCCGGCGCCTCCGCCGCCACCTTGTCGCGAGTGGCGGCGGCACGCTCTGGGTCGCGTCCGTGGATGACGACGGCGGCGCCGAGCCTGGCCAGCTCGGTGGCGACCTGCTGTCCGAGGCCGCCGGTCGCGCCGGTGATGAGCACCTTCTGCCGGGATACGTCTCGCATGTCCTCGACCCTACGTCCACCGCCACCGCTTATCCTGTTGCCACGACTACCCGCCGAACCAGGTCGCCAATGCCTCGCGCAGCTCGTCGGCGTCCGAGCCGGCCCAGGCGACGTACGCGTCCGGTCGGATCAGCACGAGCTCTGCCGGCGGCTCGGCGGTCTCCGCCTCGACGAGGTCGACACGGTCCGACCAGTCGGCCGCGATCGCCGGCGCACCACCGAAACTGAGCAGCACCGGCCGCGCCTTCCGCATGAGCTCGGCGATCCGGGTCGCTCCGGCCGCCGTTTTCACGTCGATGTCAGGCATCCACCGGCCGATCAGCGGATGCCGGCCGGTCGTGCGCATGTCGTACCGCGTGTCCGCTCCGGACATCAGGTCGCAGATGTGCTGCCGGTTGTCCTTCTTTTCCAGCAGCTCGCCGAAAAGCTGTCGCATGGCGGTGACGTTCGGACCGGGTGACAGCAACGCCGTCTGAGCTCTGGTGTGCATGATGACCCGCTCGCCGACCGATCGCCGTTCGCTTTCGTACGTGTCCAGCAGGCCGTCCGGAGCCCAGCCTTGCACCGCGGCGGCGATTTTCCAGCCCAGATTGAGAACATCCTGCATGCCGAGGTTGAGACCAGGTCCGCCGATCGCGGAGTGGACGTGTGCCGCGTCGCCGACCAGGAAGACCCGGCCGGACCGATAGCGGTCGGCCTGCCGTGAGTTGATGCCCTCGTTGGCGCGCGTCAACATCAGCTCGTGGCCGTCTGGTGGCGCGACCGCCTCGACCTGCGCGCCGAGGATCCGGCTGAGCGTCGCGCTGGCTTCGGCCAAGGTCACCGGCACGGTGTCCGGCACCGGTTCGCCGTCCCATTCATAGCCGCCAAATCGGTAGACGCCCGGCTGCATCGCACCGATCGCCACCATGCCGGTCTCGGTGCGGTAATGGCCGCGCCTGAGGCGGCCGAGCCCCGGCACCACCAGGTCGCCGTTGGACTCTGGTGTCGGCTTCGCGATGCCGACCTGCCCCATGATGCCGGTGAACCGGTCGTCGGTGATGCCGGGAAATCCGATGCCGAGCGACTTTCTGATCACGCTGCGACCGCCGTCGGCGGCCACCAGATAACGCGCGGTCAGGTCGTACGTGTCGTTGAGCCGCACCGTCACGGTGTCGGAGTTTTGGCTCAGTGCGGTGACTTCCTGGCCTCGCCGGAGATCGACGCCGAGGCTGGTGGCGCGTTCTTCGAGCAGCTTTTCCAGCGTCGGCTGCGGGATCGGCAGCAGGTAGATCGACGGATCGTCCAATGTGGACAGATCCAGCGGAAACGCGCCGAAGGTGAAACCGGGTGCCGGCCGCGGCGGTTGCAGCTGGCCGGACAGCACCTCGTACAGTCCGCGATAGTCCAGCGCCGGCACTACCCGGCCGACCAAGCCGTTGGCCTTCGGCGCGGTCGACCGCTGCGGCAGCCGCTCCAGGACGACCGGCCGCAGGCCAGCGAGCGCCAACTCGGTGGCCATCAACAGCCCGTTCGGTCCACCGCCGGCCACAATCACGTCGTGAATCATGACAAATCTCCCGTTTCCAGGCAGCCCAAAAGAAGGCATGCTTTTCCTTGTGTATTGCCGAAAAGCTAGGAAGAGAGGTTGGAAACCCTCTTGATCGCGGCACGCAACGCAGCCGGTACGGTCACCGGCGGGTCGGCGCGCCACCAGTTGTCCAGCGCGACTCGTACGGCCACGCCGAGTGCCGACGCGACCAGCTGCGGATACATCTGGTCAGCCGGCACGCCGAGGCGATCGGCGATCGCCGCCGCCAGCTCGTGCTCAACCTCGCGGCTGCCTCGCAGCAACGCCGCCTGCACGGACGGCTCGGCAGTCATCCGGTGGACGCCGCCGCGCCACTGCGGATCAGGCATCGCCTCGGCGTCCTCGCTTTGCTGCAGGAACTGCGAGACGACCGCTTCCTCGAGTGCCTGCCACAGCGACTCGGTGGCCGGCCGCTCCGGAAGTGCCGCGACCACCCGGCGCATCCGGTCGACGTGCCGCGAGGCGATCGCGTCGGCCTTGCTGGCGAAGTAGTTGTTGAACGTACGTGGTGACACCCCGACCTCGGCCGCGATGTCCTCCACCAGGACGTTGTCCAGGCCGCGCCGCACCGCCAACCGGATGGCGGCCCAGGCCAGAGCGCTGCGAGTCTCCTGCTTCTTGCGCTCTCGCAGCCCCGGCTTGGTCCTCGCGTCCATGCCTACGACCGTACGACAAAAGTGCGGGCCCCGCAATCTTTCGGGGCCCGCACTTTTCTCAGTCGGCTATCAGGTCGCGTCGTCGTCGTACTGGCGGCGCTGTGCCGTGTCAGTCGAGTTGCCGCTCGGCGCCTCGATCTCCTCGACCGAGGTCTCGATCACCGACGCCTCGTCATCGGACACGTTGCCGTACATGGCGGAGGAACGGCGGGCCTTCCGGCGATCGTGGACGAACGCGACTCCGACCGCGAGGAAGTAGAGGCTGACCATCGGAATCGCCAGCGCGGTCATCCCGAAGGGGTCGGGTGTCGGCGTCACGATCGCGGCGAACAGGAACATGAGGAAGACGGAGACCCGCCACCACGACAGCAGCCGCCGCGCGCTCACCAGGCCGGCAAAGTTCAGCATGACGACAATCAGGGGAAACTCGAAGCCACAGCCGAACAGGACCATCATCCCGGTGATGAAGTCCATATAACCTTTGAGCTCGAGGTTGGCGACCACACCGGTCCCACCGCCGAACGCGAG
Organism: Fodinicola acaciae; assembly: GCF_010993745.1. Classification (NCBI taxonomy): domain Bacteria; kingdom Bacillati; phylum Actinomycetota; class Actinomycetes; order Mycobacteriales; genus Fodinicola; species Fodinicola acaciae. The sequence goes on from NZ_WOTN01000001.1 coordinate 1,378,289, forward strand.
CAGGAACTCAAGGCCGCGCGCGATGACGAAATAGGCGAGCACGGCGCCAGCGACGAAAAGAGGCGTTGCAACGGCAACGAACGAGTAGGCCCATCGACGCTCGTGCTTGTGCAGCCCCGGAGTGATGAAGCTCCACAGCTGGTAAAGCCAGATGGGGGCCGAGATGATCAGGCCGACATAGAGGCCGAATTTCAGCTGCGTGACGAGATAGTCGGTGACCTGCAGCTGCTGGAGCGGCTGGCACATCTTGCCGACCGACATTTGTGCCTGACAGTAGGGCTGCTCCAGGAAGTTGATGATCTCCTTGGAGAAGAAGAACGAGGCGACCGTACCGACGAGGATGCCGATGACGGCTCGGAACAGCCGCGTGCGGAGCTCGATCAGATGCTCCATGAGCGGCATCGATCCGTCAGCGGCCCGCTGACGGCGACTTGGTTTACGCGCGCCTTGCCGGCGCGGCAACAGATTCACGGACTCGGCAGCTCGGCAGGAGTTAGCTGCGCTGCGAGTCGGACGGTTGCGCGACCTTCTTGTCGTTGATCGGCGAAGGCTGGTCGTCCGGGATGCTCGGCTCCTCGTCCGCCTTGGCCTTGGCGTCCTTGTCCTTGTCCTTCATCTCGTCGGTCAGCGCCTTGGTCTCGGCCTTGAAGATGCGCAGCGACCGGCCGAGGCCGCGAGCGGCATCCGGCAGCTTCTTCGCACCGAAGAGCAGGATGAGCACGACGACGAGCACGATGATGTGCCACGGCTTCAGACCACCAGCGAACATGAGCTAGCCCTCTCCTACGGTTTCACGCCGCGGCAGGGGTGTTGCCTCACCCGTTGCGGCTCGCACCATCGTACGTCCCGATGAGCGTTTCAGGCTGCGCTGCCACTGGATTGCGTGGATTGGCCACCGGTTGGTGTCGTCACGGCCGCCTGCTGGCCGGCCGCCACCTCGGCGGCTCGCGCCTGCAAATCCGACAAAGCGCCATTGATCTGGTCAACTCTGGCCTGCAGGGCCTGCACGTCGTCGAGCTTCCCCTGCACCGCCAGCACCTGAGCCTGCAGCTGCCGCAACGGACCCACCAGGCGCACCAGCACCAGCAGGAGCAGCAGGACCGCCACGACGGCGATCGCGATCGCGATCCACACGGCAAGACTCACAGGCCGAAGCCTAGTGGCCGTACGCCGGACGCCGAAGATTGGGCTAGCTGGTCGCGACGCGCCGCGCGGCGGCCGCCAGGTCCTCAGTGCGGTGCAGCTCGATCACGAAGTCGAGCAGGTCGTCCACGCTCAGCGCCGGTCCGGTGTGCTGCTCGGCCGCCTCCTGCGGGATCGACCAGAACTCCACCTTCACGCCGCCGGTGCGCAACAGCGTCGACACGTGCGTGTCGGCCGGCTTGCGGATGCTTCTGGCGCAACCGCTGCACACGAATGCGTAGTACGACAGGCCAGCCGTCGAGCATTCGTGCAGCACCACGTCGTCGGTCGTCAAGTCAACGTCGCCGCAGTACGGACAAGTCGCCTTGATCTGCGCGTTCACCACGGTCCCCTTTCGCCGCCCCGATCGGCGGGGTCCTTTCCCGCCTTTCGTGGTGTTGACGCACCGGTAACCGGGTGATGACGCGATAACGGAGCATGAACCTGAGTCGTGGGTCACAAATCTGCGGCGGCGATTACTCCTGATATGCCAACAAGGCCTGTTGCGCGTCGTGGCGGACGGCTTCGGCCAGCTCGACCGGCGCCACCACACGTACGTCGGTGCCGAGGCCGAGCACCATCCGGCGCGCCCAGCCGAGGTCGCTGGCCCACATGGTGATCTCGGTGTCGCCGCCGTGCTTGTGCGTGACCGACTCGACCGGGTAATACTCGGCGACCCAGCGCGCCGACCTGGACAGCCGCAGGGTGATCAGCAGGTCGCCTGGGCCCGGCTTGAAGACACCGCCGGTCACGTCGTCGCCGCCGGCGCCTGGCGGCGGTGCGGCCGGCTCGTCCAGCTCGGTCAGCTCGTCGATGCGGTCCAGCCGGAAGCGGCGTACCGCGTCGGCCGACCGGCACCACGCCTCCAGATAGCTGCGACCGTCCACGACCAGCAGCCGGATCGGGTCGACCACGCGATCGGTGGTCTCGTCGCGAGTGGCCGTGTAGTAGGTCATCCGTACGGCGTGCCGGTGTTCCAGCGCGGCGCGCAAGGCGTTGGCGCGGCTCGCCTCGGTCGGCGACGTACGCAGCTTCACCGCGACCCGGCTGGCCGCCGAGGCCGCGTCACCGGCCGCGGACTCCAGCTTGGACAGCGCGCGGTCGATGGCGTCGTCCTGGCTCAGTCCCGGCGTCTCCCCCAACGCGCGCAGGCCGACGATCAGTGCCAGCGCCTCGTCGGCGGTCAGCCGCAGCGGCCGGTCGATGCCGGCGTGGTAGGTGATGGTGACGGTGTCGTCGTCGAGCACCATGTCGATCAGGTCGCCGGGACCGTATCCCGGCAGGCCGCAGACGAACAGCAGGTTGAGGTCCTGGCGCAGCTGCGTCTCGGTGACGCCGAGGTCGGCGGCCGCCTCCTCGACCCGGATGCCGGGCCTGGCCAGCAGATACGGCACCATCGCGAGCAGTCGCGGCAGGTGTTCGCTGACACTGATCGCCATCAGCGCCCGCCCTTCACGCTGGCCAGCGCGGTCAGCCGCTCGACGACCATCCGGCGCACGTCCGGCGGCTCCAGCGCCACCACGTCGGCGCCATAACCGACCAACCGGTTGGCCAGGCTGCCGGGATCGCGATACGGCAGCTGCACGAGATCCCAGCCGGCCAGGTCGGACGGATGCACCTCGATGGCCGAGCGGCGCAGGCCCGCGCAGCTGCCGGTGCGTACGCGCACTGTCGCCTTGCCCTGGTGCGACGGCGTCTCGTCGCCGTAGACGTATGAGGCGAGGTCGACGTCCTCCGGCGGCTCGAACCTGCCGGACGGACCGTACGCCTTGACGTTGCCGACGACTCGCGAGAGCCGGAAGCAGCGCGTCGCGTCGCGGTCGAGGTCGTGCCCAACCACGTACCAGCGGCCTTTCGACGACACCGCACCCCACGGCTGCAGGTGCCGCTCGGCCGGCTCGTCGTCCTCGGGACGCCGGTAGGAGAAGGTGATCGCGCGACGGTTGCGTACGGCCGCGAGGATCGTGTCGACCGCGGGATCGGCGGCGACGACCGGCTCCACCGGCAGCGTCGCGGTCGGATCGACGTCGACACCGGCGGCGCGCAGCTTCAGCAGGCCGGAGGCCGCCGCCGAGGCCAGGCCACGGACGTGCCAGAACCTGGTCGCCAGGCCGACCGCCGCCGCCTCGTCCGGCTCCAGGTGGATGTCCGGCAGCTCGTAGTCGCGGCGCGCGATCCGATAGCCGGTCTCGGTGTCGAAGGCGCTCATCACCCGCATCTCGACCGGCACTCCGAGGTCGCGGAGCTCGGCCTTGTCGCGCTCGAACATCCGTTGGAAGGACTCGTGCGCGCGCTGGTCGTCCTCGTCGTGCTCGTAGCCGGCCACCGTCTGCGCGATCTGCGACGCGGTCAGGAACCGCCTGGTGGACAGCAGGCAGATCACCAGGTTGACCAGACGCTCGGTTCGTACGCGGGACACCCCAAGGACGCTAGCGGATGGACCCGGTCATGTGTTCGAACTACCCCCAGGGCGCGGCGGGTCGGCCGGCGTGTCGCGGGGTTGTCCACAGGCGTACGCGCGTGCCTCGCGCAAATACGTCACAATGTCGCGACCCTCGGTCGCCGACCAGCCGGCCCGCTCGCTCAGCGCCGCCTGGTTTTCCTGCCACATCCGCGCCGCCGCGGCCTTGACCCGCGGATCGTCGCCGTGGAACCGGCTGGCCAGCGCGTCCCAGTCGGCCAGCAGCCGCTGCACGGCGGGGTCGCTCACCGGCGTACCGCGGTCGAGGTGCTCGTGCACCTGCGCCACCATCGCCTTCCACTCCCGCTTGGCCGCCTCCGCGCCGGCCGCGCCCAGCTGGGCACGTCGCTCGGCGAGCAGCTCGCGGCTCTGCTGGCTGAAGTAGGTCCTGAACATCGACATGGCCTCGATGGTCGCCAGGAACGACTGCGCGTCGGGCAGGTCGGCGCCGTCGAGCCGGTGCAGCAGGCCGCGTACGTGCTTCATCAGCGTCGCTATCTGGTCCGACTGCTGCCGCAGCTCCTCGAGGTGATCGGTGAGCAGCCGCCGCCAGTCGTCGGCGCCGGCCAGGCCGCCGCCGATCCGGTCCAGCGGCAGGCCGAGCTGCCGGAGTGCCTTGATCTGGTAGAGCCGGCGTACGTCCGCGGCCGTGTATCGGCGATGGCCGGAGCCGGTGCGTTCGCTCGCCGGCAGCAGGCCGATCTCCTCGTAGTGGTGCAACGTCCGCACGGTCACGCCGGCCGCCTCAGCCAGCTCACCGATCGTCCATCGCCTGTCGTCGCTCACCCCACTGACGCTAGAACCTGACGTTACGTAAGGCGCAAGCCTTGGACGCCGCGCAGACCTCTTATCGGGTCGGATCGTCGCCGAACAGGAGCCGCAGCGGACCGGCCATGATGCCGCCGTCGACCGGCAGCACGACGCCGGTGACCCAGGCGGCGTCGTCCGAGCCGAGGAACGCGACGGCGGCCGCGATGTCGGCCGGCTCGCCGATGCGCTTCAGCGGATAGCGCTCGGCGACCCGGTCCATGAACGCCGCGTGGCCCGCACCGCGGTTCTCCCACACGCGCGTACGGATCGTCCCCGGCGCGACGACGTTGAACCGGACGCCTTTGTCGCCGTACATGACGGCGAGGTTCTGCGTGATGCTGTAGACGCCGGCCTTCGCCGCCGAGTACGCGAGGCCGCCGAAGGCCGCCAGGCCGTTGACCGAGCCGATGCTCACGACGGCTGCGCCGTACGGTGCGGCGAGCAGATGCGGCATCGCAGCCTGGATCGCGCGTACGGCGCCGGCCAGCGTGCCGTTCATGGTCGAGTTCCAGGTCTCGTCGGTCAGGTCCTCCAGCGAGGCACCTTTGCCGGTGAAGGCGTCGTTGACGACCACTCCGAGGCCGCCGAAGCGCTCGACGGTGGCGGCCACCGCGGCCCTGACCGACTCGCCGTCGGTCACGTCGCAATGCACCGCGAGGCCCTGCTCGCCCAGACCGGCGGCGACCTCGGCGGCCGCCTCGTCGTCGATGTCGGCGATAGCCACCGACGCACCTTCGGCGGCAAGGCGCTCGACGATGGCGCGGCCAATCCCGTGCGCGCCGCCCGTGACGAATGCCGTCCGGCCGTCGTAGCGGCGCAGCTGTGCGGAAGTCATGATCTTCATCCTCGATCACCGCCGAGCCGGTCGACAGCCGTTGTCTCGATCCGGCCGGCGGGATCAGCCGGTCTTGATGAGGGTGTGCCAGGGCGTGACCTTGTCGATGTGCACGACCGCGTCGAAGGCCACCAGCGGGTTCACCATCTGCTTGTATGGCCCCTGCAGTGTGCAGTCGATCTCAGCGAACCGGTCGGCCACCGGACCGGTCTGCGGCACCTTGCGCAGGTCGAGCATCGCCAGCGGCTCACCGGCGCCGGCCATCAGCACGTCGAGACTGGCCGGATCTGTGAACGGGCCGACGTCCTCGAAGGACACGTTGGTGTGGCCGGCCGGACCACCGGGGATCAGACGGTGCACGAACATCCGGCCTCCGTTGTACGTGGTGGCGATGACCACGTACTCATTGCCAAGCCGCTGAGCCAGGTGCTGGCCGAGCATGACCTGCTCGTCGTTGACGATCGGCGGCACCCGATATGGCCAACGCTGCAGATGTCCGTTGGCGGCGCCGACGACGATGCGCTCCTCGCGACCGAGGATCCACTCGATGTTGTCGGCCATCGCCAGGTCGCGCAGGTTCGCGCCGCCGTACGTGCGCTCCGCGCCGGAGGCCATGTTGACCAGGAACGCGTCCGCGTGCCGCGCGGTGATCGCACACTGCAGCGCGACGTCGGCGTCTTCGCCGTAGCGGACCCGCTCGGCCTGCAGTCGCTCGGCCAGCTCGCCGATTCGCGCGGTCAGCTCATATCGATGGGCCACGTCCAGTGCCAGGTACGCCCGCAGAGCCGGCGCGACCCAGGCCAGGCCGGTGCGGTCGACCGGCAGGTAGTCGAAAAGCGGCTGCAGTCGCTCGCGAACGGCAGCGGCGTACGACGGATCCGCCTTGTCCAGGAAGGCGAGCGCGGCACGTACGGCGGGCAACGCGGACGCAGTCGAATCCGGCACGTCCATGCCATAGAACCGGATTTTGCGGTCGTTGTTGAGATTGTGCGCGCGCATCCAGCCGAGCTGGTCACGCATCTCCGCGCATTTGCCCATGTGGTACGTGATTCCGTCGCGCAACAGCTGGTCGAGGTCGCCGTCACCGCCGAGGACCCAGTCGTTGACCAGCCAGCCTTCCGGAAATCCGGACTCCATCACCAAAGCGGTGAAACCCAGCTTCTCAACGAGAAAGCGGGTGACCAGGTGCCGGATCTGGTAGAACTCGTGCACCCGGTGCGTCGGCTCGCCGACGCCGACCACACGCGCGTCGCCGACGATGTCCCGGAGCGGCTCGAGCTGGTCGTAACCGGTGTCGAGTGAGTGCAGTCGGTCAACGTTCGCTTTGAGCCATTCGCTGATGTCCACGCGGCCGACCGTAGAACCTCACGTAACGTCAGGTTCAACCCTCACAACAGCCGGGTCGCCGCCGGCGCCAGCAGCGGCCGCGCGAACCGGCAGATCTCCTCCGCCGCGTCGAACTCCAGGCTCACCGGCTCGTCCCAGCCGCCCGGCACCGGCGTGCCCGGCCAGGTGTGTCCGCAGCCGAACACCGTCCAGGCGACCACCTGCGTACCCCCGACACCGCCGTCCACGTCGACACGCTCAGAGGCGTCGGTGACGCGCGTCCTGCCTGGACCGGCCGGACAGCCGTTGATGGCACGCCAGCGATCGGCGGTCTCCTGGAGCGAGAGCGTACGACCGCGCAGCTCGCCGCTGGGACCGCGACGACGCGAATAGCCACCGGTGATCGGCAGCAGCGAGTCGGCCGTACCGTTGATCAACATCGCGGACACCCCGTGCGTCGGCCGCTGGCCGGACAGCGCCGCAGGCAGTCCGGCGGCTACGGCCGCGAGGACGGCGACCTGGTCGCTCGCGGCCAGCGCGAGCCGGTGGGCCATGATGCCACCGTTGGACATGCCGGCCACGATGGTCCGATCCGGTGCCGTGCCGTGCTGCTCGACCGACCAGTCGATGACAGCGTGCAGAAACGCGACGTCGTCGACGCCGGCCTCGTCCGCCGCGGTGACGCCGCGGCCGTCGGCCCAGCTGCCTTCGTGGCCGTCCGGATAGGCGACCGCCATCCCCCACTCGTCGGCCTGCCGGTCGAAGGTCGTCCACTCGCGCATCATCGATCCGTCGCCGCCGTTGCCGTGCAACACGAGGACAAGAGGCATCGGCCTCGCTTTGGCACGCGGCAGCTTTACCGTGAAACTACGCCGAATTCCGCCGATCTCCAGCTCGCTGGTCACCAGATCGCCGCCACCGTGTCCGCGATCGCCGCCGCCTGCCTACGGCCGGCGCGCGCCGACCCGGCGCGGCGGCCCGGATCGAGCATGTTGCGGCCGATCGCCTCCAACGCGGCGCGGTTCGGCGACACGACCACCACCTCCGAGCCGGCCGACCGCAACGCCGCGGCCTGCTTGTCCACGCTCGGCACCGGACCGAAACCGCGGACGATCGGCGCCAGGACCACGACCCGGCGACAGCCCTCGGCGAGGTCGGCGTTGGCCGCTGACCGTACGCCGCCGTCGATCCAGCGCCGGCCGTCCATGCTCACCGGCGGCCAGACGCCGGGCACCGCGCAGCTCGCGGCGACAGCGCGTACGAGCGGCACGCCGCTGCTGGCGTCGAAACCGGTGAACTCGCCGGAGAGCGCGTCGACCGCGGCGATGACCAGCCGTCGCTTCGGCCAGTCGGTGAGCGGCAGCCGCGACTCGATGACCGCCAGCCGCTCCGACTCCGACGCGGTCTTCGCGTGCAACGCCATCCGGCCGATCCGTGCGCGTACGGCCCGCGGATCGCGCGCGCCGATGGTGGCCAGCCCGTAACGGATCATCGAGCCGATCCCGAAACTCGCGGCGAGCTCGGACGTCGGTGGCCGCAGCTGGCGCTCGTACAACTCCTGTACGTCCAGGCCGCTGGTGACCTGCGCGCCGACCACCGACCCCGCGGACGTACCGACGACCAGGTCGGCCTGGGTCAGGTCGACGCCGGCCTCGGCGAGCCCGGACAGGATCCCCAGCTCCCAGGCGATGCCGGTGACTCCGCCGCCACCGAGGACGAGCGCGCGCTCTCCGGTCATCCGGCCAGCCAGACCAGCAGCACGAACACCACCACGAACAGCAGCAACGCGGCCGCGTACACCCAGGTGCGGAACCGGCCGGCGTTCATCTGGTAGCGGACCTTGTTGCGGCGGTGCTCCAGCCGGTTGGCCGCCTCGCTGCGCTTCGGCCGGGGCTGCTTGACGTAGTCCGGACGCAGGAAGGCGTGTCGCAGCCAGGCGAGAAACGCGTTCTGCGGCCGCTGGGTCTGATCGTCGCTCGCGCTCACGCCTCGAACGATCTCACACGTTCGGCCTTGCCGTACGGCGCCTACGCTCGTGCTCGCGCGGCAGTCACCGGCTCGGGTGCCGAAAGACGGTCAGGACGAGTGCGACCAGCGCGAATGGGAACAGGAGCACCCCGGTCCCGAAGAGCAGGACGACACCGACCAATGGAAGCGTCGACCTGGACTGGTCCGAGCTGGTCAATTGCAGCAGCACTCCGGCGCCGCAACTGGCCGCGGCGACGATCAGTGCCAGCGCCGCGGCTGTCACGTATCCGGCCACGCCACGCAAGTCTCGCCGAGGTTTGGTGTTCGTGCCGCCGATTGTCCGGCCGCGTCGTACGACCGGACATCGCAAGAACGTGCCAGCTGTCGCTACATGCTCGCGATCAGCTTGTCGACGCGGTCGTCGACCGAGCGGAACGGATCCTTGCAGAGCACGGTGCGCTGCGCCTGGTCGTTGAGCTTGAGGTGGACCCAGTCGACGGTGAAGTCGCGCCGGCGCTCCTGCGCGTGCTTGATGAACTCACCGCGCAGCCGCGCGCGCGTGGTCTGCGGTGGCACGCTCTTGGCCTCGAAAACCTTCAGGTCGCGCGAGATCCGTACGGCCTCGCCGCGCTTTTCCAGCAGGCCGAACAAGCCGCGGCCGCGGCGGATGTCGTGGTAGGCGAGGTCGAGCTGCGCGATCCGCGGATGCGACAGCGGCAGCGAATGCTTGTCGGCATAACGACGGATCAGCTTGTATTTGGTGACCCAGTCGATCTCCTTCTCGACCAACTCCAGGTTGTCGGTCTCCACCGCGCGCAGCGTACGTTCCCACAGGTCGAGGATGTGCTTGGCGAGCGGGTCGCTGCCGCGGCGCGCCACGAAGTCGGCGGCCTTGGAGAAGTATTCCTGCTGGATCTCCAGCGCGGAGGCCTCCCGGCCGTTGGCCAGCCGGATCTTGCGGCGGCCGGTCACGTCGTGGGACACCTCGCGGATCGCGCGGATCGGGTTTTCCAGGTTGAGGTCGCGCATCGCCACGCCGGACTCGATCATCCGCAGCACCAGGTCGACCGTGCCGACCTTGAGCAGCGTGGTCGTCTCGCTCATGTTGGAGTCGCCGACGATCACGTGCAGCCGGCGATAACGCTCGGCGTCCGCGTGCGGCTCGTCGCGCGTGTTGATGATCGGACGCGACCGGGTCGTCGCCGACGACACGCCTTCCCAGATGTGCTCGGCGCGCTGCGACAGACAGTAGACCGCGCCGCGCGGGGTCTGCAGCACCTTGCCGGCGCCGCAGATCAGCTGGCGGGTCACCAGGAACGGGATGAGTACGTCGGCCAGCCGGCCGAACTCGCCGTGCCGGCCGACGCAGTAGTTCTCGTGGCAGCCGTAGGAGTTGCCGGCCGAGTCGGTGTTGTTCTTGAACAGGTAGATGTCGCCGGCGATGCCCTCGTCGCGCAGCCGCCGCTCGGCGTCGATCAGCAGGCCCTCGAGTACGCGCTCGCCGGCACGGTCGTGGGTGACCAGGTCGGTCAGCGAGTCGCATTCGGGCGTCGCGTACTCCGGATGCGAACCGACGTCGAGATAGAGCCGCGCGCCGTTGCGAAGGAAGACGTTGCTGGAACGCCCCCAGGACACCACCCGACGGAACAGATAGCGGGCCACCTCGTCCGGACTCAGGCGCCGCTGCCCGCGAAACGTACAGGTGACGCCGTACTCGGTCTCCAGACCGAAAATGCGTCGATCCATATGCAGACCCTAGCTGTCCCAACCGCCTCGAGGTGAGAAGTCCGGGCCGCCAGTTTTTCGAACCAGGGCTTGCTATGGCAACACGCTATAGTGCAGAATGCACTATATGCTGAGCCGTACGGACCGGGACGTGGTCGCGTTGACCGTGCTGGCGCTGCTGATGACCGGTCCGAAGCACACGTACGAGATGCATCGGATGATGATCGACACGCACAAGGACTTCGTCACCGGGCTGCCGCGCAGCATGTATCACGCGGTCGAGAAACTGCAGCGTGACGGCCTGATCGACGCCGTCGAGACGCGTCGCGACGGGCCGCGGCCGGAGCGCACCGTGTACGCGCTGACCGACGCCGGCCGAGCGTCGCTGCGCGAGCGCGTCGGGAAGCTGCTGCGTACGCCCGACGCCGACAGCACGTCGTTCGTGGCCGCGCTCTCGTTCGTCGGCTGCATCCCGGTGCCGCACGCGCGCGAAGCACTCGGTGAGCGCGCGGCCGAGCTGCAACGCGCGGCCGACGCGGAGGCGGCGGCGCTCGACGAGGTCGGCCGTACGGTGCCGCGCTTGCTGCTGATCGAGCTGGAATATCAGCTTTCCAAGGATCGCGCCGAAAAGGCCTGGGTCGACGGCATCCTCGCCGACCTGGACGGCGGCCAGCTCGACTGGCCGGACGATCCGCGCCAGCTGATCGTGGAGCTGCCGCTGACCTGAGAAAGAAACCGGACGGGATGCGCCAACATCCCGTCCGGTCACGCCAGCACCGGTGGAGCCACCGGCCTGCCGTCGCAGCGGCCAGCATAGCGGCTCCTCCGGATCCATCCTCGTTCCGACAGGAGCTCAGCCATGTCCGAAACCGACCAGATCCATGCGGTGACCGCACGGCTCGCGGCCGCCTGGGCCGCCGGCGACGCGACCGCATACGGCGCGGAGTTCACCGAGGACGCCGACTACGTCGTCTTCAACGGCACACACCTGAAAGGCCGGCAGGCGATCGTCGACACGCACCGGTGGCTCTTCGACGGTCCACTGAAAGGCAGCCGGATCGCCGGCTCCGCGTCGGCGCCGGCATCGGTCCGCTTCGTCCGGCCGGACGTCGCCATCCTGATCACCGCGGGCGCCGTCGCGAGTGGCGACGCCGCACCAGCACCTGGACAGGACTCCGTCCAGACGACCGTGTTCGTGAAAAACGGTGACCAATGGCGGGTCGCCAGCTTCCAGAACACCCGGAAGACGGCGTGAAGCCGCTGTTCGCGGCCTCGGCGTACGTGCCGCGGCCGATCGACGACCTCGTGCCGCTGATCCTGCACATGGAGGCCGGCCCGGTGACGCCGGCGACCGCGCCATATCTGGCCGGCGACGAGACACGCGTCGGCTGGACGGTCTCCGGCGGTCCGGACCGGTTCGACGTGTACGCCGGTGGTCAACACCTGCTCTACGTCGACATCGACCGCCGCACCAACACCATCGGCCTGCAGGGCCACTGGTGGTATCGCGGCGAGTACGCGCTGACCGCCGAGCCACCTGGCACGCGCGTCACGTACCGAGTGTTCAACGTGGCGCCGCGCGGCCGCTGGGCCGTACCGCTGGCCAACCGGTTCTTCATCGGTTATCCAGCGATGGTGCGGAAATCGGTCGACGACTTCGCCGCTCGCTACGCCTAGATGATCTATTCCAAGGGCTGGGGTAGCTTGCGTTCTTGGCTTGGTGCCCGATAGTTGGACGCCGTTGCAGTCGAGGAACAGCATTGCTCGCCTCAACAGTCACACCAGTCACAGCGAGCGGCGGTCAGGTGGAGTGAAAGCCGTTTTTCTTGCGTCCAGCGCTAGCAAATCGGCCTTCGCGCCAACCATGAACACCGCAAGGCGGACATTTAGCGTTACAGGTCCTTATCGGTCCCTAGGCGTTCAGGCCGCCGTCGACGGTGAGGGACGTACCGGTCACCTGCCGGCCGCCCTCACCGGCGAGGTAGGACACGGCCGCGGCGATGTCGTCGGTCGTGCCGAAGTGGCCGAGCGCGATCAACGCACGCTGCGGTTCCGCGTGCTCGCCGTCGGCCGGGTTCATGTCGCTGTCGGTCGGCCCCGGGTGCACGACGTTCACGGTGATGCCGCGCGGTCCGAGGTCGCGCGCCAACCCCTTGGTCAGCCCGTTGAGCGCCGACTTGCTGGCCGAGTAGAGCGCGATGCCGGCGTGCGGCACGTAGTCGGCCAGGTTGCTCCCGATGCTGACGATGCGGCCGCCTTGCGGCAAGTGCGGTGAGGCGGCCTGTGCGGCGACCAGCACGGCGCGTACGTGGATGGCGAGGGTCCGGTCGATCTCCTCGACGGTCAGGTCCTCAAGCGGGCCGCTCGGGAAGATGCCGGCGTTGTTGACCAGGATGTCCAGCCGGCCGAGCTCGGACACCGTACGCTCGACCGACGCCACCACGTCGGCCGCGTCGGCGCTGTCCGCGCGTACGGCCACCGCGCGCCGGCCGGTCGCCTCGATGCCGGCGACGAGCTCCTTGGCGCGGTCCTCGGCACGCTCGTACGTGATCGCCACGTCCGCGCCGTCGCTGGCCAGCCGCCTGGCGATGGCCGCGCCGATCCCCCGGCTGCCACCGGTCACCAACGCCACCTTACCGGTCAGGCTCATGCCGTCCTCCATTTCTGTGTCGGTCGATACATAAGTAGCCGTACCAGTGCCCAACCAGCGATCGCAAGGTTATTGTGGTGATCGATACAAAATGGAGGTGCGATGGCGACCCGTGGACGGCCGCGTACGTTCGACCGCGACGCGGCGCTGCGCGCGGCAATGGAGGTTTTCTGGGCCCGCGGCTACGAAGGCACGTCGATCAGCGACCTGACCGCCGCGATGGGGATCAACTCCCCGAGCCTGTACGCGGCGTTCAGCTGCAAGGAGGCGCTGTTCCGGGAGGCCGTCGAGCTCTACGGGAAGGTCGAGGGCGGCACCAGCGAGCGCGCGTTCAAGCGCGCGAAGACCGCACGCGAGGCGGTCGAGACGATGCTGCGAGACAACGTCGAGATCTATGCCAATCCGGCCACACCACCTGGTTGCATGGTCGTACTGGCCGCCACTGTGTCCAATCCGGAGAACGAAGCCGTACGCGACTTTCTCGCCGACGCGCGGCGAGAATTTGTCGACATGCTGTCGCAGCGACTGAAGCAGGGGGTTGCCGACGGCGACCTTCCGGCGCACGCGGACATCGCCGCGATCGCCGAGTTCTACGCGACCGTCCAACATGGACTGTCGATCCGGTCGCGCGACGGGTCCGACGCGGCGACCCTCTCGAAGGTCGTCGACGGCGCGATGGCCGCATGGGACGCGTTGGTCGGCTGACCGGCGATCCGGTGTCGTAGGCTGGCGCACCCCATGTACCGTTTCGGAGGTCGATGCGATGCGCCGCAGTGTGATCACCCTGACCGTCGCCGCTCTGGTCCTGTTGTTGTCCGGCGCGGCTTCCGCCGAGCCGCGGACCGTTGACGCGGATGCCAAGCCGCAGGCCAAAAGTGCCGCGGAGGCGTGCGCGTACACCGCGGTCAAGCCGAAGGACAAGTTCAAGGGCATCCCCACCTTCGACCCGAAGGCGGCGGCCAGGCCGTACGTGGCACGACTGATCACCAACCGCGGCATCATCACCATCCAGGCGCTGACCGACAAGGCGCCGTGCACGACGTACTCCTTCCGCTATCTCGCCGAGCGCGCCTACTACGACTGGACGCACTGCCACCGGCTGACCGTGGCGCGGATCTACGTGCTGCAGTGCGGCGACCCGACCGGCACCGGCAGCGGCGGCCCCGGATACCAGTTCCCGGACGAGAACCTGGCCGGCGCGACCTATCCGGCCGGCACGGTGGCGATGGCCAACGCCGGCCCGAACACCAACGGCAGCCAGTTTTTCTTCACCTGGAAGGACACCACGCTGCGGCCGAACTACACGCCGTTCGCGAAGGTGACCGGCGGCATGGACGTGCTGCAGAAGATCGTCGCGGCCGGCCAGGACGACCAGAACAGCGAAGGCGACGGCTATCCGTACGCCTTCACCGAGTTTCTGCACGTGCAGATCTCCAGCCGGTAGGGTGACGGTGCGGCCGCGACTGGCGAGGGTGGGTCACCACCGGGGAGCGACCGCACCAGATAGGCATCGGTGTCGACCGCCTGGGCTCCGAGGTCAGCGACGGCTGATCGGAGTTTTCCTTGCGGAATCTGACAATTGACGAGTTCCTGACCCGGCTGGCCAGCCGCGCGCCGGCACCTGGCGGCGGCGCCAGCGCGGGCCTGCACGCCGCGCAGGCGGCCGCACTGCTGGCGATGGTGGCGCGCTACAGCGACGCTCCACGCCTCGCCGCCGATGCCGACCAGCTCATCGCCGCGGCAGTACGGTTGGCCGAGGACGACATCGCCGCTTTCGGTGCGGTGGCTGAGGCGTACAAGCTGCCGAAGGACCAGCGGTCGGAGCCGTTGGCGAAGGCGCTCGCCGGCGCCATGATCCCTCCGCTGGAGGTTCTGGCGCTGTGCCGCCGACTGTTGACGCTGGCCGACGAGGTTTTGCCGGTCGTCAACAAAAACGTCATCACCGACATCGCGGCGGCCGGTGAGGCCGTACGTGCCGCCGCCGGCACGTCTCGGGTCAACGTCGAGGTGAACGCGCGCGGTGAGCTGCCGCCGGGGGTGTCCGATGTGGACGATCTGTTGGCGCACGTCGATCGGTTGACGGCGGCCGTACGAGCGGCGATCTCGTCATGATCTCGTTGTCTGGCAAGGAACTCGCGGCTGAGCTGCGCGCGCGTACGGCCGACCGTGCGGCGACACGCAAGGTGCGGCTGGCGATCGTCACCGTGACCGATGACCCGTCCAGCGCCTGGTATGTGCGGTCGTTGTCAATGGCCGCGACGAAAGTCGGAATCCAGTGCGAGATCGTCCGCGACCTGTCCGCACTGTCCACATTGGACGCCGACGGCGTCATCCTGCAGACGCCGGTGCCAGGTGACCGGCCGGCGGCCGAGGTCGCGGCGGCGATCGACCCCGAGCGCGATGTCGACGGCGCGAATCCGGTCAGCCTCGGCCGGCTCGCCTGCGGACTGCCGGCTTTCCCACCAGCCACGGCAGAAGCGGTCGTACGGCTGCTCGATCATCACGGCGTCGAGATCGCCGGCCGCCAGGCTGTCGTCGTCGGCCGCTCGACCGTCGTCGGGAAACCGCTGGCTCATCTGTTGCTGGACCGCGACGCCACCGTGACCGTCGCGCATTCGCGTACGAAGGACCTCGCCGCGGTCACGCTCGCGGCCGACATCCTGGTGGTCGCCGCCGGCCGGCCGGGATTGCTCCGGCCGGAGCACGTTCGGCCGGACACCATCGTCATCGATGTCGGTACGAACACGACCGACGACGGCGGCCTGGTCGGCGATGTCCACCCTGCTGTCGCCGGCCGGGTCGCCGGACTTTCCCCGGTGCCGGGCGGAGTCGGTCCGGTGACCACGGCCGTACTGTTGCATCACACCGCGTTCGGTCTTTAGAACCGCCAGCGTGTCTGACTGTATTCGCCTTTGCCGAAGCCGAAAGCCACCTTCGGCCGGACTTCGAACACGAGTGCCGGCGTCGGCGCGTCACCGCGGAACCTGCCGTCCTCGACCTCGAAATGCCATTCCGAGCCGTATTTCGCCTCGTACGTGTCGGCCACGCGCTGGAGCAGGTCGTGGTCGGAGGCCACCGTCGCGGTGCCTTCGACCACGATGTCCAGGCCCTCACGCAACGCGTTGGCACCGGTGGTGAGGACACATTCGGGGTTGGCCGCGAGATTGACCGCCTTGCGTTCGTCGCCACCTGTGCAGAAATAAAGCGTGTCGCCGAGCCACACAGCCAGCAACGGCGTCACGTGCGGCCGGCCGTCAGGTCGTACGGTCGACAGCCAGAACAGCTCCGCCCTCGTCAACGCCGCCACCGCGTCTGACCACCGCGTCGCGGTCGCCCCTTCGCCGCTGTAGCGCGCATCCAGGCTGGTCGTCGGCTCCACCATGGTTACCTCCTTCGTCGGTGGTGACACTAGAGACCTCGACGCAACGCGGCACCAAGACGGCGGATGATGTCGGCCTCAGCGGCGTTTTCGCCGCGTGGCGCATGCTCGGTGATCGCCGCACCGACGACGTTGTCGAGCCGGCTCAGGAGCTCGATCAGCTGGCCCGGCGACACGCCGCCTGGATAGCGATAGCCGACCGAGGCGAACTCCGCCGGGTCGAGCGAGTCCAAGTCGACATGTACGTAAATCGGTCCGCTGACTTGCGAAAACGCTTCTTCGAGCCGGTCGACGCCGTACGCGCGCAGACCAGTTTTCACCATATACTCGCGCTCGCAGTCGTCCACCTCGCGGACGCCGGCCAGAATGACCTGCTCAGGCCGCAGCAGCCGGCCCGGCGTCAACGCTGTCGGACCGTCGCCGAGCAGCGTACGCACGATCATTGCGTGGAACGCGCCCGAACGCAGGTCACCGGGGCCATAGCAGTCGGGGTTGGCGTCGATCCACAACAATGTCAACTCGTCGCCATATCGCCGGCTGGCCGCCTCCACCGGCGCCAGATCGACCGCGCATTCGCCGCCGGCGGTGATCACGAAGTCGTCGATCGTGGCGAGAGTTTCCCTTGTCAGGCGGAGATTGTCGACCAACACGTCGAGTGCGCGCACGCCGTCGACCAGGTCGGTGGTGTCGTCGCGTACCGGCACCACCCGCACCTCGTCGGCCGGCATCAACTCCGCCGTACGATGCGCTCCTGCCTTCAGAAATCGCGCCGACTCGGCGGCCGAACCCTGCCATTGCGGGACACAAAGCACTGTGGTCATGACTTTTCCTTGGGAGAGAACGAGATGATGGCGGTCGGCGACGGCGCGCCTCAGGCCGTCCAACCGGCGCGCCGCTCCCGCAGCAGCCGCCGCATCTCGTCCGCATGCCAGGTCAACCCGACCAGGTCCCCGGCACGCGTCATGCCTCCCACCCTACCCCGCCAGCGCGATCTTTCAGTCGTGAATGCCGGCCATGTCGAGGAAAACGGCGCGTGCGCCTTCGATGGTGGCGTCGGATGCCTTGCTGACATGGCCGGTGTCGTACGGTGGCCGCGGGTCGTACTCGATGATCAACTGCGTGGCCTCGGCGCGTTCGCGGCCGGCGATCTCGCCGACCAGCCAGAGGCCGAGGTCGATGCCGGCGGAGACACCGGCGGCCGTGACGATCCGGCCGGAGCGGACGATCCGTTCGTCCGGACGCGGCTCGGCGCCGAAGTGGCGCAGGCCCTCCTGCACCATCCAGTGTGTCGTCGCCGGCAGGCCGTTGAGGATCCCGGCTTTCGCCAGTACGAGCGCACCACTGCAGACCGAGGTCGTCCACGTCGTCGTCCGGTGTGCCTCGACGACCCAGTCGATCAGCTCCTTGTCCTCCAGGATCCCCATGCTGTTGGTGGCCGAGCCAGGCACCAGCAGGATGTCCGGACGGGGCGTCTCCGCGTACGAGTGCGTGGACATCAGGGTCAGCACCTCGCTGTCCGCGGTGACCGGACCGCGCTCGTTGCTGACAAAACGCACCTCGGCACCGGGCAACGACCGCAGCACCTCGTACGGTCCGATCAGGTCGAGCGCGGTGATGCCGGGGTAAAGAACGAAAGCGATCTGCATGACAGCTCCTTCGGGCAGGCGTGTGACCAAGCCTGCCGACCGAGTGGAGATGTCAGCAAGGACACGCACCCCACGTTTTCGGCCATCAGGCCGGTGCGGCCGCCGGCTCGGAGTCGGCCGGCCCTGCCTGCATCTGCTGGGCGACCAGCCAGGCTCGAAGGCTGGCCGGCAGATACGGGAGCACCGAAGCCATCCTGGCATCGCGACCGATCAGATAGCGCGGTCGTGGCCGTGCCGTTTCCAGCACGCGGACCAGCACCTTCGCGGCAGCGGCCGGCGCCAGGCCTTTGCTGCCACGCTCTTCGGACGTACTCATCACCGCCTCCAACGCCGCACCGTAATAGCGCTGCGCCTCGGCCGGCATCCGCTCGTACAACGCACGACCGGCACCGACCGCGGTCCCCCAGATCGAGGTCGCGATGGTGCCCGGCTCGATCAGCACCACCTGCACGCCAAACGGCCGCAGCTCGGCGCGGAGCGTGTCGGTCATGCCGGCCAGCGCGAACTTGCTGGCGTGGTATGCGCCGATCAGCGGTCCGGCGATCCGGCCGCCGATCGAGCCGACGAACAGCAGCCGGCCCCGAGTTTCCCGCAGTCGCGGCAAAAACGCCTGCGTGACGGCCAGCTGGCCGGTCACGTTGACCTCCAGCTGCTGGCGAAAATCGTCCAGCGGCAGGAACTCCAGCGGTGCCCCGACCGCGATGCCCGCGTTGTTGACGACCGCGTGCAGCGGACCGCCGATCTCCGCCGCAGCCGCGTCGATGGAGGCCTGGTTGGTCACGTCGAGCAGGATCGGCGCACCGGACGCGCCGAGGTCGGCGCGCAGGCTGTCCGCGTCCTTTCCTTTGCGTACGGCGGCATAGACCCACCAGCCGCGGTCCGCGAGCGCCTTCGCGGTGGCCCGGCCGATGCCGGTGGACGATCCGGTGACGAGTACGCGCCGAGTGGCCATCTGTAGTCCCCTCACGAATGTTTACGTCGGTAACATCCATGAGCAAAGCACGAAGATGTTTATGATGTCAACATGCCAACCAGCACGTACCATCACGGCAACCTGCGGGCCGCCCTGATCCAGGCGGCCCGAGAGCTGCTGGCCGACGGCAGGGACAGCGACCCGTCGCTGCGCGAGGTGGCCAGGAAGGCCGGCGTGAGCCATGCCGCGCCATATCGGCATTTCGCGAGTTTCGAGGAGTTGCGCGAGGAGGTCGCGGCGGCGGTGATGCGCGACCTCGCCACCTCGATCCGTGCGGCCGCGAAGAAGTCCGGCGACGATCCAGAAAAGGCATTACGCGCGGCGGCCGCCGCGTACGTGCGCTATCAGTTGACCCATCCGGGCGAGGCAAAGCAGTTCATCGAGCGAAACTACGCCGACGTGCCACCCGACTCCCCGGCGCTCGCCGCCGGCACCGACGCGCTGACGGCGCTCGGCGAGATTCTCCACGGTGGACAGCAGGCCGGCGTTTTCGTCGACGCCGAGATCGACGTGCTCGTCAAGACCTGCTGGGCTCTGGTGCACGGCCTGCACATGTTCGTGACGATGGGGAAACTCGAGCGCGTCAGTCCCAACAAAGCCAGTCAGCTGATCGAGCCCTATCTGGACCTTCTGCTAAGCGGGATCAGCAAAAGCTAGTGCCAGGTGTTTCACGGATTTGGGTGACACGGGCTTGGAATGGGCGGGAGTGCCTGTCCTGTAAGGGAAACTGGGCCTGTCGAAGGTCCGGTGTTCACTGACGGGAAGGCACTTCGCGGGTGCGAGCGTGGTGAGGCGTTGGCGGCGGCCCTGCGGCCGGGCACCGCCGGGTGCGCAGACCACGATGTTCAGCACCAGCAACTGCGGCTGGTACCGCATCACCTGCTTCCTCGCCGACACTCCCGCCCGCGGCCGGCACCCTGCTGGGCGGGTTGCCGGCGCTGGACCTTCGTCACCGCCAGCACGCTCGCGTCAAAGGCCGTATCCGGCAAGGAAAAGACACCGGACTGCGCAACCTGCCCCTGCTGGCAGCGTTCACCCGCCAACGCGCCGCATTCGGTCACACCTAACCCAAAAACCGACGCCCTCCAACCGAAAGGACGCACTATTGGAGACGATCGCGACGAAGTTCGGTCACGCCGACACCGCCGCATTCCTGGAAGATTTCCTGAGGTTCTCCCCCACCGAGGCCAGCCGGTGTGTGCAGCGCGCTCGGACGTTCTGCGGCTGCCGCGCTCTGGCCACCGGTGAGAAGTTTGGCGCCGCAGCTGGAAATCACCGACGGCGTTCCAGAATTCATTCCACCGCAGTACGTGGACTTCGAGCAGAAACCGCTGCGAAATACCTACCACCTGTTCAACTGAGACCGAACAGGTGGCTCCTCACACAACCAGATCATCGAGTCAGGTAACGAAAGCGGCAAGAGGAATGCTTCAGACCTGTGGATCGGTCTGTGAAGGGCGTACCTTCCCGGTGATCGAGTAACTGGTCTCAAGCAAGCCGACGTTGGCGCATCGGTTGGGAAGGCACGCCATGGCCTGTCCGCGCCGGTGAGCACCAAGCTCACCGAGCAGTGGAAGACCGAGCAACGCTCCTTCGCCGACCAGGATCCTCCTGGTCATGGATCGCCCCAGTGCTGGCGGTCGGCGACGGGGCACTGGGGTTCTGGGGCGCGCTACGCGAGGTCTTCCCGGCCACGCGCGAGCAACGGTGCTGGTCCCACAAGATCGCGAACGTGCTGGCCGCACCGCCGAAGACGGCGCATCCGGGCGCGAAGAAGGCGGTGGAGACCTGGAGCGCTAGTGTCCCGAGTCGGGACACTAGGCGAGATTGGACCGGTGCGCGAGCGCGGCCGCCTCGGTTCGCGTCGTGACCCCGAGCTTGGTGAGAATCCTGGCCACGTGCGTGGCGACCGTGTTGGTGGAGATGAACAGCTCGACCGCGATCTCGGCGTTGGACAGGCCACGCGCCAGCACTCCGAGGACCTGCCTTTCTCTCGGCGTCAGGCCAAAAGCGTCATCGGACTCCGCCTCGTCCTCCTCCTCGAGCCGCGCGCGTACGGCCAGCGCGTCGATGCGGTCCAGCAGCGGCGCGGCGCGGAGATCGGCGGCGATCGATCGGGCCTCACGCAGCCGCAACCGCGCGCCGGATCTGTTGCTGGAGACCAAAGCCGCACCGGCCGCGCTGATCAAGGACACGGTCAGCTCGTATGCGTTGCCGAGCGCTCGCCAGGCCTCGACGGCCCGGTCCCAGTCGGCCAGGGCGCCGTTTCCGCTCTCTGCCTCGAAAGTCAGCCGATAGGCGGTGAGCAGCGGGGTGGTTTCGGGCGGTACGCGGTCGATCAGCGCGCGCAGCTCGGCCACTCGCTCGACGCTCTCGTCGGCGAGGCGGCGGTTGCGCGGGTTGGCGGTCCGGCGAGTACGCGCCAGCCTGGCTCCGGTCGCCGCCAGTTCCATCACCTCCTGATGCCAGGCCAGGAGGTCGTCCGGGACCAACGTCAGCGCCGCGGCCAGCACGTCGTCGGCAAGATCCAGCTCCGCGCGCTCGATCGCGCGCCGGATCCGCAGGTTGGCGATCCACACGGCGACCCACCCGGTCGTCGAACCGGCGCGCACGTGCCGGTCCAGATAGGCCAACAGCTCGTCGCACCGCTCACCTTCACCGCGGCCGAGCGCGATCTCCGCCTCGACGCATCGCAGCATGACGGCGAAAAACTGCGGCGGATCGTCGGCCAGCGCGTCGTCGACGACCTCCAGGGCCTCGTCCCACCGACCAAGCGAGGCGAGCGCGCCGGCGCGGTTCTGCGCCAGCATGCTGCCGCGCGCACGACCCTGGCCAAGCCGTTCGGCGGCGAGCTGTCCGGCTTTGGCGATCGCCGCGGCCTCCGCGTACGCACCGGCGACCCGCAGCACCACGGCTTCCCACTGCACGCTGGTCAGATAGCTGTAGTCGTCGCCGGATGCCTCGGCCAGCCGGCGGCTCTCGGCGAACATCGCCCGCACAGCCGGCAGGTCGCCGGTGACCGAGTCGAGCCGTGCGCGTACGAGCAGCGGCAACGCGCGCAGGCGGTCGTTCCCGCAGCGCTCGGCCAGCTCCAGCGCCCCCGTGACGTGCTCGATCGCGGCATCGGACAGCCCCTCGACCGCCTCGACGAACGCGAGCCAGGCCAGCAGCTCGCAGCGGATCTCGTCGGCCACGCCGGGTGGCACCAGCGCGACCGCCGCGGCCAGGTCGTCGCGACCGCCGCCGCTCAGCCGGTTTTGCAGCCGGCCACGCAGGCTGAGCAGCTTCGCCGTACGCACCGGGTCAGCCGCCGGCTCCAGCTCCGCCAGCGCGGCCGTGCTGTGCGCGATGCCGCTCGGTGAGTTGCCGGCCGCGTACGATGCCGCGGCGGCCGTCTCCAGCACGCACGAGCGGCTGACGCCGACCAGCTCGGCCGGCTTGTCGACGGCGTCCCACCAGCTCAGCACGCGCTCCAGCAGGTGCAGCTGCTCGTCGTAGGCGTATTGCCGGCCGGCGCGCTCGGCCGCGTGCCAGGCGGCCGGCAGCGCGAGCGCGACCTCGTTGGCCGCGGCCCAGTGCTCGGCCAGCGCCGCGGTGGCCTCCGGCTGGCCGGCGAGCACACGTGCGTACCGGGTGTGGATCCGCCGGCGCTCACCCGGCAGCAGCGACTGATAGACGACCTCGCGGATCAGGTCGTGGCGGATCGCGTAACCGTCGGCGCGTACGACCAACTGGTCACGCTCGACGAGCGCGCGCAGCGCGTCCTGCAGGCTGTCCTCCGGCAGGTCGGTGACGGTCTGCAGCAACGTGTCGGAGACCTCCGTGCCGGCCACCGCGACCACCGGCAGCAGCCGGCGCGCCGGCTCGGGCAGCTCGGCGACCCGGTCCAGCAGCAGGCCGCTGAGGCTGGTCGCGGCCGCCTCGCCGGCCGCGTTCAGTGCCTCCACAAAGAGCGGATTTCCACCGCTGCGCCGGTGAATCCGGCTGGTCCAGACCGGGTCCGGCGTACGCCCGCCGATCGCGCTCAACAACGCCGCCACGTGCTGGCGCGCCAACGGATGAAGGTCGACGCGCAGCACGTCGGCTCGCCGGCCGAGCTCGGTCAGCAGCATCCGGCCGGGGTGGCCGGCGGCCAGCTCGCCGGTGCGGATCGTGCCGACCAGCAGCACCGCGCGGTCGGTGAGATTGCGCGCGAGATAGACGAACAGCTCGCGACTGGACGCGTCGGCCCAGTGCAGGTCCTCGATCACCAGCACCACCGGCCGCGTCTCGGAGACCCGGCCGATCAGGGTCAGCAGCTCCTCCAGCAGCCGCGTACGGCCGAAGCCGCCAGCGGCCGGGTCCAGATCCGGCAGCCAGCCGCCGAGCGCGGACCCGGCCAGCGGCAACAGCTCCTCGACCCGCTCGCGTCCCCACCGGCGTACCAGATCGCGCAGGATCGCCACGAACGGGACATACGGCGCGCCGTCCGCGCCCAGCTCCAGGCAACCACCGGTCAGCACAAGCGGCTCACCAGGCAGGTCGGACAGCGTGGCGGTCACCAAGCGTGACTTTCCGATGCCGGCCTCGCCGGACACCAGCACGGTGACCGACTGACCCTGCCTTGCCTGCTCGTACGCGGACCGAATGCTGGACCGCTCCACCGTACGGTCGACCAGCACCGGACTCACGACCGTCGGCACCACGCGCTTGATCCCTCCTGCTGCTCGCAGTCAGGTTAGCGCGCAAAAACGACGGCTACGGGATGACCCGACGCTTTCGAAAATTGTCAAAGAAGCCGGCGAACATCTGCTCGGTGTCGACGAACTCGTGGAAGCCGAGCCGGCGAATCCCGTTTCCGTCCGCGAAAAGGTCATAATCCCACCCGAAAAACGCCTCGGCGAAACGTCACGACGACACGTCCGCGTAGGGATGCGGCTCCAGTCCGTACTTGTCGATCATCGTGTTCCACAGCGATTCCTTGTCCGACATCACGTCCTGCAACGACGTGCAATGGCGGCGCGACCTCGAGGTCGAACGTCGACGCGCACACCGCGATCGCCATCGTCAGGCTCATCGCGGCATGGAAAACGGGGGCGCCGCCGGTCAGTGTCCTCACAGCCGTGTTCGTCGACGTGCTGCGCGCGCACGCCGAAGTCCGTTAGCCGCCAGCTTTCCGGTGCTGACGTTGGAAGGCTCGAGGCATGCCAAAGGCTTACTACAGCACCGTATTTGACCAGACCGCCGACGATGTCTGGAAGGCGATCCGCGCTTTCGACCACTACGCGTGGGCCGGTGTCGTGTCCGAGGTCAGCATGGAGGACGGCAAGGCCGGTGACGCGGTCGGCGGCGTACGCCGGATCGTCAGCGGCCAGCACCTGATGCGGCAGCGGCTGGTCGCGCACTCGGACGCGGAGCGTAGTTATACGTACGACCTGTGCGAGCCGAGCCCCTATCCCGTACGCGACTATCACGCGACCCTGCGCGTCACGCCGATCACTGACTCCGGACGGGCGTTCGTGGAGTGGTGGGCCACCTTCGACTGCGCCGACCATGAGCGGCAGCGCTGGACCGATCACTTCGAGCGCAACGGCTTCGCGGTCTGGCTCGAGTCACTCCGCTCGTACCTCGGCTGACCGCCGCCACGCCCGCAGAAACCCCGCCACCCGCCGAGCGGCACAGAAACCCCGGCGCTCGCCGATCGACGGCCAAAACGCGCCGCTCGGCGAGCGACGTGGGAAAGGCGCCACTCAGCGCCCAACGACGCCAAAACCACGACACTCGGCGAACGGCACAGAAACCCCGGCGCTCGCCGAGCGACACCGGAAAGGCGACGCTCAGCGACTGGCGGCGGAAATGCGCCGTTCGCCGACCGACGCGCGAAAGGCGACGCTCAGCGACTGGCGGCCAAAACGCGCCGCTCGGCGAGCGACGTGGGAAAGGCGCCACTCAGCGCCCAACGACGCCAAAACCACGACACTCGGCGAACGGCACAGAAACCCCGGCGCTCGCCGAGCGACACCGGAAAGGCGACGCTCAGCGACTGGCGGCCAAAACGCGCCGCTCGGCGAGCGACGCGCGAAAGGCGCCACTCGGCGGTGGCGGTGAGGGCGGTCGGTGGGGTTGTGGGGGTGGCGCTGGTGGGCCGTGAGGCTACGACTCCGGGGTGTCGGTCGTGTTCTCCGCGGCGGTTGGCGCGTCGTCGTCCTTGGCCGGAGCGGGCTCGGTTGGCTCGGTCGTGTCTTCGCCGAGGATCTCCTGCAGCGCCGCCGTGCGGATCCGGCGGAAGGCGCGGCCGGCGCGCGTACGGTCCAGGATCGCGACCTCGAGCTGCTCGGCCTTGAGCTGGCGCGGCGAGCCGTTGTCGCCACCGACGCTGCCGAGCGCCTTCACCGCCAGCTTGACCGCGTCGGCCACCTCCAGGTCGAAGCTGTGGCCCTCCTTGAGCACCGCCGAGATGCCTTCCGGCTGTCCACCCATGGTGATGTAGCCGGGCTCGTCACCGACCGAGCCGTCATAGGTGATCCGGTAGAGCTCGTCGTCGGCCGGCGTCGCGCCGACCTGCGCCAGGCAGACCTCGACCTCCAACGGCTTGGTCTGCTCCAGAAACAGCGATCCGAGCGTCTGCGCGTATGCGTTGGCGAGGAACTTGCTCGTCACGTCGACCCGGTCGTAGTTGTAGCCGCGCACGTCGCAGAGCCGCACGCCGACCATCCGCAGCTGCTCGAACTCGGCATAACGGCCGACCGCGGCGAACCCGATCCGGTCGTAGATCTCGGAGACCTTGTGCAGCGCCGAGGACAGGTTTTCGGCCACGAACAGTACGCCACCGGCGTAGCTCAGCACGACCACACTGCGGCCGCGCGCGATGCCTTTGCGCGCGTATTCCGAGCGGTCGCGCATGATCTGCTCGGGTGACGCGTAGAACTGCATGGCCACGGTTGTCTCGGCCCCTTCCGTCGATCTGCTGGGTTCTAACCCTTGTCGACGCGGCCGTCCACGACCGCGCGCGCCACCTCGGCGATGGCGTCCTCGTCGACCCGGCGCGCTCCGTCGATGTCGACCTGATAGACCACCGGATAGATCGCGCGACCGAGGTCGGGACCACCGGTGGCGGTGTCGTCGTCGGCCGCGTCGTACAACGCCTCGACGGCGATCCGGACCGCCTCGTCACCGGACAGGCCGTCCCGGTAGAGCTTCTTGAGCGAGCCGCGCGCGAAGATCGAGCCGGAGCCGACCGAGTGGAACTTCTGCTCCGGATACGGGCCGCCGGTCGGGTCGTACGAGAAGATGCGGCCGCTGCTGGCCGGGTCGGCGGCGTCCGGGTCGATGCCGGCGAACAGCGGCACCACCGCGAGCCCCTGCATGGCGGCGGCCAGGTTGCCGCGCACCATGTTGGCCAGCTTCACCGCCTTGCCGGACAGCGACAGCGTGACGCCTTCCATCTTCTCGAAGTGCTCCAGCTCGACCTGGAACAGCCGGACGAACTCCAGCGCCAGGCCAGCGCTGCCGGCGATGCCGACCACCGAGTATTCGTCGGCGCCGTAGACCTTCTGCATGTCGCGGTTGGCGATCATGTTGCCGGCGGTGGCGCGCCGGTCACCACCCATCACGACGCCGCCGGCATATTGCAGCGCCACGATGGTGGTGCCGTGCGGGCTCAGCTCCGCCGCGCTGCCCGGCGGCAGCGGCCGCCGCCCGGGCAGCAGCTCCGGCGCCACGTTGCCGAGCAGTTCGGTGAACGACGAGGTGCCTGGCGTGCTGAAGAAATCCGGCAGGCGTCCGTACGACATCGGACCGGCAGCCACGTTGCTTGTCTCCTCACAGGTCAGGCAGGGAAATTCTCGTCGGTGACCATACCGGCAGCGGCCGGCACCGCGGCCTACTGGCCGCCTTTCTGCACGTAACCGCGGACGAACTCCTCGGCGTTCTCCTCCAGCACCGAGTCGATCTCGTCCAGCACGTCGTCGACGTCGTCGGAGAGCTTCTCGTGCCGCTCGGCCGCCTCCGGACTCGGCTCCGGCGCCGGCGTCTCCTCGTCCTCAGTGCTCCGGCGGTGCTGCTGACCGCCACTTTCCCGCGTTGCCATCGGCGCTCCCGGTGTCGAGCGAAACGTGCCTATGTCCAAACGATATCTCGCCGAACCGGCAGCGGCGCGCAGTCGCCATCGGCCACGGGCAAGAAATTCTTACGCTCTCAGCTTCATCACCGCTGGGTGATTTGCGACGGATGCCGGAACCAACCTATTTCGGTGCGCCGGTGATCGTATCGATCAACTGCTCGGCGGTGTCGCACCGGTCGAGCAGGTCCTTGACGTGTGCCGCGGTGCCGCGCGTCGGCTCCATCATCGGCACGCGTACGAGCGACTCACGGCCGACGTCGAAGATCACCGAGTCCCAGCTCGCCGCGACCACCGAGCCGCCGAACTTCTGCAGGCAGCGGCCGCGGAAGTACGCGCGCGTCTCTTCCGGCGGCGCGGTGGTCGCACTCAGCACCTGCTCCTCGGTCACCAGCCGCTCCACCGCACCACGCGCCACCAGCCGGTTGTAGAGACCCTTCTCCGGCCGTACGTCCGCATATTGCAGGTCGACCAGCTGCAGCCGCGAGGAGCCCCAGCCGAGCCGGTCACGGTCGCGATAACCCTGCAGCAGCCGCAGCTTGGCGACCCAGTCCAGCTCGCGGGAGCACTTCATCGGGTCGTCGCCGAGCCGCTCCAGCACCGATTCCCACCGGTTGAGCACGTCCAGCGTCTGCTCGTCGGCGTCGGTGCCGTAACGATCCTCGACGAACTTGCGCGCGCGCTGACAGTATTCGTGCTGGATCTGCAGCGCGGTCAACCGGCGCCCGTCGCGCATCCGCAGCTGGTGTTTGAGCGACACGTCGTGCGAGACGCGGTGCAGCTCGCCGACCGGCTCCGCGATGGCCAGGTCGTCCGGCAGGAATCTGGCCTCGATCATGGCCAGGACCAGCGAGGTCGTGCCGACCTTCAGGTACGTCGAGACCTCGCACAGGTTGGCGTCGCCGATGATCACGTGCAGCCGGCGGTATTTGTCCGCGTCGGCGTGCGGCTCGTCGCGCGTGTTGATGATCGGCCGCTTCAGCGTGGTCTCCAGGCCGACCTCGACCTCGAAGTAGTCGGCGCGCTGCGACAGCTGGAAACCGTCCTGCGAGCCGTCCTGGCCGATGCCGACCCGGCCGGCGCCGCAGATCACCTGCCGGGTGACGAAGAACGGCGTGAGGTGCGCGACGATCTCGGCGAACGGCGTCTCGCGGCTGCACAGGTAGTTTTCGTGCGAGCCGTACGAGGCGCCCTTGTTGTCGGTGTTGTTCTTGTAGAGCTGCAGCGGCGGCGCGCCGGGGACCGTGCTGGCACGCTGTGCCGCCTCGGCCATCACCCGCTCACCGGCCTTGTCCCACAGCACGACGTCCAGCGGTGTCATGACCTCCGGCGTCGAATACTCCGGATGCGCGTGGTCGACATAGAGCCGAGCGCCGTTGGTCAGGATCAGGTTGGCCAGGCCCAGATCCTCGTCGGCCAGTGCCTCAGCCGGGTCGTACAGCGCGCCGCCGAAAGTGAAGCCGCGCGCGTCGCGCAGCGGCGACTCCTCCTCGTAGTCCCACCGGGTCCGCCGCTGCCGGGCCAGCTCCTCGCGGGAGCCGTACGCGTTGACGACCAGGGACGAGGTCACCATGGGGTTGGCCTGGGGCTGGCCGGGCACCGCGATGCCGTATTCGACCTCGGTGCCCATCACCCGTCGTGTTGTCACCAACTCAGCCTAATGGCCTCGGCTGACAGGAGTGCCGTGGTGTGCGTGATCTGACCGTGCGGCCGGCGGCCATCTAGGCCGGCTTGTGTCCTAGATGGCTGCGATGCTGGTGTGGTGACGGATACGCCTGGACGCCTGCTGAGCCTGTTGTCGCTGCTGCAGATGCCGCGTGAGTGGCCCGGCAGCGAACTCGCCGACCGACTCGGTGTCAGCACGCGTACGGTCCGGCGCGACATCGAACGGCTGCGCGACCTCGGCTATCCGGTCCGCGCGTCGATGGGGACGACCGGCGGATATCAGCTGGTCGCGGGCTCGGCTATGCCGCCGCTGCTGCTCGACGACGAGGAGGCGGTGGCCATCGCGGTCGGCCTGCGTACGGCGGCGCGTCAGCCGGTCGACGGCATCGAGGACGCGTCCGTACGCGCGTTGGGCAAGCTGTTGCAGGTGCTGCCGTCCCGCTTGCGGCATCGCGTACGCAACCTCGGCACCGCGACGCTCTCCTGGAACATGGACGGGCCGGTGATCGATCCAGAGGTGTTGGCCACTGTCGCCGGCGCGGCGACCGCCAGCGAGCGGCTGCGGTTCGGGTACGTCGCGGGCGACGGCACCCAGACGCGCCGGTTCGTCGAGCCGCACCGGCTGGTCGCCGCCGGGCACCGCTGGTATCTGGTCGCGTACGACCTCGAGCGCGGCGACTGGCGGATCTTCCGGGTCGACCGGATCGCCCGGCCACAGCTGACCGGCGTGCGGACGCCACCGCGCGAGCTGCCGGCGACGGACGCGGTCGCGTACGTGCGCGACCGGATGTATGGCCTGCTGCCAACCTACAGGGCCGACGTCACGGTCCAGCTGCCGGCGGACGCGGTCATGCAGCGTTTCGGCGAACAGTTCGGAGACGTCACGCCGATCGACGAGCACAGCTGCCGCGTACGGTCGGCCGCCGACACCTTGGAGTGGCTGGCCTTCCGGTTCGTGCAGCTGGGATGCGAGTTCGAGGTGCACGGCCCGCCGGAGCTCGCCGAGCACCTGCGCCAACTCGGCGGGCGCGTGCTGCGCGGTGTCGGCGCGCAGATCTCCGGACACGAACTTCCACAGATCTGATGACGACACCTCACCCTCCGCTGCGGCAACCTGACCTGGTCGTGACGCAGACCAGGAGGACCTGACCACCATGTTGCTGGAGAAGAAGAACGCGATCATCTACGGCGCCGGCGGATCGCTCGGCGCGGCGGTCGCGAAGAAGTTCGCCGCCGAGGGCGCGCGCGTGTTCCTGGCCGGGCGTACGAAGGAAACGCTCGCCGCGGTGGCCGCCGAGATCGGCGAGAAGGCCGAGGTCGACGTCGTCGACGCGCTGGACGAGCGCGCCATCGACGAGCACGCGGCGTCGGTCGTGGAGCGCGGCGGCAGCATCGACGTGTCGCTCAACCTGATCACCCGCGGCGACGTACAGGGCATCCCGCTGCTGGACATGAGCCCCGGTGACCTTGTCGAGTGCATCGTCAACGGCGTCACCGCCAACTTCCTCACCGCGCGCGCCGCCGGCCGGCAGATGGTCCGCCAGGGCCACGGCACCATCCTCGGCCTGAACAGCGGCTCGGCGCAGGGCAGCCCGATGATGGGTGGCACCGGCCTGGCCGACGCGGCCACCGACACGCTGATCCGCAATCTGGCGATCGAGCTGGGACCGGCGGGCGTACGCGTGCTGGGCCTGTGGGTCGCCGGCGTGCCGGAGACACTGACGGTGGAGAAGCTCTCGAAGGTCAACGCCAACATCACCGCCGAGGCCGTACAGGGCATCCTGGACAACCTGGCCGGCATGCGGCTCACCAAACGCTCACCGCGGATCGACGAGGTGGCCGCGACGATCGCCTTCCTCGCCTCCGACCAGGCCGCCGGCATCACCGGCACGATGGTCAACGTGACCTCGATGTTCACCAGCTGATGGCGCGGTCGACACGTGGCCGAAGGCCTTCCTCGCGTTGGAGGAAGGCCTTCGGTTCGGCTTACTTGACCAGAACCGGCGCCGGCGTCGTGGCGAACATGCCCTCCCGGCGGCGCCGGCGGACGTATCGCATGGTCCACAGGATCAGCAGGCCGATGACGGCGATGCCGGTCATCTGGGACAGGCCGGCCATCACGTCCACCGGCAGCAGATAGACCAGCGGGATGCGGACCGCCGCCTCGACCAGCAGCGTGCAACCCCAGACCAGCGACATGGTGCGGAAGGTCTGCCGGAAACGCGGTTCGGTGGCGTAGCGCCGGTCCATCTCGGCGACCTTCTCCGGCGTCCCGGCGGCGAACCGCCGAGCGCCGTAGTAGACCATCGGCTTGCCGAAGAAGCTGGTGACCAGGAAGATCGCGCCGACCAGGCTGGTGCCGAACGAGTCCTTCACCAGCAGGAAGCGCGCGTCGCCGGTCACGAACGTCATGGCCAGGCCGAAGACGAAGGTCGCCAGCATGAACACGGCGAAACCGTCCAGCTTCCGTGCCCTGACCGCGACGTAGAGCGTGCGTACGCCGGCCACCACCGAGCCGGCCAGCAGCGAGAGGTATTCGTCGAAGCCGAAAAACCGCAGGCCGTAGTAGGCGATGATCGGCAGGCCCACGTCCGCGATCAGGCCGATCGCCAGCTTCTTCATCGCTCGTTGCCGCGGTGCGGCGCTCTCGGTCATCAAGGTCTCCCCATGAGATGTCGTCTGACATCACTGACACTATGGCCGTTATGCAGGCGTTTCTTCGGTCCGCGGGTGGGTACGCGAGGTTCCACCCTGGGGTGGAGGGGTCAACCCGACGCGCGTCCTTCACATGCCGGCCTTCGACAGGCAAAGATCCGGTCAAGTCCGGCCGGGTAGCGTGCGGTGACCCTGTCCCGCACCAGGAGGATCCATGCCGCGCTGGCCGTACGCCGTCATGCTCGTCGCCGTAGCCGTGTTCACCAGCCTGCTCACCACCGGATCGGCCGCCACCGCTTCCGGAGGCCTGCCGGTACGCGGCGACCAGCTGCACGTGATGACGTTCAACCTCCGCTATGCCAGCACCACCACACCGAACTCGTGGGCCGAGCGGCGGCCGGTGATGGCCAGCCTGCTGCGCCGCGAGCGGCCACACCTGATCGGCACGCAGGAGGGACTTTTCGAGCAGCTCAACGACATCGGCGACGACCTCGGCTCGAGCTACCGGTCACTGGGCCTCGGCCGCGAAGGCGGGTCCAACGGCGAGTTCATGATGATCTTCTACGACTCCAGGCGACTGCGCGTGATGGCGTACGACCACTACTGGCTCTCGGACACTCCGCTGGTGATGGGGTCGAAGACCTGGGGCGGCTGCTGCGCGCGGATGGTCACCTGGGCTCGCTTCCTCGACCGGCGTACGCACAAGCAGTTCTACGCGATCAACAGCCACTTCGAGGCGTTCGACGCGGTCGCGCGGTCCAAGGCGGCTGACCTGGTGTTGCAGCGCGAGGCGCAGCTGGACCCGAAGCTGCCGGTGATCATGACCGCAGACTTCAACGAGGCCGGCAAGCCCGGCGAGACCGTCTACGACAAGCTGGTGACCAATGGTCCGTTCAGGGACAGCTGGGTCACCGCCGCGCGCCGGAGCCCGCTCTACGCGACCTTCCACGGTTATCGGCCGCTGGTCCCGGACGGCGACCGGATCGACTGGATCCTCACCTCGCCGGGGATCACCACCTCGGCTGCACTGATCAACACCTACCAGCGCGGCGGCCAGTATCCCAGCGACCACCTGCCGGTGCAGTCAGCGATCACGCTGCACTAGGGCCTGTTTCGAAACAGGCCCTAGGCGAG
The DNA here is from genome assembly GCF_010993745.1 of Fodinicola acaciae. NCBI lineage: Bacteria > Bacillati > Actinomycetota > Actinomycetes > Mycobacteriales > Fodinicola > Fodinicola acaciae. Next base: position 1,410,796 of record NZ_WOTN01000001.1, read on the forward strand.
CAGCGAGTCGTCCGGACGGTCGGCGGCCTTGGACACCACGTCGCCGTTGCGGTTGACCCAGCCGATCGGCCGCGCCGGGTTGCCGACGACGAGCCGGTGCGGCTCCACGTCCTTGGTCACCACGGCACCGGCGGCGACGAAGGCGTACTCCCCGATCTCCACGCCACACACGACCGTCACGCCGCCGCCGATGGTCGCGCCACGGCGTACGACCGTCGGCGACACCTTCCAGTCGTCCTTGGTGGCGCGCGGGTTGAGGTCGTTGGTGAAGACCGCGGACGGACCGACGAAGACCTCGTCCTCGAGCGTCACGCCGACATACACGGAGACGTTGTTCTGGATCTTGCAGCGGTCGCCGATGACCACGCCGGGATCGACGTAGACGTTGCGACCGAGGTTGCAGTCGCGGCCAACCTTGGCGCCGGACCGTACGTACGACAGGTGCCAGACCTTCGTGCCGGCCCCGATCACGGCGCCGTCGTCGGCGGACGCGGTCGGATGGATGTACGCAGCCTCGGTCGTCGTCATGCCGCCATTGTCCAGAATCACCGCCGCGCGCCGGCAGCCAGGGCTTGCCGAGATTTAGTTATGCGCATAACGTTATGCGCATAACTAATTAAGGAGACGTCATGGACTTCGCTCAGGCCGACGCACTCAACCAGGCCATCCGCATGCTGAGCCTGCGCCACCGCGCCAGAGCCGCCGAGCTGCTGGCGCCGCTGGGTCTGCACACCGGCCAGGAAGCGCTGCTGCTCCAGCTCGACCGGACCGGACCGATGATCCAGGCCCAGCTGAGCGAGGCACTTGGCTGCGAGCCGCCGAGCGTCACACTCATGACCCGTAAACTGGAGGCCAGTGGCCACATCAGCCGCAAACCCGCGCCGTCGGACAAGCGCGCCAGCATCGTCGAGCTGACCGACAGCGGCCGGGACCTCGTCGGCAAGGTCAAATGGCTGTGGCGGGTGCTGGCCGAGGAGACCATCGCCGGTCTGCCGGCCCAGACCGTCACCGAGCTCCCCCGCGTCCTGAACACCCTCACGGCCAACGTCGACAACCGCGACCGAGAGCCGGCGATGGGTACGCCGGAGTGGATCCGCGGCCATCTCGATCAGATCGAGCGCACCGGGACCACCGACGGCGTCACCGTGAAGGGCCGTCCGACGGTGCTCCTGACCTACCGCGGCGCCAAGACCGGCAAAATCCGCCGGGCAACGCTCATGCGGGTCGAACACGACGGCCGATATGCGGCCGTCGCGTCGAAGGCCGGACTACCAACCAACCCGCGGTGGTACGCCAGCCTGCTCGCGCAGCCAGAGGTCAATCTCCAAGACGGCGTGGTCACCGGCGACTACCGGGCCCGTGAGGTGTTCGGCGACGAAAAGGCGCTCTGGTGGCGCCGCGCGGTCGACGCGTACCCCGACTATGCCGACTACCAGCGCTCAACCGACCGGCAGATCCCCGTTCTCGTACTCGAACCGAGGTCACGCTGATGCACGAAAAGGTGTTCGCTCAGGCCTGGGACGACCCAGCCAATACGCGATACGAGATGCGGCCGATCGACGTCAACGCCGTGTTGGCCGAGCGTTACGAGGTCAGCGAGCCGTTGGTCCTTACGCGAACGATGTTGTGGGACATCGAAGTGCGCAAGGCGCGGCGGCCGGACATCTACATCCCGCGAGTGGTGGCCGAAGGAAGCGCACAGGCGTGGGGAGGCGACGATACGTACGTCCGCAGGTCGTCCCAGCGTCTGTGGCTGGAGCCCCACCGGCACGGCCTGATCATCGAACAGACCCACCTCGACCACGCCAGCCAGACGGTCACCTTCATCGGCGCGGCCAGCCACCCCGGCCCCGACGGAGCACCTCTGCGGGCGACCACCGACCAACCGCTCTTCCATGTCGAGCACGCCGTCGGCGGCACCGAGGACCAGCCGCTGAACCTGTGGCGTACGGTCCACCTCACCGCCGAGCCGGACCAGCGGATCGTCGACGTGTTCGCGCGCATCGACGAGGACCCGTGGCTGCCGATCTTCGTCGAGATCTACGTCAGGGACGTGCTGCGCATCGGCCTGACCCGTCGCTGACAGCCAAACGCCTGACCGGCGGTGCCGGTCAGGCGTTTGCCGCGGTGCGTCCTACAGGTATTGGCCGGTGTTGGCGACGGTGTCGATCGACCGGCCGGCCTCGGCACCCTTGCTGCCGGTGACGAGCGTACGGATGTAGACGATCCGCTCACCCTTCTTGCCGGAGATCCGGGCCCAGTCGTCCGGGTTGGTGGTGTTGGGCAGGTCCTCGTTCTCCCGGAACTCGTCGACGCACGAGTCCATCAGGTGCTGCATCCGCAGGCCCTTGCCGCCGGTCAGCAGGAAGTCCTTGATGGCCATCTTCTTCGCGCGGTCCACGATGTTCTGGATCATCGCGCCGGAGTTGAAGTCCTTGAAGTAGAGCACTTCCTTGTCACCGTTGGCATAGGTGACCTCCAGGAACTTGTTTTCCTCCGACTCGGAGTACATCCGCTCGACCACCCGCTGGATCATCTCCTGCACGGTGGCCTGCCGGTCCTTGCCGTGCTCGGCCAGGTCGTCGGAGTGCAGCGGCACCTCGGTGGTGATGTATTTGGAGAAGATGTCCCTGGCCGCCTCGGCGTCCGGCCGCTCGATCTTGATCTTCACGTCCAGCCGGCCGGGCCGCAGGATGGCCGGGTCGATCATGTCCTCGCGGTTGGACGCGCCGATCACGATCACGTTTTCCAAGCCCTCGACGCCGTCGATCTCCGACAGCAGCTGCGGGACGATCGTGTTCTCCACGTCGGAGGAGACACCGGAGCCACGCGTGCGGAAGATCGAGTCCATCTCGTCGAAGAACACGATCACCGGGGTGCCTTCGGAGGCCTTCTCCCTGGCGCGCTGGAACACCAGCCGGATGTGCCGCTCGGTCTCACCGACGTACTTGTTGAGCAGCTCCGGGCCTTTGATGTTGAGGAAGTACGACTTGGTGTTGCGGTCGGCGGTCGGGTCCTCGCCGCGCACCTCGGCCACCTTCTTGGCCAGCGAGTTGGCCACCGCCTTGGCGATCAGCGTCTTGCCGCAGCCGGGCGGACCATAGAGCAGCACGCCCTTCGGCGGCCGCAGCTGGTGCTCGCGGAACAGGTCGGCGTGCAGGAACGGCAGCTCGACCGCGTCCCGGATCGCCTCGATCTGGCTGGACAGGCCACCGATGTCGGTGTAGTCGATGTCCGGCACCTCTTCGAGGACCAGCTCCTCGACCTCGGACTTGGGGATCCGCTCGTACACGTAGCCGCTGCGGGTCTCCAGCAGCAACGCGTCACCGGCACGCAGCGGTGCCTCGGTCAGCGAGTCGGCCAGGTGGACGACGCGCTCCTCGTCGGCGCGGCCGACGACCAACGCGCGGTCGGCCAGACCGTCGGCGTTGTGCAGCAGCTCCTTGAGGCTCACCACCTCGCCGGCACGCTCGAAGCCGAGCGCCAGCACGACGTTGAGCGAGTCGTTGAGCAGGACCTCCTGGCCCTTGCGCAGCTCGTCGATCTCCACCGACGGCGACACCGCGACCCGCAGCTTGCGGCCACCGGTGAAGACGTCGACGGTGTTGTCGGCCTGCACCTCCAGCACCACGCCGAAACCGCTCGGCGGCTGCGCCAGCCGGTCGATCTCCTCCTTGAGCTGGACGATCTGCTCGCGCGCGTCGCGCAAGGTCGACACCAGCTTCTCGTTTTGCTCACCGAGCCGCGCCACGTTGGCGTGGGCGGCGGCGAGCCGCTCCTCGATGCCTCGTACGTGCCTGGGGCCCTCGGTGAGCTTGCGGCGCAGCAGTGAGACCTCTTCCTGCAGGAAGCCGATCTGAGAGTTGAGGTCCTGCACCTCCTTCTCGTAGCGCGCAGCACGAGCCGAAGCGTTCTCCCGGTCATCGGACACGAGCACTCACCTCCCTGACGGGTCTCCCCTGCGGGATACGACCCGGTTCAAGCGTAAACGGTTCGGGCACCACACGCTGACAGCCGCGTGCCCAGATCGTTGCAGGACAGCGTTTCCGGCCGGTTACCCGGGGGTGATGACCGGACGGATGTGGCCAACTACCGGCTGGTGCCAGTGATGGTCCTGCCCCCGATTCTGGAGGCGACCAACTGGACGAACTCCTGGACCCGGCGGACCTGCCCGTCGCCACCGTTGGCCACCGTCTTGGCGAACCGGATGGCGTCGTGCCTGATCACCGTGGCCGTGCCGTCCGCCGACTCCAGCTGCTCGGCCTCGTCGAGGGTCCGCAGCAGGACGTACGCCTCGATCTCGGAGACCTGCGTGTCGCCGTTGTCCTCGCGGGTCAGGTGCCGCCGCGAGCCGACCTCGGCGATCGCCGACAGCGGGGTGATCCGCACCGCCGAGGTCATGGCTCCTGTCCCAGCATCTGGGACATCCTCGCCATGCCACAGGATCAGCCGGTCGCCGTCGCAGAGCACGACCTCCTGCCACACCTGTCCGCCGTCGAGAACGACGCGCTCAAGGGTGAAACCGAGCACCGGCCGGTCGCCGAGCGCCATCGCCAGGTCGTCGAGCGCCAGCTCCGGGTCGCGCAGGTAGGCCTTGGCGGCCTCGGCCAGGTCGGTGTACGGAGACCAGTCCGGAAAGACGATGTCCGAGCTGGGCCCGCGACCCCGCTCCTCGTAATCACGCGATCTACCGAACATCGGCTCCCCCAGTCACTCCATCGTCCTTTGCCGCCTTGGCACGCTGCGCCTCGTACGCCTCCGTGCCTTTGGACGGCTTACGTTGCCGGCGTGGCGCGACGACACCGTCGGCGAGCCGCCGGGCCGACACCAGGAAGGCCGTGTGGCCGACCATCCGGTGCGACGGGCGTACGGCCAACCCCTCCGCGCTCCACTCACGTACGAGCGTCTCCCAGGCCCGCGGCTCGGTGAACGACCCGTGTTCGCGCAACGCCTCCACCACCGCCGAGAGCTGCGTCGTGGTGGCCACGTAGGCAACGAGTACGCCGCCCGGCATCAGCACGCGCCCGACCGGTCCGAGCACTTCCCATGGCGCGAGCATGTCCAGGATGACGCGGTGGATGCTCGCCGGCTCCAGGTCGTCGGCGACGGCAGCGACGTCCGCGGTGGTCAGCCGCCAGTTGGCCGGCGCCTTGCCGAAGAAGTTTTCCACGTTGCGGCTGGCGACCTCGGCGAAGTCGGCGCGCCGCTCGTACGAGTGCACCTCGCCGTCCGGTCCGACCGCGCGCAGCAGCGAGCAGGTCAGCGCGCCGGAGCCGGCGCCGGCCTCCAGCACACGCGCTCCCGGGAAGATGTCGCCCTCGGCGACGATCTGCGCCGCGTCCTTCGGATAGACGACCGCGGCACCGCGCGGCATCGACAGCACATAGTCGGCCAGCCGCGGCCGCAGGGCGAGATAGCCGGTGCCGCCGCTGGAGGTGACGACGCAACCTTCGGGCGCGCCGATCAGGTCGTCGTGCGGCAGCGCGCCGCGGTGCGTGTGGAACGTGCGTCCCGGCTCCAGGACGACGGTGTGCAGCCGGCCCTTCGGGTCGGTCAGCTGCACACGATCGCCAGGCCGGAACACGCCGCCGTGGCCGGTGCTCACGCAGCCTCCAGCCGCTGATTGATCATGAGTTTTCCCTGTCCTACTGGCGTACCGAACCGGGGTCGAGCACTTCGGCGATCGATCGCGCGGCGAGTACGCCGACGATCTGCGCGCCGCTCGGCGAGCCGCCGGCCGGCAGCTGGTCGACGACCAGGTATTCGGTCGCCGGCTCCGCCTGGACGGCTCGTACGACGTCCTCGCCGGCGAGCGTCGCCGGCAGCACGAGCCCCGGCTGAAGCGTACGGGCCGCGTCCGACACCGACATCCACGGCCGGCGCTCCTCCGGCGTGTGCGCCACCGCCTCGCTTGAGACGATCGCCTCCGCACGGTTTTCCGAGTCGACGACGACGATCCCCGGCCGGCCAGCCTCGCCAGCGCGGCGCAGCGCCTCGGCCAACGGCAGGTCGGCCGGCACCAACAGCGCCGGCAGCGCCAGCCGTCCGGCGTGCAGCAGGCCGAACCGGTCGCCGAGCCGGCCGGCCCTGATCGCCTGGGTCGCGCCCTGCCAGAGGAACATCGCGATGAACAGGCTCAGCACCAGACTGAAGGACAGCACGCCACCGCCACTGGTCAGACTGAACAGCGTCAGGCCGATGACCGCGACCGCGACGACCCGACCGGTCCAGCCGGCGAAGGTGGTCGCGCGGAACTTGTTCTTGGTGAGCCACCAGACGACGGCCCGCAGCATCGTGCCGCCGTCCAGGGGCAAGCCGGGCAGCAGGTTGAAGATGCCCACGAAAGCGTTGGAAAACGCCAACTGCAGGATCATCCAGCTCAGCAACGAGCCCGGGTCGGTGAACACGTACGCGACATAGCCGATCACCGCCAACACCAGGTTGACGGCCGGTCCGGCGAGGGCGATCAGCAGGTCGACACCGGGTCGCCGTGACTCAGCCTCGGTCTCGGTCAGACCACCGAGCATCCAGAGCGTCATCGCGTACACGTGGAGGCCGAACGCCTTGCTGGTGAGCGCGTGGCCGAGCTCGTGCAGCAACACCGACACGAACAGCAGCACCGTGAAGACCGCGGAGACGACGTACGTCTGCGGAGTCGTCAGGTTGGGTGCGTACGTGGAAACCGAGCCGGAGTAGGTGATGACCAACAGCAGCGCGACGACGAACCACATCCAGGAGATGTAGACCGGGATGCCGAAGACCCGGCCGATCTTCAGGCCACGGTTGGGTCCGGAGTCGTCATCCTGAGCCCGGCCACTGTCCGCAGACGTCCCGTCGGGCTGCTGTGTTGCCATCCCCCGATGCTACGGCGACTCGCCGGCTCCGGTGTCCCCGCCGTAGGTCCCCGGCATTGTCACAGCCGTGGCCTAGCCTGACGGTATGTCTGTAGCGGTGCCGGCAGCCTCAACAGGATCGCAGCGGTCACACGGAGACGTGACGGGCTCGCTGTCGCCGTCACGCGCGAGCGACTTCAAGACCTGTCCACTGCTCTACCGGTTTCGGGCGATCGACCGGCTGCCGCAGAAGCCGACGCCGCAGACCGCGCGCGGCACGCTCGTACACGCCGTGTTGGAGCGGCTGTTCGACGCCGCGGCGATGGAGCGTACGCCGCAGCACGCCGCCGACCTGCTGGAGCCGGAGTGGGCCAGGCTGACCGCCGAGGAGCCGGCACTGGCCGAGCTGTTCGGCGAGTCCGAGGAGCTGGCCGGCTGGCTGCAGTCGGCGCGCCGGATGCTCGACGGCTATTTCACCCTGGAGGACCCGATCCGGCTGGAGCCGGCCGAGCGCGAGCAGCTGGTCGAGGTGGTGCTGGAGTCGGGCCTGCGGCTGCGCGGCTTCGTCGACCGGCTCGACGTGGCGCCGACCGGCGAGATGCGCGTGGTCGACTACAAGACCGGCGCCGCGCCGCGTGAGGCTTTCGAAGGCAAGGCGCTGTTCCAGCTGAAGTTCTACGCGCTGGTGCTGTGGCGTTCGCGCGATGTCGTGCCACGGCTGCTGCGGCTGATGTATCTCGGCGACCGGGAAATCCTCGACTACGTCCCGGACATCGACGAGCTGCGCCGCTTCGAGCGCACGTTGCAGGCGCTGTGGACGGCGATCGACCGCGCCACCACACAGCGGGATTTCCGGCCCAGTCCCAGCAAGTTGTGCTCGTGGTGCGACCATCAGGCGCTGTGCCCGGCCTTCGGCGGCACGCCGCCGCCGTTCCCCGAGGTGCTGCCGGCACCGACCGACCCGCTCGCGATCACGCCGGCCACCGAGGACTGATCCTCCTGCCGGACGAGGCTCGAATCGCTCCTGGCGACGAATCGGCGGACCGTGACGCGGCGATACGGTTGTCCGCGTGAAGGGATCCGGGCTGCTCACGCGGCTGAGGGCGACACCGCAGTGGGTCGGCGACGTGAGCCTGGCCGCTGTCGTGCTGATCGTCGTCGCCGGCCTGCTGCTGGCGGCGGCAGCGACTCGGCCGTCCGACCCGGACATCCCGTGGCTGCGCAACGTCCCGCTCGTCATGGGGCTGTGCGTCGTCGGCGTCACACCGATCCTGATCCGCCGCTGGGTCTGGGCCTCCGCGGTGCTGGTCGCGGCGATCGCGGTGGCCGCGGTGCCGCTCGTCGGCTCCAACACCACCGAGGCGTACTCGCTGCTCGTCGTGATCTACACGGCGGCCGTACGCCTGCCGCCGCCACGCGCGGTCGGTGCCACCGCGATCGTGTCGGCGGGCATCGCATTGGCTTGCGTCGAGGCAAACGCGAACGTCGTTGTCTGGATGGCCAACGGGGTTTTCGTCGTCATTCCGTTCGCCATCGGCTCAGTCGTACGAACCCGGCGCGCCTACATCGCGGCCCTGGAGCAGCGCGCGATCGCGGCCGAGACGACTCGCGAGCTGACCGCGCGCGACGCCGTGCTGGCCGAGCGGCAACGCATCGCGCGGGAGTTGCACGACGTCGTCGCGCACCACATCAGCGTCATGGGGGTTATGGCGGCGGCGGCCCGGCGGACTTTGCGTACGAACCCCGAGGTGGCCGACGAAGCGCTCGGCACCATCGAGGACACCGGCCGGTCGACCCTCCGCGAAATGCGCCGCCTGCTGGACGTGTTACGCGACGAGAAGGACCCGTCGCTGCCGACCACACCGCAACCCGGCCTTCCCGGCCTGGAGGCGTTGGTGCACCAGGTCGGAGAGGCCGGCCTGACCGTACGCCTGCGGGTCGAAGGCGAGCCGATGCCGCTGGACTCCGGCGTCGACCTCACCCTGTTCCGGATCGTCCAGGAAGCGCTCACCAACACGCTCAAACACGCCGGTCCGACCAGCGCGGACGTGGTCGTACGGTATGGACCCGCGGACGTGGAGGTTACCGTCTCGGACAACGGTCGCGGTCCGGCCGGCGCCAACATCGGCGGCCACGGCCTGGTCGGCATGCGCGAGCGGGTCGGCCTCTACGCCGGCTCGCTCTACACCGGACCGGGTCCGGCCGGCGGCTTCACCGTACGCGCGACGGTGCCGTTCGACCGGCCAGCACACACGAAGGGAATTTCGGCGTGACCGACAGGACCAGTCCGGTGCGTGTCCTGCTGGTCGACGACCAGCCGCTGCTGCGTACCGGCTTCCGGATGGTGCTGGGCACCGAGCCGGACCTGGAGGTGATCGGCGAGGCGTCCGACGGCGAGGAAGGCGTCGACCTGGCTCGCCGGCTGCTGCCGGACGTCGTGCTGATGGACATCCGGATGCCACGACTGGACGGCGTGCAGGCCACCGCGCGGATCACCGCCGCGAAGCTGCCGGTGCGCGTACTGATCCTGACGACCTTCGACCTCGACGAGTACGTGCTCGGCGCGCTGCGAGCCGGTGCCAGTGGCTTCCTGTCGAAGGACGTGCCGGCCGAGGACCTGGTCGACGCCATCCACGTGGTGGCCTCCGGCGAGGCCGTCGTGGCGCCGCGGATCCTGCGCCGACTGCTCGACCGCTATGCCGACCGCCTCCCCGATCCGAACAGTCCGGCGGCGCCGGCACTGGAGGCACTCACCGAACGCGAGCGCGAGGTGCTCGTGCTGATGGCGCGCGGCCTGTCCAACGCGGAAATCGCCGCCAAGCTGGTTTTGGGCGAGACGACGGTGAAAACTCATGTCGGCCACGTGCTCACCAAGTTGGAATTGCGCGACCGCGTGCAGGCCGTGGTGCTCGCGTACGAATCCGGCCTGATCCGTCCCGGCACCTGAACGTTTTGCGTGCTGCGAAACAGTTTTCGCGCGTAACTCGACAAATAACGCACGGTGACGGCGAGAAATCCGCCGGAAGGCGGACCGGAACCAGCCAAGGTGATGACGTCATTCGGTTGCTCGAGCCTTTACGCTGGAGCTGGTCAGCTTGCTGGCCCGGCCGGACCTCTGTCGGGGGGAGGTCCGCGGCATCCCCCTCGCACCCCGAACCGATAGAGCACCACGAGCTCAACCAATGAGTCCGCCAGCCCGAGCTGGCGGACTCGCCTATTTTTGAGGTCATGATCGACGCCGCTTTTCAGAGCCAGTGGACCTCGCGCCGCGGATATCTCAACACGACGTCCTACGGATTGCCGCCGCGATCGACGGTGGCCGCACTGCGCAAGGTGCTGGGCGAGTGGCAGGACGGTGCTTGTCCCTGGGAAGACTGGGAAGTCTGCGTCGGCCAGGCCCGGGACCTGTTCGCGCTGCTGGTCAATGTGACGCCGGACACGGTCGCGACCGGTGCCGCCGTCTCGCAGTTGCTGGCGCCGATCGCCGCGGCCATTCCGGCCGGCTCCCGCGTCGTCGTGCCGGTGGAGGAATTCACCTCCAACCTGTTTCCGTATCTCGTCCAGGCCCATCGTGGCGTCGAGGTCGTCACCGTGCCGGCGGCTGAGTTGTTGTCCGCGATCGACGAGCGTGCCGACGTGGTCGCGTTCAGCCTCGTACAGTCGGCCTCCGGAACCATTGCACGTCTGGACAAGCTTCTGGCCGCCTGCCGCGCCAACGGCGCACTGTCCATTGTGGACGCAACGCAGGCGGTCGGCTGGCAGCCGGTGGACGCCAGCGGTGTCGACGTGTTGCTGTGCGCCGCGTACAAATGGCTGATGGCGCCGCGCGGCGTCGCTTTCGCCGTCGTACGGCCGGAAATCGCCGACCGCATTCCGCCGCTGGCGGCCGGTTGGTATGCCGGTGAGGACTTTCACCAGTCCTATTACGGACCGCCGCTGCGACTGGCCAGCGACGCGCGGAGGTTTGACATCTCCCCCGCCTGGTTCTGCTGGGTCGGCGCGGTGCCGTCGATGCGTACGCTCCTGGACGCCGGCATCGATGCGGTCCACGAACACAATGTGGGCCTGGCCAACGCATTCCGCACCGCACTTGACCTTCCGGTCTCCGACAGCGCGATCGTCAGCTGTGACATCGACGCGGCCGCATCCGAGCGGCTGGCCGCGGCGAACGTGTCGAGCGCCGTACGCGCCGGCCGTGTGCGGCTCGCTTTCCACCTCTATAACACAATGGCCGACGTCGAGCTGGCCGCCGACGCGATCCGTTGACGTCGAGCACGCTCAAAGGTTTACCGTTTCGACCCGGACCACTCACCAGGAGGCAACCAATGAGCGACGAACGTTTCGAGCGCGGCAAGAAAATGATGCAGGAGGTCACCGGCGGCAGCGCCGACGCGGTGATGGAGTCGCTGGCCGACATCTCACCGGAGCTGGCCAGGCAGACCGTCTCCTGGGGTTTCGGCGAGATCTACAGCCGGCCGGAGCTGGCGCCGCGCGACCGGCAGCTGGTGACGCTCGGCATGCTGACCGCGCTCGGCGCCGAACCGCAGCTGGAGGTGCACGTCAACGCGGCGCTGAACGTCGGCCTGACGCCGAAACAGATCGTCGAGGTGTTCCTGCATTCGGCCGGATACTGCGGATTTCCGCGCGCCCTCAACGCGACCTTCGTGGCGAAGAAGGTGTTCGCCGAGCGCGGCCTACTGCCGGTCGAGTAGCTCCTTGATCCGGTCCGCGGTGTCCTTCGCCTGCGCGTCCGAGGCATACGGATGCCGCGGACCGAGCCAGAACCGCAGGCCGTCCTTGCGAACCCGTGGGATCACGTGCAGGTGCAGGTGCGGCACGCTCTGGCTGACCACGTTGTTCATCAGGATGAGCGAGCCGTCGGCCCGCCGCGCGTCCTGCACAGCCAGCTGCAGCCGCTGCGAGGTGGTCAGCCAGTGCTCGGCCAGCCGGACGGGCAGCTGATCGTACGTGCGGATGTGCACGGTCGGCACCATCAGCACGTGGCCGTGGAACACCGGTTTGGTGTCCAGGAACGCGACGAGGTCGTCGTCGCGCCACACCTCGTACGCGACGGCCTCGCCGCTGACGATCTGGCAGAACACACACGGTTTTTCGGCCACGAGCGTGAACTTATCCCAGCCGGACGCGCAGGATCGAGCCGGAGCCTTCGGTCACGAACAGGTCGCGCCACGGGACGTACGGACCGAAACGGTCGGCGAACCGCATGCTGGTCGGATTTGCCAGCCCGGACACCAGAAGACAGGCCCGGCCCGTCCACGGACTGATCCGGAAGATCTCACCGCTGCCGTAGGCCGCCACGTAGAGCTGGCCGTCCGGTCCGATCGTGCCGTCGTCCGGCGCTTTCGTCGCGCCACTGGAAAGTTTGACGACGACCTGATGCGCGGCCGGATCGGCAAGCGGCACGCGCGTCACCGCCGAGTCGGGATCGAGCACCGAGGTGGTGAAAAGCTGGCCGCCTTTGATGATCACCGCGTCGGCGCTGGGGATCTCGGTGGTCCAGCCGGCGTCGACCCTGCCGCCAGGCAACACCTTGAAAATCCGGCCGTTACTGTCGGCCACGTAGTAGTTGCCGGCGCTGTCGAACCCGCCGCCGTTGGCGTTGGCGAAGCCGGACGCGTACGGCATCACCGGCCGGTCGAGATGCTGCGGGTCGAAGCGTACGACCTCGCCGGGACCTTCCACCGTGTCGCCGGCGTTGACGTAGAACAGGCCGTCGGGCCCAGCGCGGACGGCGCCAGGTGCTCGTACGTCCACAGTGGACGACACGGCACCGGACGGCAGATAGCGCTCGACCCTGTTGCCGCTGAGTACGCTGACCCACACGCCACCGCGGCCGTCGAACTCCAGGTTTTCGTACCAGGTGCCGGCATCCTGGTGGAACGTGCTGACGGTCGTCGGGGTGCCGCACGAGCCGATCGCGGCCGCGGCCGGCTCGGCCACGCCTGCCATCGCACCGAAGGTCATCGCCACCGCCGCGACAGCCATCCAGCGGCGCAGTCGAGGTCGCAAGGTTTGGTCCTTTCTCCGATCAGAAACACTAGATGATCTATGCCAAGGTGACCGTGAGGTTTTCGCGCACGTCACGATCAGAAAGTGCGTGACATTCCCATGATCAACGACTCGGACGCCGTGGTGTCCCGGTAGGTGGCGAGAGGGTCCACTCAATGGGACTCGCAAGCGCGTGTAACGCTAAATGTCTGTCTTGCGAGGTTTATCGGTGGTGTGAATGTCGAGTTACTGGCGCTAGATACAAGAAAGACGGCTTTCACGCCTGCGTGACCGCCAGCACCTGTGGTGAGTGTGACTGCTGAGGCGAGTAATGCTGTTGTGGCTGCTCGCCGGGCCAATTGCCCGGTTTGATATCCTGTTAACCAGGTATTACCCGGTCGGGCCGTCTCACCCGCACGGTTGGCCACAGCAGTCACACCAGCAAGGCCCTAGGGCATGTCGCTGGACGTACACAGAGGCTCCTGACGCGCGCCTGGATCGCGGCGGTGTGGAAGTCGTTGCGTCCCATGCCGGTCCGCCGCGACAGCTCACGCGATCACAGCCCAGGACCTGCCATGCGGCTGTGGTACTCCGGCACCGCCCCAACAACGCCGCGCTCCGGCCGAAAATCACTCTCCCAGCCAGCGCAGCAAAAACACCCGATCCCGACCAGGCCGCCCACCAGGATCACCCAACACCCGACGCGCCCCACGACACACCCCACTCAACAACCGCAAGACAGACACAGCCCCAAGACCGCGACGCGCGTCCAACTATCGGGCAGCAGGTGAAGAATTCAAGCTTCCCCCAGTCCCTTGGAACAGACCATCTAGGCTACGCAAGGTGCAGACCGATCCTCCTCGACGCCGCACCGGCCTGATCGTCACCGTCATCGTCGTACCCGTCGTGCTGGTCCTCGCCATCGCCGGCGTCGGCACGTTTCTGGTCGTACGCGCGATCAGCGGAGCCTTGCCGGCCGGTTGGCGCTCGGCCGGTTTCGTCGTGGAGACGAGCGACGACGCCGTCCGCGACGAGGTCGGCCAGCTGCTCGTCGCGTGCGTCGGCGGCGAGGCCCGCTATGTCGTACGGTCGCGCGGCGTCCAGGTCGGCGTGCCGCCGGCGCAGCAGCCTCGGCTCGGTCAGCTGGTCTCGCGGCTGCCCATCGACACGAGCGTGTCGCTGCGGCCCGTGCTCGACGGCACCACCGGCGACCAGCTGCGATCGCTGGACGGCAAGACGAACTACACGCTCGGACCGGCCGGGCTGACCGGCGAGCGGGTCACCCAGGCCAGCCTGGCGAGCGGCCCCAGCGGCGGGTGGCTGGTCAACGTCACGTTCGACTCCGCCGGGTCCAAACAGCTGGCCAGCCTGACCGGCCAGCTGCGGGGCAAGCAGCTCGCCATCGTGGCGGCCGGCGCGGTCATCTCCGCGCCGCTGGTGCAGGACGCGATCACCGGCGGCCAGCTGCAGGTCACCGGCCAGTTCACCCAGACCGAGGCGCGGGGCATCGCGGCGGCCTTCCAGCTCGGTCGCCATCCGGTGGCCATCAAGGCCGGCGACCCGGGCTGATCAGGCGGCGATGGAGCGCAGGTATGGCACGTCGACGCCGACCAGGCTGTCGCGGATGATCCGCCGCGGCCCGGCCTCCACCGGCACCTCGGCCGGCACGATCAGCACCGTACAACCGGCCGCCTGAGCCGACGCCGAACCGGTCGGCGAGTCCTCGATCGCCACGCATCGGGCCGGGTCGACACCGAGCAGCGCGGCGGCGCGTTGGTAGGGATCGGGATGGGGCTTGTTGTGCGCCACCTCGTCGCCGCACACGCTCACGTCGAAATATTCGGCGCCGATCCATTTGAGCGCGACGTCGGTCAGGTCGCGCAACGTGGAGGTCACCAACGCGGTCGGCAGGCCGGCGTCGCGTACCGCGTCCAGCAGCTCAGGCGCGCCCGGCCGCCAGGTCAGGCCCTCGGTGAACAGCTCCTTCGTACGCGCCATCAGCCACGCGCCGTCCGCGGCCTGGTCGCCGCCGACCAGGCCGATGTCGGCGTGCACGATGCCGATCGACCGCGCCAGATTGGCACCGACCATGCTCGCCCGGGCCGGCGCAGACAGCTCGCCACCGAGCTTGCGCGCGAGTTCCTTCAGCGAGATGTCCCAGATCTTTTCGGAGTCGACAAGGGTGCCGTCCATGTCGAACAGCACGGCAGCCACGCGGTCGTCATCCATCGCGTACGAGCGTATTTCCTCCCGCCCTCCGGGGACAGAGGCGCGGCTCACATGAGGGGGCCCACGACTTCGACGTCAAGGCGGATCAGGTGGCGTTGAAGTACTTGGCCTCCGGGTGGTGGACGATCAGCGCCGACGTGGACTGTTCCGGATGCAGCTGGAACTCCTCGGACAGCGACACCCCGACGCGCGAGGGATCGAGCAGGTCGACCAGGTATTTCTGCTGCTCGATGTCCGGGCAGGCCGGATAGCCGAACGAGTAACGCGAGCCGCGATAGCCCTGCCGGAACACGTCGTCGAGGTTGGCGCTGTCCTCGAAGTCGGCCGCCTGACCGTCCGGCAACGTCAGCTCGGCCCGTACGCGCGAGTGCCAGTATTCGGCCAGTGCTTCGGTGAGCTGTACGGACAGGCCGTGCACCTCGAGATAGTCGCGATAGGCGTTCTCGGCGAACAACTTGTTCGCGTAGTCGGCGATCGCCTGTCCCATCGTGACCACGTGGAAAGCGACCACGTCGGTCTCACCGGACGACTTCTCGCGAAAGAAGTCGGCAAGGCAGAGCCGGCGATCGCGGCGCTGGCGCGGAAAACTGAACCGAGCGCGCTCGGCCGAGCTGTCCTCCGACAGGACGATCAGGTCGTTTCCCTCGGAGTAGCAACGGAAATAGCCATAGACGACGGCGGCTTCCAGCACGCCGTCGGCCTTCAACCGGTCGAGCCAGTAGCGCAGCCGCGGCCGGCCCTCGGTCTCCACCAGTTCCTCGTACGACGGCCCCTTTCCGCCGCGCGCGCCGCGCAATCCCCACTGACCCATGAACGTCGCGCGCTCGTCCAGCCAGCTCGCGTAGTCGGCGGTCGCGATGCCTTTGACGACCCGGGAACCCCAGAACGGCGGCGCCGGCACCGGATTGTCGGTCGCGACATCCGACCGGACGCTGTCGTCGTGGATGGAGATCTGCGGCTCGGCGGCTTTCCGCTTCTCGGCGATCCGCACCGACCGCTCGTGCCGCGCCTTGCGCTCGGCGGCTTTTTTCTCCTCGTCGGCGGAAAGCGCCACCGCGGTGCCGGACCGCTTGGCCAGCATCAGCGCGTCCATCAGCCGCAGGCCCTCGAAAGCGTCGCGCGCGTAACGTACGTCGCCGGCGTACATGTCGGCGAGGTCGCTTTCCACGTATGTCCGGGTCAGCGCGGCGCCACCGAGGATGACCGGATATTTCGCCGACATCCCCCGGTCGTTGAGCTCGGCGAGGTTTTCCTTCATCACCACGGTCGACTTGACCAGCAGGCCGGACATGCCGATCACGTCGGCGCGGTTTTCCTCGGCGGCGTCCAGAATCGCGTTCACCGGCTGCTTGATGCCGATGTTGACGACGTTGTATCCGTTGTTGGACAGGATGATGTCGACCAGGTTCTTGCCGATGTCGTGGACATCGCCCTTCACCGTGGCCAGCACGATCGTGCCTTTTCCTTCGTCGTCCTCGTTTTTCTCCATGTGCGGTTCGAGGTAGGCGACGGCGGTCTTCATGGTTTCGGCCGACTGCAACACAAAAGGCAGCTGCATCTGGCCGGAACCGAACAGCTCGCCGACCGTCTTCATGCCGGCCAGCAGCGTCGTGTTGATGATGTCGAGCGGACCGCGGTCCTTCATCGCCTCGTCGAGGTCGGCCTCCAGGCCGTTGCGCTCGCCGTCGACAATCCGCCGCTCCAGCCGCTCGTCCAGCGGCAGCGCGGCCAGCTCCTCGGCGCGCGACGCGGAGCTGGATTTCGCGTCCACGCCTTCGAAAAGCTCCAGCAGCCGCTGCAGCGGATCGTATCCCTCCGCGCGCCGGTCGTAGATCAGGTCGAGCGCGACCTGCTTGTGCTCGTCGTCGATCCGCGAGATCGGCAGGATCTTGCTGGCGTGCACGATCGCGGAGGTGAGCCCGGCCTGCTGGCACTCGTGCAGGAACACCGAGTTGAGCACCTGCCGCGCCGCCGGGTTGAGACCGAACGAGACATTGGACAGACCAAGGGTCGTCTGTACGTCCGGATGCCGCTGCGACAGCAGCCGGATCGCCTCGATCGTCTCCAGCGCGTCCTTGCGGCTCTCTTCCTGACCGGTGGCGATCGTGAAGGTCAGCGTGTCGACGATGATGTCGGACTCGGTCAGGCCCCAGTTGCCGGTGATGTCGTCGATCAGCCGCTCGGCGATCTCGACCTTCTTCTCGGCCGTACGCGCCTGGCCCTCCTCGTCGATGGTCAGCGCGATGACCGCGGCGCCGTGTTCGGCGACCAGCTCCATGATCCGGTGATAGCGCGAGGTCGGCCCATCGCCGTCCTCGAAGTTGACCGAGTTGATCGCGCACCGGCCGCCGAGGTGCTCCAGACCGGTACGCAGCACGTCCGGCTCGGTCGAGTCCAACACGATCGGCAGCGTCGAGGCGGTGGCGAACCGGCCGGCGAGCTCGGCCATGTCGGCCGTGCCGTCGCGGCCGACGTAGTCCACGCACAGGTCCAGCAGGTGTGCGCCGTCGCGGGTCTGTCCGCGTGCGATCTCCACGCAGTCGTCCCAGTTGCCGGCGAGCATGGCCTCGCGGAAGGCCTTGGAACCGTTGGCGTTCGTACGCTCACCGATCATCAGCACCGACGCGTCCTGCTCGAACGGCACGGCGGTGTAGAGCGACGCGACGGACGGCTCGGTGTCGCGCGGCCGCTCACCTGGTGTGAGGCCGTCGACGGCGGCGCGTACGGTCCGGATGTGGTCCGGTGTGGTGCCGCAGCAGCCGCCGACCAGCGACGCGCCGTACTCGGTGACGAAGCGGCTCAGCGCCTCGGCCAGTTCGTCCGGGGTGAGCGGATAGACCGCGCCGTTGGCACCGAGCTGCGGCAGGCCGGCGTTTGGCATGACCGACAGGCCCACCTTGGAGTGCTGCGACAGGAACCGCAGGTGCTCGCTCATCTCGGCCGGCCCGGTGGCGCAGTTGAGGCCGAGGTAGTCGATGCCGAGCGGCTCCAGCGCGGTCATCGCCGCGCCGATCTCCGAGCCGAGCAGCATGGTGCCGGTGGTCTCGACGGTGACGTGACAGATCAGCGGGACCGTACGACCAACTTCGGCCATGGCCCGCTTGGCGCCCAGCAGCGCCGACTTGCACTGCAGCAGGTCCTGGCAGGTCTCGACCAACACGGCGTCGACGCCGCCGTCGAGCATGCCGGCGACCTGCTCCTGGTACGCGTCGCGGAGCGCGGTGAACGGCGCGTGGCCGAGCGTCGGCAGCTTGGTGCCGGGGCCGACCGAGCCGAGCACCCAGCGGCGCCAGCTCGGCGTACTCGCCGCGTCCGCCGCCTCCCTTGCCAAACGTGCGCCAGACTCGGCCAGCTCGCGGATGCGTTCCGGAATGCCGTATTCGCCGAGGTTGGCGAGGTTTGCTCCGAAGGTGTTGGTTTCGACCAGGTCGGCGCCGGCGTCGAAGTATGCCGCGTGAATGTGCCGGACGACATCCGGCCTGGTCAGGTTGAGGATCTCGTTACAGCCCTCCAGTCCCTGGAAGTCGTCCAGAGTGAGATCGGCGGCCTGGAGCATGGTCCCCATGGCTCCGTCGGCGATCAACACTCGTTCGGACAGGGCTTCGAGAAGCGGGTGTCGCTCTCCGAGGTTGCCAGACATGTGTCAAGGTTACCCTCCTCGGCGCGCCGGTCCACACCGGTTTGGCAGTGGCCCACTCCGCGCGAGACGTAGGGTGGACGGGTGAGTGAGTTCGACGGACTGCCGACCCTACGTTCGCCCATCGCGATCGCCGCCTTCGAAGGCTGGAACGACGCGGGCGATGCCGCCACCGCCGTGGTCGAACACCTGGAGGCGGTGTGGGAGGCGGAGCCACTGGCCGCGATAGACCCCGACGACTACTACGACTTCCAGGTCAACCGGCCGACGGTCTCGATGACCGAAGGAGACGGCCGCCGCATCGAGTGGCCGACGACCCGCCTGTCCGTGTGCACACCACCCGGCTCCGAGCGCGACGTCGTGCTCGTACGCGGCTTGGAGCCGAACATGCGCTGGCGCGGCTTCTGCGAGGAGCTGCTGGAGATCCTGCACGCCCTGGAGGTCGACTCGGTCATCCTCCTCGGCGCGCTGCTGGCCGACGTGCCGCACACTCGGCCGCTTCCGGTCAGCGGCAGCGCGACCGACCCGGGACTGATCGACCGGCACGGTCTGTCGCCGTCCCGGTACGAGGGGCCGACCGGCATCACCGGTGTCATGCACGAGGCCTGCGCACGCGCCGAGCTGGAGACGATGTCCTTCTGGGTCCAGGTGCCGCACTACGTCGCCCAGCCGCCGTGCCCGAAGGCCACGCTCGCACTGCTCGGCCGGCTCGAGGACGTGCTGGACATCCCGGTGCCGACCGAGGACCTGCCGGACGCGGCCGCCGCCTGGGTCTCGACCGTCGACGAGCTGGCCACCCAGGACTCCGAGATGGCCGACTACGTACGCGCGCTGGAGGAACGCGACGGCGAGGCGATGGCGCAGACCAGCGGCGAGGAGCTGGCCGCCGAGTTCGAGAACTACCTGCGCCGCCGTCGCCAGGGCCCTCCCGGCGCCACCGGGGCCTGACATTGCCGCAACGCCTCGTTACGGGCGCCTGGTGCCAGCAACAGGGCGTTGCGGCAGATTCGGCCTACCAGCGGCGGACGTGGCCGGCTTCCCAGGCCCACAGCGCGATCGCGATCCGGCTGCGTACGCCCAGCTTGTGCGCGATCTCGACGATCCGGCGCTGCACCGAGATCGGTGAGATGTAGAGCTCGTCGCCGATCTCCGCGTCCGTACGCCCCTGCGCGACCAGCTGCGCGATGTCGATCTCCCACTCGTTGAGCAGTTCGCCGTCGACGCGCTCGTCGCCGCGGGCGATCGCGGCGCGGGTCGACATCTGGCGGAGCAGTCGTACGGCCAGCTTCGGGCTGACCAGCGTCGCGCCAGCGGCGGCGACCCGTACGCCTTCGACCGCGGGCTTCGGCCGGGTCGGCTTGAGCAGGAATCCGCAGGCGCCTTCGCGGAGCGCGTTGTAGACATACCAGTCGAGCGCGAAGGTCGTCAGCATCACGACCCGCACCGGCTTGCGCACTCGCGGCCCGGCCAGCTGCCGGGTGAACTCCAGCGCGTCCATGCCGCGCATCCGGATGTCGGCCAGCGCCACGTCCGGCCACTTGTCCCGCGCCACCCGGAGGGCGGCTTCGCCGTCCCGTACGTCGTCGATCACCTCGATGTCCGGCTGCGACTCCAGGGTCGCGCGCAGCTTCCGGCGGTGCGCCTCTTCGTCGTCGGCGATCAGTACGCGGATGGCCATACCCGTCTCTCCCCGGTCGACGTACGGCCGGCTTGCTGGAGGTTCAGCGAATCGCGGTGAGAATATCGGGTCGGCGCACGCCTTTGGAGTCCGAATGGCAAAACGCCGCGTATCGTACTGGTCTCGCTACCAGGGGTAGCGCGGTTACGTACCGCTCACGTCGCCGGCCGATTCCTGCTACTCGCTGTCATTTAGGAACCCAATCTGCCTATACCACTGGCAAACTTCAGGACGTGTTGGAGACCTCGGCAAGACTGCTCCAGCTGCTGTCGCTGTTGCAGAGCCCGCGTGACTGGACCGGCTCGGAGTTGGCGGAGCGGCTTGAGGTGAGCACGCGGACCGTACGCAACGACGTCGAGCGGCTGCGCGCACTCGGCTATCCGGTGCACGCGACGCGCGGCGCGGTCGGCGGCTATCGGCTCGGCTCCGGTGCCAACCTGCCGCCGCTGTTGTTGGACGACGACGAGGCGGTGGCCGTCACGGTCGGCCTGCGAACGGCGGCCGCCGGCACGGTCTCCGGGGTCGAGGACATTTCGCTGCGGGCGCTGGCCAAGCTCGAACGCGTGTTGCCGACCCGCCTGCGTCGCCGGGTCAACGCCCTGCAGACGTACGCGGTGCCGGTGCGGCCCGACCAGCCGGCGCCGGCCGTCGACCCCAACACGCTCATCCTGCTCGCGCAGGCCTGCCGCGATCACGACCGCGTCCGATGCGACTACCGCAGCCACGGCGGCACGGTCACAGCTCGTACGGTCGAGCCACACCGGCTGGTGAACTGGGGCCGGCGCTGGTATCTGGTCGCATACGACACCGAGCGGCACGACTGGCGGACCTTCCGCGTCGACCGGCTCGATCCGCACCCGCCGGTCGGACCGCGGTTCGCGCCGCGCCAACCGCCGGCCGACGACATCGCCGCGTACGTGTCGCAGCGCGTCTCGGCGGCCGCGTGGCGCTATCGAGCGCGCGTCACCGTGCACGCGCCGGCCGAGCAGGTCCTCGACCGGATCAACCCGGCGGTCGGCGTCGTCGAAACGGTCGACGAGCGTACGTGCGTGCTGGACACCGGCGCGGACAGCATCGAGACGCTGGCCGTCCACCTGAGCCTGCTCGGCGTCGACTTCACCGTGACCGAGCCGCCGGAGCTGGTGGCCCACCTCCGGCTGCTCGCGACCCGCTACGCCGGCGCTACGACTTCGTGAAGCCGGTGGTCACGTAGTTCTGCGTGCCCAGACCGGTGGCACCTTCGTTGGCGATGGTGTGCCGGAAGGCCAGGATCTGCGGCGTCTGGTAGAGCTCCAGCGAGTGGCCGGCCTGCCAGATCAGCTTGTCGACCTGGTTGTAGAGCGCGATCGCGGCCTGCCGGTCGGTGCTCTGCTGCGCCTGCAGCAGCAGTTGATCGATCTGCGCCGAGCCGATCCGGCCGTAGTTCTGGTAGACGTTGTTGCCGCTCGGCTGCCGGAAGATGTCGTAGAGCATCGACGGAAAGACCTCGTCGACCTGCCGGAACACCGCCAGGTCGAAGTCGCCGACGTTGATGTACTTCTCGAAGTAGTCGTTGCCGGGCACCTGCTTGATCTGCACGTCGACGCCGACCTGGCCGAGCATGCTCTGGATCAGCTGGGCGGTGTCCTTGCTGCTCTGGTTGCCGCTGCCGTTCAGCACGTACGTGAGCGACAACGGCTTGCCGCCCTTGGTCCGCGGCTTGCCCTGCGCGCCGGCGGTCCAGCCGGCCGCGTCCAGCAGCTTCCTGGCCGCCGCCTGGTCGAACGTGCCGTAGATCCCGGAGTTGTCCTGGTAGCCGGCCTGGTTGGGCATGAAGAAGTGGTTGCCCAGCGGCGCCAGCGCGAACGGCAGGTCCTTGGAGATCGCGCGTACGAGCGCGTTGCGGTCGACGGCCATGCCGAGCGCCTGCCGCACGCGGACATCGGTGAGCGCACCGCGCGCACTGAAGGCCAGGTGCGTCTCGTCCCAGCGCGCACCGACCCGGATGTCGGTGTTTTTCGCCGGTTTCAGCCGCTTGTACGTCTCCGGCGTACGCGCCGGCGCCTCGTCGACCTCGTTGTTCAGGTAGGCGTCGGTGATGGCCGAGGAGTCCAGCGCGCGGAAGCTGATCGCCGCGAGCTTCGGCTTGGTCCCCCAGTACGCCGGATCCGGCACGACCGTGATCGTCTGCGTCGTCTTGTTGAGCGAGCCGATCTTCCACGGTCCCGCGGTCACCGGCACCTTCTCGATCCAGCCGGCGTTGAACGCGGCCGGTGTGTCCATCGCGACCGCCGGAAACAGCGGGTCGAACAGCAGCTGCCAGTCGCCGAAGCCCTGTTTGAAGGTCACGACCACGGCGTTTGGCGACGCCCCCTGCGCGATGCTTTCG
The DNA here is from genome assembly GCF_010993745.1 of Fodinicola acaciae. NCBI lineage: Bacteria > Bacillati > Actinomycetota > Actinomycetes > Mycobacteriales > Fodinicola > Fodinicola acaciae. Next base: position 1,433,550 of record NZ_WOTN01000001.1, read on the forward strand.
ATCTTCTCGTAACCGGCCGACGAGGAGATCTGGTAGGCCGGATTGGTGCCGTTGAGCGCCTTCCACTGCGCCTCGAAGTCGCGCCAGGTGATCGGCTTGCCGTCGGACCATTTCGCCTTCGGGTTGATGACGTAGGTGACGACCTGTTTCGGGCTGGTCGCGGTCACCGCCGCCGAGACGAGCGTGTCGGTGTGCACTTTCGGAACGCCGTCCGCGCCGCGGTCGAAGAGCTGCGGCTCGACCAGCGCGACGATCGCCTCCGCGTCGCCCTGCGCTCCGTCGGTTTGGTATTTGTTGTACTGCGTGATCCACTGCTGGATGGCCCACCGGTAGGTGCCGCCGTCGCGCAGCTCACTGACCGGCTTGGGGTTGATGTCCTGACTGTGCACGGCCGGAGCGTTGCCCTGTGGCGTTTTCGGCGCCGCCGAACAGGCACCGAGCGCGGTGACCACCGCGGTGCCGATCGCCGCCATCACCAGAAACCGCCGCGCAACCGTCATTGGCTCGCTCCTTCGCATATGGACCGCGGATCAGATTAGCCGCGATCTCACCCGTTGGCCGTGCATTCTGCATTGATCGTGATATGAACTCCAAGGACACCTGTTGGACACGAGATTCCGGATAGTGGTGTCCGATGTCGGCAGTTTGTCAGGTGCGGCGGAGGTTCGGTGGCGGGATATCTGCTGCGACGGCTCGGTTACTACGTCGTCCTGCTGGTGATGGCGACCTTTTTGTCATATTTGCTGGCATCCGCGGCGCTGTCGCCGCGCGCGTACTTCGAGGGCAAGATCCCGCCACCGCAGCCGGCGTCGGTCGACCGCCAGCTGACCGCTTTGGGCATCAACGACCACACACCGGTGATCGTCCGGTTCGGCAGCTGGGCCGGCGGCGTGTTGCACGGCGACTTCGGCCGTACGATCGACAACACCTCGGTCAACGAGGAGTTCGGCCGGCGGCTCGGCGTCAGCCTGCGGTTGTTGCTGCTCGGCACCATCGTCGGCACGATCGCCGGCATCGCCGCCGGCGCGTACAGCGCGCTGCGACAATATCGGTTTTCCGACCGGGCGATCACCATCATTTCCTTCGTATTGCTGTCCACTCCGGTGTTCCTGCTCGCCGTGCTGCTCAAAATCGGCGCCATCGCGTTCAACCAGGCGGTCGGCGCCGACGTCATCCTGTTCACCGGCGAGAGCTCGGCCGGCCTCACCGGCGGTTTCTGGACGCATGTCTGGGACGCGGCGATCCACCTGCTGCTGCCGACCATGTCGATCGGCCTGATGACGATCGCACTTTACAGCCGATATCAACGAAGTACGATGCTCGACGTGCTCGGCGCCGACTATCTTCGCACGGCACGCGCCAAGGGGCTGACGCAGCGGCGCGCGGTTTTCAAGCACGGCCTGCGGATCGCGCTCATTCCGATGTCGACGTTCTTCGCGTACGGTTTCCTGGGGATCGTCACCGGCGCCATCTTCACCGAGAAGATCTTCGGCTGGAACGGCATGGGGGCCTGGTTCATCGACGCGATCAACAAAAGTGACGTCAACTCGGTGGTCACCGTCAGCATGTTCACCGCGGTTTCGGTGCTGCTGGCCGGATTAGTCGCGGACGTGCTGCACGCGGCGCTCGATCCGCGGGTCCGGGTCGGCTGATGTCGACCCAACCGGAAGCACCGCCGCAGACCGTACAGGCGGAAAGTGCCGGCACCGCGGCGGTCGTCGCCGAGCATCTGGCGACCGCGCCACCGAGCCGGTTTTCGGTGGTGTTCAAGCGGTTTCGCCGTAACACCTCGGCACTGGCCGGGCTGATCGCCATCGTGCTGCTGTTCGTGCTGGCCTTCGCCGGACCCTTCATGACGCACTGGTCGTATGCGGACATCGACTATTCGGCGCTGCGCGATCCGCCGTCGGTCGAGCATTGGCTCGGCACCAATCCGATCGGCCAGGACGTTTTCGCCCAGACCGTACGCGGCCTGCAGAAGTCGTTGCTGATCGGCCTGTTGGTAGCGGTCTTCTCCACCGGGGTGGCCGCCGCCGTCGGCACCGCGGCCGGCTATTTCGGCGGCTGGACCGACCGGATCGCGATGTTCTTCGTCGACCTGCTGCTGGTTTTCCCGCCGCTGCTGATCATCGCGGTCGTCTCGCCCGGCATGCGCACCTACGGCTGGCTGGCGTTCGTGGGCATCCTGGCCGTCCTGGTGTGGATGATCACCGCGCGAGTGATCCGGTCGATGACGCTTTCGCTGAAACAGCAGGAGTTCGTCAGAGTCGCGCGGTTCGCCGGCGTGCGTCCGGTGCGGATCATCCTGCGCCACATCCTGCCGAACGTGGCCTCCTTCCTCATCATCGACGCGACCATCACGGTCGGTTCCGCGGTGATGTTCGAGACCGCCTTGTCCTACTTCGGATTCGGCGTGCAGCCGCCGGACGTGTCGCTCGGAACGCTGATCGCTGCCGGCACCGGATCCGCATTGACGTATCCGTGGATGTTTTTCTTCTCGGCCGGGCTGCTGGTGGTTTTCGTGCTGGCGATCAACCTCGTCGGCGACGGCCTGCGGGACGCGCTCGACCCGACCTCCGACCGTACGCGGCGACGCTTCTTCTCGCGGAAGGGGCGGCGGTGACCGAGCCAGTGGTGCGAGTCGATGACCTGTCGGTCACCTTCGACGCGGCGACGCCGGTGCCGGCCGTGCGCGGCGTCAGTTTCCAGGTCGCACCTGGCGAAGTGCTCGGCATCGTCGGCGAGTCCGGCTCCGGCAAGTCGGTCACCGCGCTGGCCCTGATGGGACTTCTGCCAGCCTCGGCAACGGTTTCCGGGTCCGTGACGATCGCCGGCGCGCAGGTCGTCGGCGCCTCCGACCGTGCGTTGTCGCAGCTGCGCGGCCGTAAGGTGGCGATGGTCTTCCAGGATCCGTTGTCGGCCTTCACCCCGGTCTACCGGATCGGTGAGCAGCTCGCCGAAGCCGTTATGGCGCACCAAAAGGTCAGCGGCCAGGCGGCGCGGTCGCGAGCCGTGGAGCTGCTCGACCTGGTCGGCATCCCGGACGCGCGCGTACGTGCCGACGCGTTTCCGCACGAGTTTTCCGGCGGCATGCGGCAACGCGCGATGATCGCGATGGCGATCGCCAACGACCCGGACGTGTTGGTCGCCGACGAGCCGACGACCGCTCTCGACGTGACCATCCAGGCGCAGATCCTCGACGTGCTGCGGCAAGCACAGCAACAGACCGGCGCGGCGCTGGTGCTGATCAGCCACGATCTCGGCGTCATCGCCGGCTCCGCCGACCGAGTGGCCGTGATGTATGCCGGCAAAGTGGTGGAGTCGGCGCCGGTCGGCGAGTTTTTCCGGCGACCGGTGATGCCGTACAGCCTCGGCCTGATCGGCGCCGTCCCGCGCATCGACCGTGCCGAATCGCGACCGCTCGTACCGATCCCCGGCTCGCCGCCGTCGCCGACGCGGCTGCCGTCCGGCTGCCCGTTCAGCGACCGCTGTCCGCTGGTCGAGCCACGCTGCCGCGAAGCCGCGCCGGATTTGCGTGCCATCGCTGGCGATCACACGGTCGCCTGCCATCGCGCCGAGCACGTCATCGAGCACTCGCTGACCCCGGACACCGTCTATCACGTGCCGGCCGCACCACCGGCCAGGCCGGCGACCGGCGTCGAGGTGCTGCGCGTCGACCGGCTGACCAAGACTTTCCCGCTGTTGAAGGGATCGGTGTTCAAGCGGCGGGTCGGCACGGTCTATCCGGTCGACGGCGTCGACCTGACCATCCGCACCGGTGAGACGCTCGGTCTGGTCGGTGAGTCAGGAGCCGGCAAGAGCACGACCCTGTTCGAGATCCTGGCGATGACCAGGGTCGAGTCGGGGACGGTCACGATCCTCGGCCAGCGTACCGACCAGCTCTCCGCCTCGGCCGAGCACGCGTTGCGCGCCGACGTGCAGATCGTTTTCCAGGATCCGATGGGAAGTCTCGACCCGCGGATGCCGGTCGGCGACATCATCGCCGAGCCGTTGCGGGCACAGCGCGCCGACCGTGCCGACATCGGCCGGCGCGTACCGGAGCTGCTGAAGCTGGTCGGCCTCTCCCCCGCCGACGCGACCCGGTTTCCGCACGAGTTTTCCGGCGGGCAAAGGCAACGGATCTCCATCGCGCGAGCGCTGTCGGTGCGGCCGCGGCTGCTCGTGCTCGACGAGCCGGTGTCGGCACTGGACGTGTCGATCCAGGCCGGCATCCTGAACCTGTTGCAGCGCTTGAAAACCGAGCTTGGTCTGTCGTATCTGTTCGTTTCCCACGATCTTTCGGTGATCCGGCACCTCGCCGACCGGGTCGCGGTGATGTATCTCGGTCGTACGATCGAAAGCGGCGAGGTCGACCGGGTTTTCGACCGGCCGGCGCATCCGTACACGCGCGCGCTCCTGTCCGCCGTGCCGGTGCCGGATCCGGAGATCGAGCGCGCTCGCGAACGGGTGCTGTTGCCAGGCGATCCGCCGAGCCCGACCCGCCGGCACACCGGCTGCCGGTTTCGCGACCGCTGTCCGCTGCACCTCACGCTCGACGAGGACGACGCGAAGCGTTGCCGGACAACCGATCCGGACATGATCCCGGTCGCCGGCCAGCACGCGGCGGCCTGCCATTTCACCAGCCGGGTTTGAGCAGCTCCGGATGCGCGTCGCGGACGGTGTTGAGCTGGACGTCCTGCTCCAGCAACGCTTTCGCGGCGCTCAGCATCCAGGTGAAGCCGCCGGTGGAGTCCGCGGCGTAGGCGACCATCTCCTCCAGCGTGCCGGTCATGCCGGTCTCCTTGACGGTCATGTGGGTCATCCCGTCGCCCCACGGCCGGAAGTCGAACTCGACCGTCGTCCTGCCTTCGTTCCAGTCGAAGACGATGCGGCTGTCCGGCACGACCTCCTTGACGCGCACGTCACCGGAGACGCCGTACATCTCCCATGACCAGGTCAGCTGCGCGCCAGCGACCATCTTGCCGGTGCTCTTGGTGAACCAGAACCGGCTGGTCACGTCCGGGTCGGCGAATGCGTTGAAGACCTCCGCGCACGGCCGGCGGATCAGGATTTCGGTGTTGACAACGGGAATCATCGGGCCTCCTGTTTGATCGCGTCCTGCCAACGCTTGTCGTCGGCGCTGTCCGGCAGCGGCTCACCGGTCTCGATGAGCGACTTGAGGCCGGCGAGCACCTCCGGCCAGCCACCGCTCTCCAGCTGACCGCTGATGCCCTGGTACATCTTGCTGTCCGGTTCGAAATCGTCGTGAGTAACGGTGAGCTTCACCGATCCGGCCGTCACCGGCTCGATGTCGAAGGTCACCTTGGACTGCTTTTCGTTCGCAGCCGCGGCGAACTCCTCGTCGCTCCAGCCGAAGTACTCCTGGTGTTCCGGCTGGTATTGGTGCCAGCGATAGGAAAGCCGCCGGTAGGGATCGGCGACCAGCACGACCTGCCCCTGGTCTTTTGGTTGCTGGTCACCGTATTGCAGCAACACCGGCGACCCGACCCGCCAGTCGGAGACCAGTCCCAGGCCGCCCCAGTAACGCCTGGTGAAGGCCGGCTCGGTCAGCGCCTGCCAGAGTTTCTCCGGTGTGGTCTTGATGTAGGTCGTGTAGACGAACTCCGTGTTCATTTGCGGTGCCACTGGCTCCTTCTCCAATGCGGCTTTCAGGTCGGCGAGCGCGCCGGCCCGTGTGCGGTCGTACTGATTCATCCACCGGTCGGCGATCGCGTTGATCGGCACGGCGTTGAGAAAATGCAACTTCTCCCGGCCACGCCACGAGATCGTCACCAGGTTGGCCACTTCCAGCACGGCCAGGTGTTTGCTGACCGACTGCCGCGCCATCTCCAGCCCCGCGCACAGCTCGCGCAGGCTCTGTCCGTTACGCGCGTTGAGGCTGTCGAGCAGGCGGCGGCGACTCGGGTCCGCCAGGGCTCGGAAGACCTCGTCCACGCCCACCTCCAACATGCAGCCACCCGGCTGCATGTGACTATAGGCAGCCATCCGGCTGCATGTCAATCCGACCCGGACGCTCGCATGGCCACCATGCGTGCGTTGAGCTTGGGTTTTAACTTCTGGGTTGTTCCGCGCCACTGGACGCCCGACGGTTGGCAACGTGAGGGTCCCCGGCTCGCCTACCCTGCTCCCAGAGCTGCCCATCCGGGTCATCGTCGGGTGGCGCAGCGACCGGGTGACGTACGTCCAGTCATCGGCTGCGCGGGCCGGCACGGAAGGTGTCATGGCAGGTGGCGACAAGGTCCACTACATGAGATCCACCGGGGCGTGTAACGCTAAATGACTGTCTTGTGAGGTATACCGGTGGCGTGAATGCCGAGTTACTGGCGCTAGATGCAAGGAACACGGCTTTCACGTCCGCGTGACTGCCAGCACCTGTGGTGGGTGTGACTACTGAGGCCAGTAATGCTGTTGTGGCTGCTCGCCTGGCCGGGCTCGATGTCCGGGGTGCCAATTGCCCGGGTTTGATGTCTTGTTAACCAAGTATTACCCGGTCAGGCCGTCTCACTCGCATGGTTGGCCACGGCAGCCATACCAGCGGCCGCCCTAGCCGCCGCTGGATGTTCACAGGGACTCCCTTACGCGCGCCTGGATCGCGGCGGCGTGGGAGTCGTTGCATGCCATGCGAGCGCACGCATGGTGGCCATGCGACCAAAGGCTGGTCAGCTGTCGAAGGCGGTGTCCCGCGAAACGGATTCCCATTCGTCCAGGTCGGCGGCCAGCAGGGCATGCTGCTGGCGCAGGCTGTCGACGGCGTCGCCGCCGAGCGCCAGCCGCAACGGCGTCTTCGGCGCGTCGAGGGCCTGGATGATCGCGCGTACGGCCTTCGCCGGGTCGCCAGCCTGCGAGCCGTCGCCACCGGTGACATAGTCGCGCGTCGGGCCGACGGTCGCCGCGTACTCGGGCATCGGCGCGGACAGGTACGCGGCCGACGGGTCGAAAAGGCTCGTGCGGAAGGCTCCCGGCTCGACGATCAGAAACCGTACGCCGAAGTCGACCTCCTGGCTGAGCGTCTGCGTCAGCGCCTCCAGCGCGAACTTCGTGGCACAGTACGCGCCGAAACCGGGACCGGTGATCTGACCGCCGACGCTGGACATCTGCACGACCGCACCACCACCCTGCCGGCGCATGTGCGGCAGCGCGGCACGCGTGAGCGCGGCAGGACCGAAGAAATGCAGGTCGAAAAGCGCACGCAGCTCCTGGTCGGTCGTCTCCTCCAGCGCACCGACCTGCGTACGGCCGGCGTTGTTGACAAGTACGTCGATGCGGCCGTGCCGCGCCACCACCTCGTCGACCAGCGCGCGACCGGCGTCGGCGTCGGTCACGTCCAGGCGCACCGGGAACACCTGTCGCGGATGCGCGCTCGCGAACTCCTCCAGTCGCTCAGGCTTCCGCGCGGCTCCGACGACGATGTCACCGGCCGCCACCGCCGCCTCGGCGAGCGAGCGTCCAAAACCCGAGGTGGCGCCGGTTATCAACCAAATCCGTGTCATGTGGCCAGTCTGACCCAGCCACCGCGTCGGACCCAGATCGGCCGGGACCTAGGTCTGCCAGTGCCAGCCTCAATATCCGAGTACGCGGCCCCAACCGAGCGTGACCTCGGCGCCAACCCCGGCTTATTCAGTGGCGCCACCTACGTTGGCGCCACCAACGATAGCGCGGCCGCCAGCGCGACGACCGCTGGATCCGCAGCCCGTGGCGGGCCGCGGCGGCCACCAGCGCCGACTCGAAACGGCGGATCCGGCCGCTCATGTCGGACAGCAGCGCCTGTGCGATGACCGTGCGTACGGCCAGATAGCCGGCGCCGACGCTGACGTCGATCCGGCCGGACAGCAGATCGGCCAGCCCTGGCAGGACATCGCGGCGACCGGCGTACGGCGGGACGCGCAGGTCGGCGACCACGTCGGCGTCGCTGGCCTCCCACACCTGGCGGACGGCCGCTGGGCCACCTCGCGCCGGCACCTGCTGCGCGTACACCTCGGGCAGCTCGGCGGCCAGCCGCCGCGCCACCAGCCAGCTCCCGTCCGTGCTGCCGGCGTCGGCGATCACCAGCCGGAAGGCGCCGGGCGCGGCCGCCAGCGCAGCGTGCAGGCAGGCGACGTCCTCGGCGAACTCGGGTCCGCGGTTGCGTACCGGCAGCACGACCTCGATCAGCGGAGCGGCCGCCTCCCCGTCCCGCTCGGCCGCCGCACTGGTCATGCCTCCACCATCGAAGCGACCGGTGAGCCCGCTGTCAGAGAGGCGTGAGAATTCGCTTAGAGATGCACCACGTGACCTGGATAGCAGGCGATTTCGGACGGTGATGCCTACTGTTTGCATCATGCAACCGAACGCCGAGCCGAGCGCGCCGCGGCACGTCCTCGTCGTCGACGACGAGCCGGCCGTACGGGACTCGCTGGCCCGCAGCCTCACCTTCGAGGGTTACCAGGTCAGCCTGGCCGCCGACGGCATCGAGGCGATGGAACGGATCGCCGCCGACCATCCCGACGTCGTCGTCCTGGACGTACTCATGCCGCGTCGCGACGGCCTCACCACCTGCCGCCGGCTGCGCGCCGACGGCGACATGGTGCCGGTGCTGATGCTCACCGCGCGCGACACCGTCGGCGACCGCGTCACCGGTCTGGACGTCGGCGCCGACGACTACCTGGTCAAGCCGTTTGACCTGGAGGAGCTGCTGGCGCGGCTGCGTGCGCTGTTACGCCGCAGCGCGCTCGCCACCGCCGAGGCCCCGGCGGAGGCGGCCGGCGGGGAGACTGGCGCCACGCTGTCCTTCGACGACCTGGCGATGAACACCACCACGCGCGAGGTCTGGCGCGGCGACCAGCGGATCGAGCTGACCCGCACCGAGTACGCGCTGCTCGAGCTGTTCCTGTCGCATCCGCGGCAGGTCCTCACCCGTGCGCAGATCCTGAAGGCGGTGTGGGGGTTCGACTTCGAGCCGGCCTCGAACTCGCTGGACGTCTACATGATGTATCTGCGCCGCAAGACCGAGCCGCCGGGCTCACCGCGGTTACTGCACACCGTACGCGGCGTCGGATACGTGCTGCGGCAACCGGGGTGAGCCGGCGATGAGTCATCGGCTCACCCTCCGCGGCCGGCTCGCGCTGATGTCCGCCGGCGCGGTCGCCATCGCCATCGCTCTGGCGGCCATCGCCGGCTGGCTCGTCACGTACGTCCAGCTCTACCAGCAGTTCGACGGCACGCTGAAGCAGACCGCCAAGTCGTTCAGCCCGGTCGGCGACCTGCGCCAGTTCTGCCTGCCACAGCAGGCCAAACTGTGGAGCAACACGATCCGCATCCAGGTCGTCGACGCGCGCGGCTTCGGGATCTGCGGACAGGCCTCCTACCTCCCGCAGATCCGGGCCAGCGACCTCGCGATCGCCGGACGCGAGACCGACCAGACGTACGCCTTCCGGGACGAGACGCTGCCCAACGGCTCGCACCTGCGCGTACTCACCGTGCAGATCACCAACGCTCCAGAGGCCGCGCTGATGATCGCGCAGCCGCTCGACGACATCGACAGTGCACTGCGCGCACTCGCGTTTCTCTACGCCGGCATCGCCGCGCTCGGTATCCTGCTGGCCGCCAGCAGCGGCCTGGTCATCGCGCGCGCCAGCCTCGCACCAGTCGACCGGCTGACACAGGCCGCCGAACACATCGCCCGTACCGAGGACCTGTCAGTCAAGCTGCCGATCGAAGGCGACGACGAGATCGCGCGGCTCGGCGAGGCGTTCAACACGATGACCGGTGCGCTCGCGGTGTCACGTGAGCGGCAGCGGCGGCTGATCGAGGACGCCGGACACGAGCTGCGTACGCCGCTGACCAGCCTGCGGACGAACGTCGACCTGCTGCTGCGCAGCGCCGCCACCGGCCGGCCGCTGCCGGAAGGTGAGGCGCCACGCATGCTGACCAGCATCGACGCCCAGCTGCGCGAGCTCTCCGACCTGGTCATCGACGTGCTCGCGCTGGCGCGCGGCGACGAGGCCGCGGTCGACGGAGTCAAACGCGAGGTGGCGCTGCACAAGGTCGTCGAGCGGGCGCTCGGGCGCGCCCGGCTGCGCGGGCCGGACCACGAGATCACCGCGACGACCGAGCCGTGGTACGTCGTCGGCAACCCGGCCAGCATGGAGCGCGCGGTGCTCAACATCCTGGACAACGCGATCAAGTTCAGTCCGCCGGCCGGCGCGATCGAAGTCGTGCTGCGCAACGGAAAACTGACCGTACGCGACCATGGCCCCGGCATCTCGACGGAGGACGCGACCGCGGTCTTCGAGCGGTTCTGGCGGTCGCCGACGGCCAGGGCGCTTCCCGGCTCAGGTCTCGGCCTGGCGATCGTCGCCCAGGTGATGCGCGAGATCGGCGGCACCGTCACGCTGGCCGCCGCTGCCGGTGGTGGCGCCATCGCCACCTGCGTTTTCCCCGGCAGTCCGAGCGAGACCAGCGCCGAACCGGTCGGTCCCCCGGTCCCCCAGCCGCACTGACCGCGCGTATGCGAGCAGCACCGGACACTCCAGCGGATCCGGCGCCGTACACAGCAGCGCGTGGTCGACCATCTCCTGGGCGCGGCGCAGGATGTCGATACGTCGCTGCAGGTCGTCACGATGCTCGCGCATCAGCTTGCGCCGCTGGCCGCCGTCGGCGGCCTGGAACGTCTCGCGCAGCCGCTCCAGGCTGAGCCCCACGTCCTTGCCGGCCAGGATCAGCGCCACCCGCGTCACGTCGCGCGGGCCATAGCGCCGGCGGCCGTTGCTCAGCCGGCTCGGCTCCAGCAGGCCCTCGGCCTCCCAGTGCCGGAGCACGTGTGTCGCCAGGCCGAACTGCTCGGCGAGCTCGCCGATGCCCAGATCCGCGGTTGACTTCATGTCGACATGAAATTGCAGGCTCGTCGCATGGTCAACGACACCGTCACAGGAAACCCTCAGCTCGACGAGCGTACGGCCGCGATGCTGGCCGCGCTCGACGCGGCGGAAACCCGGCCGGAGGCCGTCGCGTTGCGCCAGCGGTCGTACGAACTGCTCCGTCTCTCGCCCGGGTCCGTGGTCGCGGATATCGGCTGCGGCACAGGTCGTGCGGTCGCCGAGCTGGCGGCGGCTGGGCACGCCGCGGCAGGCGTCGATGTCGACGCACGGATGCTGGCGATCGCTCGACGGCGCCATCCGCGACTTGGGTTCGTCGAGGCCAGCGCGGAGAAACTCCCGTACGCCGACGGGGAAATCGACGGCTATCGGATGGACAAGGTGATGCACCAGCTCGCACAGCCGTCCGTCACGGCCGCTGAGGCCCGGCGCGTGCTGCGGACCGGCGGTCGCATCGTGCTGGTCGGTCAGGACTGGGACACGATCGGTGTCGCGGCCGACGATCTGCCGCTGACGCGCGCGATCGTACGCGGCATGGCGGACAGCATGCCGAGCCCCGCGGTCGCTCGCGACTTCCGCGGTTTGTTGGTGGACAACGGATTCACCGACGTACGCGTGGACGCCGTGCCGTTGGTCTTCACGGACCTGACGGTCATCGGATCGGCGCTGCGGATGGCCGCGGCGGCCAGCGGCGAGGCCGGCTGGCTCGCCGAGCAGGAAGCGCGCGCCGAGTCGGGCCGGCTGACGGTGTGCGTGGTGATGTACGTGGCGGCAGCCACGGCCGCTTAGGCCCGAGTGTCCCGAGCCGTGACACTGATGTCCCGAGTCGCAAACTCGGGACTAGCGCCGGCCGCCGAAATCCCAGTCGTAGACCTCGACATCGGCATACCGGTCGACGGTCAGCACGGCGCGTGCGGCGTCGCGGTTTGCCTTGCGTACCAAGGCTGCCGTGCCGAGCCAGGCGGTGCCGTCGTCGGACAGCAGTGGACCGTATGCGATCAGGTCGTCCTTGTCCCCCGGCGGCTCGAGGTCGACGCCCGGACCGGCGCCGAGGCCGAGGACGAAATAGCGGTTGCCGGCCGTACGGTCCCCCGGAAAGTCCCACATCGTGCGGCCGAGCGCGTTGCGCCAGCGACGGATCAACACGTCCCGGTAGGCACCGGCCTGATAGCAGGGCTCCTCGAAGGCGAACGCCCGCGCGGCGGCCGCGTCCAACAGGTCGACGATGTGCACGCTGCCGAGCAGGGTGTCACCGTCGAAGGTCGGTCCACGTGCGATCAGCTCGTCGGCGAAACCGTCCATATAGGACCAGTGCTTCCCGTTCAGCTCCTCCCGCAAAGCGAGCGAGTCCACTCGATCGCGGTGATAGCAGAGAAACTCCATCGCGCGTCAGTAAGCCTCTTGGAAAACCTGCTCCGAGCTGAGCTGGTGCGCGACGGTCAGCGCCTCCAGCACGGTGGCAAGGGCCGGCAGGCAGTGGTGGCGCAGCTCCCAGTGCCACACCCAGTGGCCGGCACCTGGCGACGGCGGTGCCTTGACCATGCCGCCGGGACCGCGGTGCAGGATGTCCAGCCGGGTGTCCCAGATCGGCTCGGATCCGGTGGCCGGCGCGGTGAAGAACAGCCAGCGGTCCGGCGTACGGATGGCCGCCGGATGCGGACCGGAGCGGCATTCCATGATCCGTACGGCGTGCGCCCCGAGCACGGTCGACACGTCGAGCACGTCGAAGCTGCGGCCAGTCGGCAGGCAGACCGCCTCCTGCGACCTGGCCCGCGGCCACCAGGCCGCGACCTGGTCCGGGTCGACGCTGGCCTGCGACAGGTCGACCACCGACTCCGGCAGCACGGCCCAGCCGCCGCGCGCGTATCGCAACGCGGCCGACCGCAACCGGGAACGGAACAACATGACGCGCGCCTCCGTACTCGTACTAACCCACCATCGCAGACCAGCCGCGAATCGTTAGCACCGACCCTCGATGATCAACGCAACGCCGCAGGTCAAAAACCGTTAGTCACCCGTCCTACGATTTGCTTTGTGTGGGACGAGACGCTTTATGCGGGAAGTGCCAGCCATTACGTCAGCGGACGGATGCCCTATCCGCCGCAAATCGCCACCGTTCTCGCCGAAACGCTCCGGCTCGACGGCACCGGCCGGCTGCTCGACATGGGGTGTGGTCCGGGTTCACTGACCGTCCTGCTCGCCCCGCTGTTCGCCGAGACGGTCGGTGTCGATCCGGATGCCGGCATGCTCGCCGAAGCGCGTCGACGCGACGACCGGATCAGCTGGCGGCAGTCGACCGCTGAGCGGGTGCCGGTGCAGTGGGGGCCGTTCCGGCTGGTCACCTTCGCGCAGTCGTTCCACTGGATGGACCAGCCGGCGGTGGCGACGCGCGTACGGCCGATGCTCGCGCCGGGCGGCGCCTGGGTCCACGTCGGCGCGACCACGCACCGCGGCATGGACGGCGCCGATCCGTTGCCACATCCGCGGCCGCCGCACGACGCGATCGACGACCTCGTCGCCAAGTTCCTCGGCCCGGGCAGGCCTGCCGGCACGGGCAAGCCCGGTGGCGAGAAAGACGTGATGCGCGCCGCCGGCTACACACACCTGCGGCGGCTGGAGGTCGCCAGCCAGGTGATGACGCGTACCGAGGACCAGGTGGTGGCCGCTGTGTTCTCGCTGTCGTACGCGACGCCGCACCTGTTCGGTCAGCGCGCCGACGACTTCGAACGGCGGCTGCGCGCGCTGCTCCGTGCGGTCTCACCCGACCGGCTTTTCAGCGAGCACAGGCGAGAAATCGCGCTGGACATCTGGGTGCCCTGAACGACGACGACCGCGAGGATCAGCGCCATTTGCAGCGCGGCCGCGTATCCCATCGCCACCTGATAGCCCGATTCGCTTTGTACGGTGAAGAAAACCGTACCGATGACGGCCACACCCGCGGCGCTCGCGAACTGCTGTGTCGTCGTCAGCATGCCGGAGCCGACACCGGCCTGCGCCGGCCGTACGTCCACCAGCGACGCGCCGATCAGCCTCGGCAACGTCAGACCGTTTCCCAGGCCGACGATCGACACCGCGATGACGACCCAGGCCAAGCCGTTTCGCGGTCCCAGCAGCAAAATCGTCAGTCCACAAAGGATGGTCAGGCCGCCGGTCACGATGGCGACGCGGCCGGGGATCCGCGCGCCGAGCACCGACGCGACAGAGAACGTCACTCCCATCGGCGCGAACGCCAGCCCGGCCTGGAAGGCGGTCAGCCCGAGTCCACCTTGCAACAGCAGCGTCAACGTGAACATGAAACTGCCGAAATAGACCATGAAGGCGCCGCTGCTGCCGACGCCGGCGACGAACGACCTGACGCGAAACAACGCCAGCTCCAGCACCGGCTGGCCGCCGCGATCGTGCAAGGATCGTTGCCACCAAAGGGTTGCCAGACCGACCGGCAGTGCCGCCGCCGTCGCCAGCCAGGTCCACACCGGCCAGCCTTCCTCGCGGCCGAGCGCCAACGGTACGAGCACGAGTCCGAGCGCCAGAGCCAAACCCGCCGAGCCGAGCAGGTCGAGCCGTACGCGCGCCGGCGGTTCCACCCGTGGCAGCAGCCTCGCCGCCAGAGCCATCGCGACAATGCCGATCGGCACGTTCAGCAGGAAAATCGCCCGCCAGCCCAGGCCCGCCACGTTGGCGTCGAGCAGAAATCCACCAAGCACCTGCCCGGCGATCGAGCCCACACCGCCGGCCGTGCCGTACCAGCCGATGGCCCAACCGCGGCGCTCGGCCGGGAATCCGGCGGTGATGATCGCCAGCACCTGCGGCACCATCAGCGCACCGGTCAGCCCTTGCGCGAGCCTCGCGATCACGAGTTGCAACGGATCGGCGGCCAAGCCGCACAACAGCGACGCGACGGCGAAAGCCGCCATCCCGATCAGGAAAAGCCGCCGATGACCGTACAGATCGCCGAGCCTGCCGCCGGTGATCATGCCGGCCGCGTACGTGAACGCGTAGCCGCCGACGATCAGCTCCAGCGCGGCCGGCGTGGCGTGCAGCTGGCGCTGGAACGACGGCGCCGCCACGTTCACAACGAAGAAGTCGAACTGTGCCATGAACCAGGCGGAGAGCAACACCACCAACACCGGTCCGTACCGCCGCTCAGTCATCAATTCTGGATACTAGATGTCCATAATTTGGCTTGTCCAGCGGCGAGCGTCACACTCGCCGCCGCTGTACGGTCGGTGGCGACCGCGGGTTTTCTGGGGAGGACCAACTTCGATGAGGTATCGCAAGCTCGGCTCGACCGGCCTGGACGTCTCGGCGATCTGCCTGGGAACGATGAGCTTCGGCGGCGCGACCGGCCGTACGCACGTGTGGGGCTACGACGAGGAGGCCAGCCGGCCGTTCATCAAGGCCGCGCTGGAGGCCGGCGTCAACTTCTTCGACACGGCCAACATCTACTCGTACGGACGCAGCGAGGAGATCGTCGGCCGCGCGCTCAACGACTTCGCCAACCGCGACGAGATCGTGCTCGCCACCAAGGTGCACGGCCAGATGCGGCCGGGACCCAACGGCGGTGGGCTGTCCCGCAAGGCGATCCTCACCGAGATCGACCACAGCCTGCGCCGGCTCGGCACCGACTACGTCGACCTCTACCAGATCCATCGGTGGGACTACAAAACACCTATCGAGGAGACCCTCGAGGCACTGCATGACGTGGTCAAGGCCGGGAAAGCACGCTATGTCGGCGCCTCTTCCATGTATGCCTGGCAGTTTTCGAAAGCTCTTTACCTGGCCGAAAAACACGGCTGGACGCGGTTTGTCACCATGCAGAACCACTACAACCTGATCTATCGCGAGGAAGAGCGCGAGATGATCCCGCTGTGCGCCGACCAGGGCATCGGCGTCATCCCGTGGAGTCCGCTCGCGCGCGGCCGGCTGACCCGTGACTGGGACACCTCGACTGCCCGCAGCGAGACCGACGGCTTCGGCAAAGTCCTGTATGTGGACGAGGACCGTACGGTCGTGGAGCGTGTCGCGGAGGTGGCCAAGGCACGTGGCGTGTCCCGGGCACAGGTCGCTTTGGCTTGGCTGTCAAGCAAAAAGCAGGTGTCCGCGCCGATCGTCGGGGTGACCAAGCTCCAGCATCTCCAGGACGCCGTCGCGTCGGTCGACCTTGAGCTGACCGCCGAGGAAATCGCGCGGCTGGAGGAGCCCTACCAGCCACACGCGACGGCCGGTTTCGTCTAATTCGCTGCACGAAGAAATGCCGGAAAGGACCACGATTACGTCGTAAACGCCGGACCTGCGGTACAGGAGACTCCGTGCGTAGATTCCTGACCGTCGGGTCTGCCCAGGGTCTGGTTGACATCTCACGTGTGAGGCTTCGGCCTTGCTTGGAAGGATGTCGTTTTATGCCCAAGCCCCTACCTACGCCTTCCTGCTCGTCCGTGAACTGGCCGCGGCCGGCGCGCCGATCAGGGTGCCGGTCGCGGTGACGTGCGGGGTGCTGGGCCTGTCCCGGCAGGCCTACTACCAGTGGTGCCTACCAGTGGTGCCTACCAGTGGTGCGCTGCCCCGGTCTGTCAGCGGGGCTGGGACGATGCGCATCTGATCTGCTCGATGCAGCAGATCTTCTCGTTGCACGCCAGGAAGAAAGGACGGTCCAAGAAGGCGGGGTCGCCGGTGCACGACGACCTGATTCGCCGGAATTTCACCGCCGACGCTGCTACTCCAACAAGATCGTCGGATACTCCATCGCTTCGCACATGCGAGCCTCACTCGCGGTCAGCGCGCTGCGCAACGCGATCGCGCTGCGCGACCCGCGCGGTGTCGTCGTCCGCTCCGACTGGGGCGCCCTATTCCGGTCGGCGGCTCACCGGCGCCTGTTGCGCGCTCATGGGTTGGCCGGGTCGATGGGCCAGGTCGGCGCAGGTGGTGTCCTGGATCGAGACGAAGTGCCATCGCAAACGCCGGCAACGCCCCCTGGGCAAGCTCACGGTGTCAACCGAAGTCTGGGCAGACCCGTCACCGCGATGACGGTGATCGCGGCGAAAGCTGGTCGGCTGCCCGCCCAGCCACTGCAGCACGCCACGCTTGACGGCCGTGACCATCCAACCACGCGCTTGTTCCTCGTCTCGGCTTTCTGGTTGCTGAGGCGAGGAGCGAGCATGTGTGTTGTTGGTTGGTGGTCCACCTGTTCGGTTCAGCCGTACAGGTGGTAGGTATTTCGGAGCGGCTTTTGCTCGTAGTCCACGTCGAGTGGTGGGATGAACTCGGGGTGGCCGTTGTTCATCCGTACGGTCCAGTCGGTGTGGTGAATTTCGCGGTGGTGCCGGTCGCAGAGCAGCACGCAATTTTCCAGGCAGGTGGTGCCACCATCGACCCACGACACGATGTGATGCGCTCTCGTGTGCCGGACCGGCCGCGTACAACCTTTGTCCCGTGCGATCAACGTTTTCCGCAGCTCTGGTCCGGCGAGGCGTTCCTTGCGGCCGACGTCTAGTGGTACGCCTTCGGAGTTGAGGATGACCGGAATAATGTCGGCGTCGCAGGCCAGTCGGCGGGCGGTTTCCGGGGCTGATGGTGAGGCCTTCGTAGGCGCGCGCCACACCCAGGCAGTCGCGGAGCATCTCCCAGGAGATGGTGACGGTCAGGTGCGGCCGTTCGGCGCCCTGGATCGGCAGCTTCCCGGTATCAGCCACGAGATTGAGGGTGTTGGCCAGCGCGTCACCGTTGCGCTGGGCCGCCGATCGAGGATCCGGCTTGCCGTCCTCGCCCTCTGGTTTGGCCAACGGCGACAACACGTCCTGCAACAGACAACCGGTCTCCGCGTCCAGGATGCCGCGCAACGCGAGGCGGCCGTCGCGACCGGTGTGCAGATGCAACTCCCGGCGCGGCTTCGCGGTTTCTTTGTCTGATGGTGCGGCGCCGTCGGGATCGAGGTAGGCGTGCAGCCGGGTGCCGAGCCGATAGAGCCGACCGGCGTCCATGTGCTTGGCGCCCTCGACCATCGCAGCCTCGGCTTCACGCCGCTGCTGGAAGTCCACGTGCGCCGGCAACCTCGTGATCACCGTACGGATCGCGTCCAACTGCGAGTCGGCCAGATCGCCGCGGCGCATGGCCTGGGCGGCGAGGTCCAGCTTCGGCGCCAACATTTCACCGGTCAGCGCCATGCCCGGGCAGAACGCGCGAGCGCGCTGCACCCTGCGACTGGCCTCGGTCGGGGAGAGCAACAACTGGTCTTCCAACAGCTGCTGGATATTCTTCGCCTGCAGCTGCTCGTACGCCTCTTTGTGCTCAATCGCCTTCACGATATTCAACACCCGCGCAGCGGCCTTGCGATACTCCCGCTCCGCCTCGCGCAGCATCGCCGCGAGCGCGTCCGCGTCTTCTTCCGGCCACGGGTCACCGACTGGCGCGGTGGTGACGGAAGGAGTGGTCATGCCTCCAATAATACCGGCCACACCGACAAAACCACGCCACCACACACATCTGTGGACAATGTTTTCTTCGCTACAAGCGAAAAGCCCAACGCGTACATTCCCCCCCCGCCGCCAAGATCCGATCACCGTCTATCGACAACGCCTGGTAGTACTACTAGCTCCGGTGTACGTCGGTGGCGGCTGCGGTTTCGGTCGTGGTCGCCGTGCCGGCACTGATACGCGAGTGTCGCGACCACAGTTCCCACAACGCGATCCCCAGCGCGACCAGCACGACGGCGACCGCGCCGAACATGGCGGCGGAGGCACCGCGTTCGTATGCGTTTCCTTCGCCGACACCGGCGCGATAGGCCGCCGCGAGCACCGCTGTGCCGATGGCCGTGCCGACCCGCTGGCCGGTCTGCAACGCGCCGCCGGCGACGCCGGCCATCCGCGTGGGTACGCATTCCAGCGTGAGCGTGGTGTTCGGCGAGATCACCGCACCACCGCCGACACCGGCGACGAGCAGCGGAAACGCCACCCCGAAGCCGGCCGATGACGGCGGCACCAGCAGGACGATCACGGCTACGGACGCCAATCCGAGCACGACAAGAACCAGGCCGGCGACCGTCACCTTCCGGCCCCAGCGCGCCACCGCTCGGCCGGCCACGACCGCGGCGACCGCCGAGCCGATCGCGAACGGGGTCACCGCCAAGCCGGACTCAAGTGGCGTGTAATGCAGGCCGTCCTGGAAGAACAGCGCCATCACCAGCCAGATGCCGGCGAAGCCACAGAAATACACCGCACCGATGGCGGCGCCGGCCGAATATCCCGGCGTCTGGGTGAAAAGGCGTACGTCCAGCAGCGGCGCGCGACCGCGCCGTACGACCCTCGCTTCCCACCGGATGAAGGCAAAACCGAGCACCGCGGCGATCGGAAACATCCACCAGTATTTCGCCAGTCCGTGATTTTCCGACTGCACCAGCGGAAACAGTACGCCGACGACGGCCAACCCGAGCAGCAGCGCACCGACGACATCGATGTCCGCCGACGCCGATTTGCGTTGCCTGCCCGGCAGCAGGCGCATCGCCAGCAGCAGGGCGACCGCGCCGATCGGTACGTTCACGTAGAAAACCCAGCGCCAACCGTGCTCCGCGCCGAACACGGCCAGGATCAGGCCGCCGAGCACCGGACCGACCGCGGTCGAGATCCCCACTGTCGCGCCGAAAAGGCCAAACGCGCGTCCTCTTTCCGCGCCACGGAACAGCTCCTGGATCAGGCCGGAGTTCTGCGGCGTGAGCAGGCCGGCGGCAAACCCCTGCAGCAGCCGGCCCATCACCAGCCACAGAGCTGTCGTGGCCGCACCGGCCAAAACGCTCGTCAGAATGAAGGCGGCGAGTGCGATCAGGAACATCCGCTTACGTCCCCACCCGTCGCCGAGCCGGCCGCCGGCCACCAGCGCGAGGCCGAAGGTCAACGCGTATCCGGACACCACCCACTGCACATCGCTGAGCGAAGCGTTGAGGGCGTGCTGCATCGACGGAAACGCGACGTTGACGATGCTCACGTCCAGCAGGCCCATGAAGCCGGCCAGCAGCGTCACCGCCAGGGCGCGCCAGCGACGCGGATCCTGACCCGGTGGATAGTCGTCGCTCATCCGCTCATCGTTCTACGCCGGCTCGTTTCTGGCTACGCGGCGTCAAAGCCGGCGGATACGATCAGGACGTGACAGGCGATCACGGACACGCGCACGGTCACGGCCGGCGCCGGTTGTCGCAGCGCGTACGGCATCTCCTGACGCCGCACTCGCACGACTCCGCCGACAAGGTCGACTCGGCGATGGAGGCCAGCCGCGACGGCATGCGCGCGCTCTGGCTGTCGTTGCTCGGCCTCGGCATCACCGCCGTCATCCAGGCCGGCGTCGTCGTCATCTCCGGCTCGGTCGCGTTGCTCGGCGACACCTTGCACAACGTCGCCGACGCGCTCACCGCGATCCCGCTCGGCCTGGCCTTCCTGGTCGGCCGGCGCGCCGCCAACCGCCGCTACACCTACGGCTATGGCCGCGCCGAGGACCTCGCCGGCATCGCGATCGTGCTGGTCATCGCCGGTTCGTCGGCGCTGGCCGGCTATGAGGCGGTCAACCGGCTGTTGCATCCGCAGCCGGTGCACAACCTGCTCGCCGTGGCGGCCGCGGCGCTGGTCGGCTTCGCCGGCAACGAGCTGGTGGCGCGTTATCGGATCCGCGTCGGCCGGCGGATCGGATCGGCCGCCTTGGTGGCCGATGGACTGCATGCGCGTACGGACGGGTTCACCTCACTGGCCGTCCTGCTCGGCGCCGGCGGCGTGGCGATCGGCTGGCCGTGGGCCGACCCGGCGGTCGGTCTGCTCATCACCGTCGCCATCCTGTTCGTGCTACGTGACGCGGCGCGCGAGGTCTATCGGCGGCTGATGGACGCGGTCGACCCGCGGCTGGTCGAGCAGGCCGAGCACGCGCTGCTGGACACCCCTGGCGTGCAGACGGTCGGCGCGCTGCGACTGCGCTGGATCGGCCACCACCTGCACGCCGAGACCGATGTCGTCGTCGACGCGGCACTCAGCCTGGTCGAGGCGCACTCCATCGCCGTCGACGCCGAGCACCGACTGCTGCACGCGGTGCCGCGGCTGGCCGGCGCGACCGTACACACCGACCCGGCGACCGCCGCCGGCGCCGACCACCACGCGCCCCTGTCGCACCACCGCTAGAGCATGCCGGCCAGCTTGTAGAGGACCAAGGATCCGGCGACGGCCACGTTGAGGCTCACTCCGCTGCCGATCATCGGGATCTCGACAGCGGTGTCGACCAGATCCAGCACCTCGTCCGGGATGCCGAGACTTTCGTGTCCCAGCAACGCAACCGTACGACCACGGGCTGCCGGAAGGTCGCCGATCCGGATCGACTCGTCGGCGAGCTCGACGGCGACGATACGCGCGCCGGCGGCGCGTTCGGCCAGCAGCCAGTTGCGTGGATTGTTCAGCCAGTGCACGCAGCTCGGCCGCCGCAGCGTGTTGCCGCGGTCGAGCGCGGCCGGGACCCAGTCGCGTCTCGGCACGGCCAGACAGGCGCCGACGGCGTCGCACGTGCGCAGCAGAGTGCCGAGATTGACGCCGTACTTCGGCCACAGCGGCGCGGCGATCAGATGGCCCCAGCACGAATGCGAGCGGCGGCGGCGTCGACGGACCAGTTCCTTGCGCGGGCTCACCCGCGGTGAGCCGGTCACCGGCTCGGGGCCAACCGGCCCTTTCGTACGAATCGCAGCATTTTTCGCGCCATCTTGTCCGGCAGGCGCCGACCGGCTAGGAATCCGGAACGAAATTAATCGTACCGGAGCCACTCCTCAGGCGTTTCTTAGCCGCGAGGTGGAGGATGGAAGCGACCGATCAGAAAGGAGCCGGTCATGATGTACGGACCCCACGGCGGATTCTTCTTCCTCGGACCGCTGGTCTTCTTCGGCCTGCTCGTGCTGCTCGTGCTCTTCGTCCTGCTGGCGGTCGCGCTGATGCGCAAGCGTGGCGGTTTCGACCGCGCGCAGCTGATGGCGCAGAGGTTCGCCAACGGACCGTCCGCGACCGCGTCGGCGGAGTCGATCCTGGCCGAGCGCTTCGCCCGCGGCGAGATCGACGCGGAGGACTACCAGACGCGCCGGTCGGTCCTGCGCGGCGAGCGTACGCAGGAGCCGCCACCGCCACCTCCGCCCGTCGGCACCGAGAAGACCGAGCCCATCCCACCCACCTCCTGACCACCGCGAGGGTGGCGTTTCGGCGGTCGACTCGCCGACCAGCCCGCTGAGACGTCACCCTCGCGGCGCATTGTGCAGCGCCACGCCGGCGATCACCAGCACGATGCCGGCGAGCTCGGTCAGGGTCGGCACCTGATGAAGGATGGCGACGCCGATGAGCGTCGCGGTGGCCGGCAGAAGTGCCAGCATCAAAGCGAAAGTCGCGCGCGACAGCCGCGCCATCGCCAGTTGGTCGCACACGTAGGGCACCACCGACGAACAGATCCCTACGCCGACACCGGCGGCGATCAGCAATGGCGCGGAAAACGCGGCGACCGCGTCGGTCAGCCCGACCGGACTCACGATCACCAGCGCGATCAGCATCGACGCACCGAGCCGGTCGATGCCGGAAGCGCCGCCGTCGGCGGCGACACGGTGACCGAGCAGCACGTAGAGCACGAAACCGGCGCAGTTCAGGAACGCGAACACATAGCCGAGCGGCTCACCGGCCAGCCGCACCTCGGTGAGCAACGCGACACCGCCGACGGCCAGCACCAGGGCCGCCAGGTTGCGCCACGTGCGTACGCCGGCCGCCGCCAGCAGGATCGGTCCGAGAAACTCGATCGCGCCGACGGTGCTCAGCGGCAGCCGCGCGATCGCCAGGTAGAACACCGCGTTCATCAGGCCGAGGGTCGCGCCGAGCGCGACCAACAGCAGCCGCTGCCGCCGGTCCGCGGCGACGAGTACGCGCCACGGCCGCCGCCAGACCGCGAAAACCGCGGCGGCCGCGGCGATCCGCAGCCACGCCACTCCGAGCACGCCGACGCGCGCGAACAGCAGCACGGCCATCGACGGCCCGAGGTAGTGGAAGACGGCGCTGGTGACGAAGTACGCGTGCGGCGGGATGCGTGCGGTCGTACGCTGGCCAGCGGTTGTGGTCACCCCACCATGGTCGAAGGCTACGACGACTGTGTGAATGGCACTTTCCAGGTCAGGAGCGCGACATGGCGTCAACCCGAGCGGCCAGGCCGGCGATCGGCATTGCGAACGGAAAGCCACTGCTGGACGAGGTCAACCTCCGGCTGCTCGCCGAGCTGCGCGACGACCCGCGGCTGAGCATGTCCGAGCTCGCCCGCCGGGTCGGCATGTCGCCGCCGGCGGTGACCGAGCGGGTCGGCCGGCTGGAACAGGCCGGCGTCATCCGCGGCTATCGCCTCGAGATCGACCCGGCGGCGATCGGCCTGCCGGTGTCGGCGTGGGTCCGCGTGCGGCCGGGACCCGGCCAGCTGCACCGCGTCGCCGAGGTCGTCAGGCGTACGCCGCAGGTCACCGAGTGCCACCGGATCACCGGCGACGACTGCTTCCTGCTGCACGTCTTCGTGGCGGCCGTGCCGGACCTGGAGGACGTGCTCGACGAGATCCGCCAGTACGGCACGACCACCACGGCCGTCGTCGTCTCGACGCCCGTGGAGCCGCGACCTCTCCCGCTGTCTTCTTAGCTTGAGTTTTAACCTCTGGGTTGGTGAGCCACTGGGCGCTCGACGGCTGGCCTCCCCTGCTCTCAGAGCCGCCCATCCGGGTCATCGTCCGGCAACGCAGCGACCGGGTGGTGTCCTTCCAGCCATCGGCTGCGCGGACCGGCGCCGAAGGTGTCAAGGCGTCCCAGTAGATGGCGAAAAGGTCCACCACATGGGATCCAGGCGTGTGTAGGTATTCTCCGGTCGGGCCGTCTCACCTGCATGGTTGGCCACAGCAGCCACACCAGCACCACCACCAGGTCCACGGATCGAGGCTTAGGGCTCGGTCGGGCCCTCCGGACTCGAGCCGCCGATCTGCGCGCCCTTCGCGGTGATGGCGTCGATCCGTGCCAGCGTGTCGGCGTCGAGCCGTACGTCCGCGGCACCGATCGCGTCGGTGATGTGGTCGGCGTTGCGGGTGCCGATGATCGCCACCTGTACGGCCGGATTGGCCAGCGTCCACGCGGTCGCCAGCTGCGTCAGCGTGACCTCCAGCTCGGTGGCCACCTTCGCCAGCTCGTCGACGACGGCCAGGTTGGCGACGAACTTGTCGTCCTTGAAGGCCGGATGCCGCGAACGCCAGTCGTCGGAGGAAAATGTCGTCGACGCGTTGAGCGCGCCGGTCAGCAGGCCGTGCCCGAGCGGACCGTAGACCAGGACGCCGATGTCGTTTTCCCTGGCGTACGGCAAAATGTCGGCCTCGGCGGTCCGGCGAAACAGGTGATACGGCGGCTGCAGTGTCTCGACCGGCAGCGTCTCGCCGAAGGCGGCCATCTGCGCGGCGTCGTAGTTGGACACGCCGACGTGCTTGATTTTTCCTTCGTCCACCAGCTCTTTCAGCGCCCCGGCCGTCTCCTCGAACGGCGTTTTCGGGTCCGGCCAGTGCACCTGGTAGAGGTCGATCGCCTCGACGCCGAGGTTGGTCAGGCTCTGCTCGACACCCGCGCGCAGAAACTCCGGGCTGGAGTCACGGGTGCGACCGGTCTCGGTCTTGCGTACGCCCCCTTTGGTCGCCAGCACGACCGAGTCGCGCACGTCGTGCAGAGCCTTGCCGAGAATCCGTTCGGATGCACCGAAACCGTACGCCTGCGCGGTGTCGAAGAAGTTGATGCCGCGGTCGTAGGCGGCACGGATCGCCGCGATCGCGGTCTGCTCCTCGAAGGCACCCCAGTCGCCGCCGAGCTGCCATGTCCCGAAGGCGATCGGCGACACCGGGAGGCCGGTCCGGCCAAGCGTGACCCGCTGCATAGAACACCAGTTCCTTTCAGCACAATGTCGGATCTTTACCCCATCCTCACCGGAGCACACCGCCGGCGTCCAACAGCGAAACGTGCACACACTCAGCAGCTAGAGTGATGAACGTGGAACTGCGACACCTCGAATACTTCGTCACGGTGGCGGAGGAGCGACATTTCACCCGCGCCGCGGCACGCCTGCACATCGCACAGTCGGGGCTGTCCGCCTCGATCCGGTCGCTCGAGCAGGAGCTGGGCGCGCCGCTGTTCACCAGGTCGACGCGGCGTGTGGAGCTGACCGACGCCGGTCGTGCGCTGCTGGGCGAGGCCAGGCGTACGCTCGACGGCGCCGCGGCCGCCAAGGACGCGGTTGCCGCCGTGCGTGGTCTCCTGCGTGGCACGCTCGCGGTCGGCACCGAGCAGTGTCTGGGCGCGCCGGACGTGCCGGCCACGCTCGCCGCGTTCCGGTTGCGCCATCCGGGCGTACGCGTCGAGTTGCTGCAGGACGGCTCGGCGAGCCTGATCGACAAGGTGCGCCAAGGTCAGCTCGACGTGGCTTTCGTGGCCGTGGACGGCATCGGCGACACGCCGGGCCTGCTGCCGATGATGGTCCGGCCGATGGTGGTGCTCTGCCATCCGTCGCACTGGCTGGCTGGACAGTCCACAGTGGACCTCGCGGCCATCGCGGCCGAGGTTTTCATCGACTTCCCGGCAAACTGGGCCGTACGCGCGATGGCCGACGCGGCCTTCGCCAGGGCCGGCCTGCGCCGCAAGGTCGGCCTGCAGGTCAACGACGTCCACACGCAGCTCGATCTGCTCGGCCACGGCCTCGGGATCGCGGTCGTACCGGAGCCGATCGCCGGCAAGCCGCAGGCCGCCAGCCTGCGCCGGATCGCGCTGGAAGGCCAGCCGATGCGCTGGCACGTCTGCGCCGCGATCCCGCCGGACGGCCGGCCGACGCCGGCCGCGCGCGCTTTGCTCGACCAGATCCCTCAGCTCACTCTGGACACCACACCGGCGCTTTCCTGACGGAGTCGCCGTGATCGCCAGACCGGATACGCGATCACCACGATCAGCTCGAACAATGGTGACGGAAAACCCAGCCGCAACCCCAAAACAAGGTCAGCGACGACGACAGCGATGCACGCGGCGAACATCCATTGTGGAGCAGGCGGCAGCCTTCTGGCGTCGCTCCACGGCGTCCTCTTCCACGGTTTCGCCACCGACATCCACGCCTGCAGGCCGAGTGCCGAGGCCATCAGCGCGGCGGCACCCATGCTCAGCGGGGTGGCGTCCGGATCGAGGAAGAAGACGCCGATCGTCAGCTGGACCACGCTGATCGACGCTTTCGCGAGGACCCACCAATAGCGGAAATAGCCCCACATCGTCAACGCCGACAGCATGAATCCAGTGAACGCCGACGCGTTGGCCAGCACGGCGAGCAGCTGCTTGTCGAGCAACCGCGCGAAATGTACGGCCGCGTCGTGCCAGACCCGGTTGCTCATCGCGAAAACCATCAGCGTGAGCAGCACCAGGGCCTGGCTCATCCAACCAACCGACGCCACGATGTGCAGCCACACCAGCAGGTTGCGGCCGACCTGAGAGCTTCGTTTCATGCCACCATCAGTTCCGCGTTCCAGAGGTCTCGGTAAGGTCCCGGCCGGCGGGTCAGCTCGGTGTGCGAGCCACGCTGGACGATCCGGCCGCGGTCCAGCACCACGATGTCGTCCACATCGGACAGTGCGGCGAGCCGGTGCGTGACGAGGACGGTCGTACGACCGGCACGTGTCGCCAGGATCTCGGTCAGGACCTGGTCAGCCATGACCGTGTCCAGACCTTCGGTCGGTTCGTCCAACAACAGCACGTCGGCATCTGCCAGCAAAGCACGCGCGAGCAGCAGGCGTTGGCGTTCGCCACCGGAAAGACCATCGATCGACGCATCGAGCGCGTGGTCGCCGCAATGGCTCGTGGCCATGGCGTCGGCGATCGCGTCGTCGGTCGCCGACGGTCGCGCCAGCAGCAGGTTTTTCCGAATGGTCGCGCGGAAAAGGTGCGCGTCCTGCGTCAACGCCCGGGTCTCCGGAAGGCGTACGACGCCGCTGTCCGGCTCCACCAACCCAGCGATGACGCCGAGCAGCGTACTCTTGCCGGCTCCGCTGGCACCGACGATCGCCACCGATCGTCCGTGCTCGACGCATAGAGAGACACCATCGAGCGCCGGCGTGGGACCAAAACTCAGGCGTACGTCTCGCAGCGTGATCGTGCCTGCCGTCATCAGATGCGGTTTTGGTTGCTGTGCCGGCAGATCCAGCGCGGCTCGTACGCGCGTGAACGCCGGCCACAGCTCGACCAGCCGCGCCGCCGCCTCCGCCAGCGGAAGGATTGGCTCGAACGCTGCCAAACTCGTGAGAGCCACGACCGCGATGACCACGCTGCTCGCGCCGGACTGAGTCGCTGTCAACGTGACGGCGGCCGCGGTCGCGCCTTGCACCAAGACGCCACAGCCGACGAGCGCCGAACCGAGCCGACCAGCCAAGCGCTCCTGCCGCGCGAGGCTCCGCGCCGCAGCGTCCGCCTTGGCAACCGCGACATCGACAGCGCCAAACGCCACCAGGTCCTGGTGGCCATCGACCAGATCCAGGCTGCGTACGGCCAGGTCGGCGCGCAGCTCCGCCAGCCGCGCATCCAGCTTTCGGGTGACAAGAGCGCCAATCGCCGGCAGCAGCACAGCTGCGACCAGCAGACCAGCCAGCAACCAGCTCGCCGTGACCGGCAGGACGAGTGCACAGATCGTCAGCGCCACGCTGCCAACCGACACAGCCACCACGGCCGGCAATGCGCACCTCAGCAACAGGTCCTGCACACTGTCCACATCGGACACCATCCGCGACAGCGCGTCGCCGTCGCTCAGGTTCGCGCGCCGGCGCACCAGCGCTGCGTAGATCCTCGACCTTAGCCGAGCCACCGCGCGAAGGGTCACGTCATGCCCGGAAAGCCTTTCCGCGTAACGAAAGGTGCCACGGAAGATGGCAAACGCGCGTACACCGACGATCGCCAGTCCGAGCGCGGCGATCGACGGCTGCTCGGCGGCACGCGCGATCAGCCACGCGGCCGTCGCCGTCAGCCCGATGCCGCACACCTCCGCCAGCGTGCCGGTCGCCACGGCCAACGCCAACCGTGCTTTCATGCCGCCACCTCCGCCGGCACTTCGACGCGTCCGTCGCGCAGGCGGATCACGCGATCGGCGGCTGCCAGCATCGCCGGCCGATGTGCCACCATCACGGCCGTACGGCCGCGCAGCAGCCGTTGTGCCGAGTCCACGATCAGTCCTTCGCTGAGCAGATCGAGGCGTGCGGTCGGCTCGTCCAGCAACACAATCGCCGCGTCACGCAGAAAAGCTCGCGCCAACGCCACTCGCTGCCGCTGCCCTGCCGACAGTTCTTCCGGTTGTTTGTCGAGAAACTCGTCAGCAGATGCGGCGCGCGCGGCGGCCAGGACATCACCGGTCGACCCCAGCCGGATGTTTTCCTCGACGGATCCGGCGAAAAGATGCGGACGCTGCGGGACCCAGGCCAGCTGTCGTCGCCACGCCGGCAGGTCGAGGTCGGCCAGGTCGATGCCGTCAACCAGGACGCGACCGCTCTCCGGCCGTACGAAACCAAGCAGCAGATGCAAAAGCGTCGACTTTCCGGCGCCGCTCGGCCCGACGATCGCCAGCCGCTCCCCCGGCCGGATCGTCAGCGACACCCGGTCCAGCGCCGGCTCGGCACGACCCGGAAAGCGTACCGTGACCTCCTCCAGCCGGATCTCGCCAGCATCGACGAGCCGATCGCCGTGAGACCTTTCCTCCGTGCGGTCCAGGATCTCGTACGCCTGCTCCGCGACCGCCAAGCCTTCGGCACCGGCGTGAAAGCGCGTGCCAAGCGCGCGTATCGGCAGAAACGCTTCTGGCGTCAGCAAAAGTACGATCAGGCCGGTCGTCAGGCCGATGCTGCCGTCCAGCAGCCGGAGTCCGATCGGCACGGCGACCAGCGCGACGGACAACGCGCACACCAGCTCGATGACAAATCCCGACAGAAACGCCACACGCAGCGCGCTCATCGTCGCTTTTCGGTGCGCGTCAGCCATTTCCCTGATGACATTGGCCTGATGCTCGGTCCTGCGGAACACGCGCAAGGTCGAGAGGCCGGAGAGTACGTCACGGAAGTGACCGCCGAGGTGCTGGAGATGATCCCACTGCCGTCGGGTGACATCGCGCGTACGCATTCCGACGAGCGCACCGAAAATCGGGACGAGCGGCAGCGTGATCAACACGATCGCCGCGGACAGCGGATCGGCGAAGCCAATGCGTGCCAGCACGATCACCGGAACGACGGTCGCGGCGGCGAGCTGCGGCAGATAGCCGCCGACGTACGGATCGAGGGCGTCCAGTCCGCGGCCGACGAGCGTTCCGAAAGCTCCGCCGTCCGATCCGCCGGCTCGCCGGAACAGCGACCTGCGGAGCTTTTCCTTGGCGACAACGGCTTCCCGCCGAGCGACCTGCGCGGTGATCCAGCCGACCGCCGCACGGCCTGCGACCGCGGCGATGAGCCACGGAATCCACGACACCTCGCGCTCGGCGATCGTACGCGCCAGCAAATCCGCCTGCGCGACGATCAGCAACGCCTGAAGCACAGCCAGTCCGCGCAGGATCAAGAGCCCGCGTCGTGACATCAGCGCCTTTCGCCGGTTCACAGGTACGACGGTCCCGTGACACGGCCGCGAAACAGCAGCCAGACGACCAGTTGGGCGAGCAGCAGGAACGGCAGGATCAGCGCCGTGCCAGGCAAAAGGAAAGCCAGCGTCTGCGGATCAGCGGCAGAGGTGAGCAGTGGCAACCGCAGGCCGAGCACGACCCCCAAGGTGACCATGCCGGCGGCGGTGAGCAGATACGTACGCAGCTCACCGGACGGCTTGGACAGCACGCCGGCCCGCCGCCGCACCTCACCGGTCGACCGCAACGCCGCGTAGGCCAGCCCGTGCAGGCCGAACAGCGCGGCCACCGCGAGCACGACGAAAATCGTGCCCGGACCGGTCGCAAGACCGTCGCTGGTCAGCACGCTGGCCGCGACCCAGCCCCAACTGAGTGCCAGGAGCCAGCTGCCGCCGGTCACCGCCCCGTCGCATATCCCCCACCAGGCACGCGCGTTTGTCCTGCCGCGCAGCCAAAGTCCGAGGTCGCGGAGGATCCAACCGAGCAACAGCGTGACCACCGCCGGGAACATGCCGCTGAGCAGTTTTCCTTCCAGCGACGGAAAGGCGCCGACGAGCAGGCCGGCCGCCGCGACCAACCAGACCTCGTTTGCCAAGAAGAACGGGGCGATGGTGGCGATCACCAGCCGCCGCTCGTACGCACTGCGGCCGAGGAACGGCAGCGCCATGCCGACACCGATGTCGGCGCCAGCCAGCACGAAATAGCCGAGGGTGAAAAACCCGAGTACGACGATCGCGATGATGTCCATCATTGTCCTAGAAACTCGCGGCCGGCAGTGGCGCCGGCTGGTCGGTGGATTCGTCCCGTCCGAGGCCGAGCGCGTCCGGTCCGCGCCGCGCCGCCCTGGCCAGCAGCCACACGTTGAGCGCGATCAGCAGAGCGAAAAGTGAGGTGAACGCGATCAGCGAAAACCGCATCTCGCCCGCTGACACCGGCGAGACCGCGGACGAGGTCTTCAACAGTCCGTTGACCAACCACGGTTGTCGGCCTGCCTCCCGGAAAATCCAGCCGGCCGTCATCGCCACGTAAGGCAGCGGAATGGCCGCGATCAACAGCACGTGCCACGGATAGAAATACCGTACGACCGGACGGATGAAGGCGAGCAGATTGTTCAGCAGCGCTAAGACGAACATCAGCGCGAAAAGTCCCAGCATCACGTTGGCGCCGGTCTGCACCAAGGCCGTGTCCGGCACGTAGTTGCCGGGTCCGTAGCGTGCCGCCATCTGGTCCTGCAGCTGTGCGATCCGGTCCGGATGCAACGCCGCGATCTTCATCGGCTGCGCGTCGCCGACGACGTCGAACTGGATGCCACCGGCGATGACCGTCCAGATCAGCGCCGGCACCGTCACGAAAACACCGATCCGCAGCGACTTGCGAAACATGTCCTGCTCCGGGGTCTTGCGCATCAGTTTGTACGCGCTCACCCCGGCCACGAAGAATCCGGCGGTGACCATCGCCGCGCCGGCGATGTGGAAAAACGCGACGATCGCGTTTGGATTGGACAGCACGGCCGCCGCGTCGGTCAGCTTCAGCACACCGTTGTCGACCGCGAATCCGCGCGGATTCTGCAGGAACCCGTTGGAGACCAGGATCCAGTAGGCCGAGGCGTACGAGGTGATCGTCACGACCCAGATGACACCGAGATGCGCCCACCGGTTCAGCCGGTGCCAGCCGAAGATCCACAGGCCGAGGAAGGTCGACTCGACGAAGAACGCCACCAGCGTCTCCATCGCCAGCGAGGCGCCGAAAATGTTGCCGGCGAAATGGGTCAGGCCACTCCAGCTCAGACCGAACTGGAACTCCATCACCAAGCCGGTCAAAATGCCCATCGCGTAGTTGATCACGTACAGCTGGCCCCAGAACCGGACCATCCGCTCGTGCACCGGGTTGCGGCTCAGCGTGGCCCAGGTCTGCACGCACGCGACGACGGTGGCCAAACCGATCGTCAAGGCCACGAAAAGAAAGTGTCCACCGGCGGTCAGCGCGAACTGCAGCCGGGCCAGTTCCAGGGTTTCTTCGGTCACAGCAAAGAGAATGGCCGCCAGGGCATGCCCGAGTCGTCATGCTGGCGCGTGCACTGTGCGTACCACCGGAGTTGCGGCTCAGGGATTCCCCTTACTCCACCGGTTGCAAACCCCTGACGCAGCCCGGTCAGGGCCGCGTGCCGCAAACCGACTACTATGCCGCGGAACCATCCAACAGCCGACGGCGGAGGTCCCATGGCCAGCGTGGGTAGGCACTTCATGCTGACATCCGAGCAGGACGACCAACTCCTGAAAGCCGCTGACGACGCCGCTCGGCTCGCCGTCGTCGAGCGGCTCGGCAAGGCCGTCGACGACGAGAACTCGCTGGTCACCGGCGGAGCGTGGGACGCCATCCACCGCTGCCTCACCGACGGCACGCTCAACCTCGACGGCGGCGACGACCCACTGGCGCACGCCGTCCTCGGCGGCCGTCACCTGTGCGAGTCGGACCACTCGTTCATCAGCCACCTGACCGCACAGCAGGTCGCGGCGACCGCCACGGCGCTGGACGGTTTGGACAAGGACTGGCTGCTCAGCCGCTATCGCAAGCTCACCTCGACCGACTACGACGGTCCGTACGACAGTGACGACTTCATCGCCACCTGGGACAACCTGACCAACCTGCGCGGCTTCCTCCAGCGCGCGGCAACCGCCAGACGCGCGGTCATCTTCACCGTCGACTTCGACTAGCTGTGGCTTACGCAGCCAAGCCGCCTCACCGGCATTATCAGCCACACGAGTCACACCAGCACCACCCCGACCGCCACTCAATGTTCGCATGGCCCCATACGTGCGTCAGGCGCACGTAAGGCGTCCCTACTACCAAAAGACAAACCGACAAGACGGTCATTTAGCGTTACAGCATGTGGTTTCCTCCGGGCGCCGACGGGGAGAACGAGCAAGCCCAGAAAACCCAGACCCGCCCACCAACCGCCACCCCACGCACACCGATTGGCGTTCCCGCGCCCCCTCCCCTTGAGGTCGCCCTCCGCGCAGGAGCGCCAGCCGCGCAGGCGAAAACCCACCCAACGCAACAACCAGGAGACGCAACAACCTCCCCACCGCAATGAACAAGAGACGCACCACCCGCACAACGCACCACCAAGAAACGCACCATCTCGCCACTCATCTAGTCGACCCAGCCCGGCGTCACCATCCCGGCCTCATACGCGAGAACCACCAGCTGCGCCCTGTCGCGTACGCCCAGTTTCGTCATGATCCGGCTGACGTGCGTCTTCGCGGTCGCCGGGCTCAGCATCAGCCGAGCCGCGATCTCGTCGTTGGACAGGCCGGTCGCGACCAGCGTCATCACCTCACGCTCACGGTCGGTGAGGCCGGCGACCGGCGCGGCCGGCAGCGGCTTGGTCCGGCTGGCGAACTCGGCGATCAGCCGCCGCGTCACCGACGGCGCGATCAACGCGTCGCCACGCGCCACGACGCGTACGGCGTGGATGAGCTCCATCGGCTCGGTGTCCTTGACCAGGAAGCCGCTGGCACCCGACCGCAGCGCTCCGTAGACGTATTCGTCGAGGTCGAAGGTGGTCAGGATGATCACCTTGGCGGCGGAGTCGGTGGCGACGATCCGCCGGGTCGCCTCCAGGCCGTCCATCTCCGGCATCCGGATGTCCATCAGCACCACGTCCGGCCGCCGCTCGGCGCACAGCCGCACCGCGGTGGGGCCGTCCGGCGCCTCGGCCTCGACGGAAATGTCGGCCTCTCCGTCCAGGATGGAACGGAAGCCGGCCCGTACGAGGGTCTGGTCGTCGGCGAGGAGGACTCTGATCATCGCGGCAGCCTGGCACACACCTGGAAGCCGCCGCCGGCGCGGTCGCCGGTGGTCAGCTCTCCGCCAAGCGCAGCGACCCGCTCACGCATGCCGCGCAGGCCGTTGCCTTCGGCGGCCGAGCCACCTCCCCGGCCGTCGTCCTCGACGCGTACGCACACGTGGTCCGCCGCATACGCGATGCCGACGGTCGCCGTCGTGGCGGCCGCGTGGCGTGTGACGTTGGTGAGCGCCTCCTGCACGATCCGGTACGCGGCGAGGTCGATCTCCGACGGCAGCGCGGTGGCCGGCCCGCTGATGTCGGTCCGTACGGCCACGCCGGCCGTCTGCGCGGCCCGCACCAGGTCCTCGAGCCGCGCGAGGCCGGGAGCCGGGGCGGTCGGGGCGCTCTCGTCCACCTGGCGCAGCACGCCGAGGGTCGCGCGCAGCTCGCGCAGCGCCACCTTACTGCTGTCCTTGATGGCCCGCAGCGAGTCGGCCGGGTCGTCCGGCAGCCGGTGCAGCGCGGCGCTGGCCTGCACGTTGATCAGCGAGATGTGGTGGCCGAGCACGTCGTGCAGCTCGCGCGCGATCCGCAGCCGCTCGTCGGTGGCGCGCTCACGCAGCTCACGCTCGCGGTTGCGGCTCGCCTGCGACACCACGGCGCCGAGCGCCACGGCGGCCACCAGCCAGCCAGTGAGCAGCAGGAAGGTCAGGTCGTCGAGCTGGCGCGGCCGGCCGGCGAGGACCAGCGTCAGTTCGCCGTAAGCGAGCAGCAGCACGCTCGTGACACCGAGGCCGATCGCGGCGGCCAGCCGACCGGCGGCGGCGACCGCGTGCAGCGCCACCACGAACGTCAGCACGATCGGGCCGTCCGGCTCGGTGATCGGGTAGTAGATGCCGCAGGTGACCATCGTGAGCACGCAGACGGTGACCGGATAGCGGCGGCGGAACAGCAGCGCCAGGCAGGCAACCCCGATCAGGCCCCAGCCGACCAGGTTGAGCCGCGGCGGCCCGGCCCCCGGCCGGAACGTGCCGGCGGTGACGACCGCGGCGACCGCGACGACGATCGCGATGTCGATGGTCCGCGCGCTCGGTCGCCAGGTCATGACCGAACGATAACGACCGGCAGAATGGTCCGGTGAGCATCTGGCACGTCTTCGACATGGACGGCACGCTGCTGGCCGGCAGCACCGCGAGTGTGCAGGTCGCGCGGCAGCTCGGCCGGGTCGGGGAACTGACGGCGCTGGAGGGCCGGTTCGCCAGCGGCGACCTGGACACGCGTGGTTTCGCGCTGGCGCTGCGCGAGCTCTGGCAGGACCTGACGCCCGCGGTGGTGGCCGCCGCGTACGAATCGAGTCCGTGGCTCGACCGGATCGAGGACGTCTGCGCCGACATCCGAGCGCGCGGCGAGCACTCCGCGGTGATCACCATGTCGCCGGACTTTTTCGCGCGCCTGCTGGCATCCCGCGGCTTCGACCGGGTCGTCGCGTCGACGTTTCCGGCCCTGCCATTCAGCATGCCGATCGATCCGGCGCTGATCCTCACCCCGGCCGACAA
The DNA here is from genome assembly GCF_010993745.1 of Fodinicola acaciae. Taxonomy (NCBI): domain Bacteria; kingdom Bacillati; phylum Actinomycetota; class Actinomycetes; order Mycobacteriales; genus Fodinicola; species Fodinicola acaciae. The sequence goes on from NZ_WOTN01000001.1 coordinate 1,468,436, forward strand.
GGTGCGCATCGTCGACGAGCTGCGCCGCGAACGACCGGCGCGAACGTGCGTCGCGTACGGCGACTCGATCTCTGACGCGCCGCTGTTTCGCCACCTGTCCGCGACGGTCGCCGTCAACGCCGACCACCACCTCGTCGACATCGCCGCCGCACACTATCGCGGCAACGACCTCTTCGAGGCGTACGAGGTCGGCCGCGCGTTAGTCGCGGACTAGGCCGACAGCGGCCTGCATACGTGCCGCCGCGCCGCCGACGATCGCGTCGCCGTGGCCGAAGCACGCGGTGTCCACGTCGAGCTCGGCGAGCCGGTGGAACGACTCGATCGCCTTCGGCCGGTCCTGGTTGAAGACGCCGAGCATGACGTTGGCGTCCACGTTCGCGGCCGTGTCGCCGGTGAAGAGTACGCCGTGTTTTGGCAGGTAGATGCCGATGCTGCCGGCTGTGTGACCGGGGCCCCAGATGACCTGCGCGCCGCCGCCGAAGTCGAGGACGTCGCCGTCCTCGAGCTCGCGGTCGACGGCCGCCGGCGCGCTCGGACCGATGCCGGCCGAGGCCACGAGCGACCCGTACAGCGGCCGGTCGTGGTCGGTCAGCACTGGCGGCGGCATCGGCAGGTCACCGCGTACGACCGGCGCGTCCAGCCGGTGCGCGCAGACCTCCGCGCCGTTCCACTCGGCGATCTCGGCGACCGAGCCGACGTGGTCGGGATGCGCGTGCGTCACGACGACGCGGGTGACCTCCTCCGGCTGCCGGCCGATCCGGCGAATGGCGTCCGCGATCGACCGCGCCGAGCCGGCCATGCCGGTGTCGATCAATGTCAGCGACGCGGCCTCGTGCCACAGGTAGACCTGCGCGCGCGGGAATCGCACCATGCACAGGTTGGGGAGCAGGGCCACCGTTTCCACGTGTTCACCGTAGGCCGCCGCCAGGAACCCAACCCAGCCCTTTCGCGCAGCGCAACGGTGCCTTCCATCCTTCCCCGGCGGGTAACCGGTCAGGTCTGTTCATCCGCATTGCGAAGGAGTTCCGCGATTGGCCGGCCGGTCGCCACTTCCTCCTTCATCATCTCGTACATCGGCCGGACGAAGTCGAGCCGTACGCCTTCGTCGCGGCTGGCGTCGAACAGGTTCGGATAGACGGCCAGCTGCATCTCGGCGCTCGCTACCACCTCGGCGTCGGGCGGCCGCGACACCATGGCGTGCGTGGCGGTCAGCCACTCCACCAGCATCCCGGCGAACTCCTGTCGCGGCAGGTTTGCCTTCGCGGTCAACGCGAACGCGTGCCACACGCCGCCGAACATGCCATACATCGCGCTGAGCAAAGCGAGGTCGACCAGCGCAGCCTCCCCCGGATCCGTGCCGAGAAACCGGCTCCGGCCGAGCAGGCTCAGCGTCGTGGCGTGCCGGTCGTACGCGTCGGCGTCGCCGCTGTAGAGCACGGTCGCGGCCGGCTGGCCGATCATCGGCGGGATCGCCATGATGCCTCCGTCGACGTACACGCCGCCGGCTTTCTCCACGCGCGCCGCGGTTTCCCTTGCCTGGCGCGGTGTTCCGTTGGTGAGGTTGACGATCGTACGGCCGCTCACGTCGACCTTGTCCAGAATCTCGGTCACCACCGCGTAGTCGAGCACGCACACGACGACCAGGTCGCTGGCCGCCGCGGCGCTGGCCGCCGTCGCACTTTCGTTGACATCGTTCAGATCTGCCGCACGGCCAGGCGTACGGTTCCACACCGTCACGCCGAGGCCGCCGGTCACAAGGGCTTTCGCCAGGGCCTGGCCCATCAGGCCGAGGCCGAGGACTGTCACATCGGTCATGTTTTCCATCCTTGGTCCAAAGCTTTATCGTGCTCAAGTACCGACTAATTTGTGCGGTACTTACCTGGAGGTCAGTGCTGGTGAAGAGCAGGCTGCCGTACCACTGCGGCATCGACGCCGCCATCGACGTGATCGGTGGCAGGTGGAAAGTGCTGATCCTGTGGGCTTTGGACAGCGGAACGACGTTGCGTTTCGCACAGCTGCGCCGCGCTTTGTCCGGCGTGTCGGAGAAGGTGCTCATCCAGCAGCTGCGTGAGCTGGAGGCCGACGAGGTGGTGCACCGCGAGGTCTTCCGCGAGGTGCCGCCGCGCGTCGAGTATTCGCTGACGGAGCTGGGACAGTCGCTCAACGAGGCACTCGCCCCGCTCGGCGAGTGGGGCCGCCGGCACCGCGCCAAGATCGAGAGCAACCGCCAGCCGGTCTGATCCCGGTGTGCGCGTGGCCGCGATGGTCGAGAGAATGCACCTGACAGCGCAACAACGCGTGGAGAGGCGGAGATGACAGCGGTCGACGCGGTCGTGGTCGGATCCGGTCCCAACGGTCTGACCGCGGCCGTCACGCTGGCGCGAGCCGGCCTGTCCGTCGAGGTTTACGAGGCGGCCGACGGCATCGGTGGCGGCGCGCGTACGGAGGAGCTGACCCTGCCGGGGTTCCGGCACGATCCGTGCTCTGCCGTACATCCGCTCGGTTTGGGCTCGCCGGCCTTCAAGAACATGCCGCTGGCCGAGCACGGGCTTCGTTGGTTGCAGCCGGATTTCGCGCTCGCGCACCCGTTCGCGGACCGGCCGGCGGTGCTGCTCGACCGCGGATTCCGGACGACGATGCCGACGTTGCGCCGCGATGGCCAGCGATATCGCCGGCTGCTCCGGCCGTTCGCCGACAACTGGGACGCGCTGGCCGACGGCATCCTTCGCGCGCCACTGGACGGTTTTCCGCGGCATCTGCCGTTGCTCGCCGGCTTCGGACCGCCGGCCGCGTTGCCGGTGGCGGCGTTGGCGAAGTTTTTCCGTGAGCCGGCAACGCGCGCGATGCTCGCCGGCCTCGCCGGACACGCGATCACGCCGCTGACCACGCCGGCGACCGGCGGTGTCGCGCTGATGTTCGCCGCCGCCGCGCATGCCGGCGGCTGGCCGATCCCGGCCGGTGGCTCACAGTCCATATCGGACGCCTTGGCGGGTTATCTGGCCTCGCTCGGTGGAAAAATCCACACCGGCACGCTCGTACGGTCGCTCGAGGACCTGCCCAGCGCCAAGGCGTACGTCCTGGACGTGTCGCCGCGCGACCTCGCGAGGATCGGCGGCCGGTCGTTGAGCCGCGGCTATTTGGCCGCACTGCGCCGATACGCGTACGGACCAGCCGTCTACAAGATCGACTACGCGCTGTCCGAACCGGTGCCGTGGCGCGATCCGGCCTGCCGGCGCGCCGGCACCGTCCACATCGGACCGACGCTGCCGGACATCGCCGAAGCGCTGCGGCTCGTCCAACACGGCAGGCCGCCGCGCCGGCCGTTCCTGATCACCTCGCAGCCGACCGTCCTCGATCCGAGCCGCGCGCCGGACGGAAAGAGCGTTTTCTGGGTCTACGCTCACGTACCGGCCGGTTGGCCAGGCGATCTGACCGAGGCGATCGAGCGGCAGATCGAGGATTTCGCACCTGGCTTTCGTGACATCGTGCTGGCTCGCTCGGTCCGCCGGCCGGCGGATGTGGCGGCGGCAAACCGCAACTATGTCAACGGAGACATTTCGTGCGGTGCATTCAGCGGCACGCAGCTGCTGCTGCGGCCGGTGCCGTTGCCGGTGCCGTACGCGACTCCCGATCCGCGGATTTTCCTTTGTTCGGCCGCGACCCCACCAGGGCCAGGCGTGCACGGCATGTGTGGATTTCACGCCGCACGCACGGCGTTGCGGCGCGTTTTCGGAGCCTGACCGTGCCGCCGGACTGGTTTTTCGCCGCCGACTACTCGCTGGCTCGGCTGCTGTTCGCTCGCGGTGTCGCGCTGATCTACCTGGTGGCGTTCATCAGCTCGGTCCGGCAGTTTCGTGGCCTGCTCGGCCACAACGGTGTGACGCCGATCCGCCGTTTCGTCGCCGCGCGTACGTTTCGGCAGGCACCGAGCATCTTCCAGTTTCGTTATTCCGACGGTTATTTCGCCACCGCCAGCTGGGCCGGCGTGGTCGTCTCCGCCGCTTTGTTGCTCGGTGGCGGCGATTTCCTGCCGGTCGTGGCGACGATGTCGTGCTGGCTGGTGCTGTGGATCATTTATGTCTCGATCATCAACGTGGGGCAGATCTGGTATGGCTTCGGCTGGGAGTCTCTGCTCGCCGAGACCGGCTTTCTGGCGATTTTCCTCGGATCCGGCACGTTCGTACCGGCCGCGCCGATGTTGTGGCTGGTGTGGTGGCTGCTGTTCCGGCTGGAATTCGGCGCCGGCCTGATCAAGATGCGCGGCGACCGGTGCTGGAAGGACCTGAGCTGCCTGTTCTATCACCACGAAACCCAGCCGATGCCGGGACCACTCAGCTGGCACTTCCATCACCTGCCCAAACCGCTGCATCGCATCGAGGTCGCCACCAACCACGCCACGCAGTTGCTCGTGCCGTTCCTGCTGTTCGCGCCGCCGCCGGTGCGGACGGTCGCCGCCGTCGTCATCGCGGTCACCCAGTTCTGGCTGGTCATCAGCGGAAACTTCGCCTGGCTCAACGCGCTCAGCATCGTGCTGACGTTGAGCGCTCTGGACAACGGCGTGCTGCGTTTCGTCCTGCCGCTCGCGACGCCGACGACCTATCCGCCGCTGTGGTATGACATCGCCGTCGCCGTTGTTTTCGTTGTCTGTGTCGCGCTCAGCTATTTCCCCGTACGCAACATGGTCGGTCCTGGCCAGATCATGAACCGCAGCTTCAACAAAGTGCATCTGGTGAACACGTACGGCGCCTTCGGCAGCATCACCAGGCTGCGCCACGAAATCGTCATCGAGGGCACGTACGATCGGACGCTCACGCCGGACACCGACTGGCGCGTCTACGAATTTCGCGGGAAGCCAGGCGATCCGACGCGCCGGCCGCGCCAGTTCGCGCCATACCATCTGCGCCTGGACTGGCTGATGTGGTTTGCCGCGCTCGGCTCGCGGCACAGCCGCGTGTGGATGACGCCTTTCATCGACAAGCTCCTCAAGGGTGAGCCGGACGTGTTGCGGCTGCTGCGGCACAATCCTTTCCCTGACCGGCCACCGGTTTTCGTACGCGCCCGGATGTATCGCTATCGCTACACGAGTCGCGCGGAGCGAAAGGCCACCAAAGCGTGGTGGCATCGCGAGTTGCTCGGTGACTATCGCAAACCCGTACGCCTCCGCCTCCCCACCGACCCCCGCTCGACTACCTAAGAGTTGGGGACTTCGAGCCGCCGAAGTCCCCGACTCTTAGGCACCCGACCTCGGCGCGCCGGCACAACGTTCAGTTGCCGAGCGGATCGAGCCGCTGGAACGGCGGGTCGGCCACTCGCCACCAGTGCGCGCCGTCCAACGACCAGAGCACGACCGGCACGCTGCCCCGCTGCACCTGAGCGACGACCGCGTCGCTGTCCAGTGCGTGCGCGATCTCGCCACCGGAAAAGCTCGGTACGGTCGTGAAGGTGCGGCCCCCGTTGGTGCTGAGCCGGATCGTCCCGCTCGAGAAGTCGCTCGCGACGATGGCACCGCTCTTCAGCACGACCGGGTTGACCAGCCCGCCCGACTGGTCGGCAACCGGCGACCAGGTCCGGCCGCCGTCACCGGTGGCGTAGACGGCCGTCCGGTTGGGAGTCTGGCGCCACTTGAACTGGTACGCCGTCCGGCCGTCGTAGGTGTCCTCGTACGGCCGGTTCGGCGCGTTGTCCGCCTTCTCGTCGGTGATCAGCGACCGCGCGTGGTTCCAGGTGCGGCCGCCGTCGCGGCTCACCGACGGGAAGTCGGCGAACTTCGCCGGCTGGCCGCGGTTGACCCAGATCGAGCCGTCGGTGGCCTGCCGGATGCCGGTGATCCCCATCCCCGTCGACAGGCCGAGGTCCGCGTCCGGTGGCTGGTGCACCAGCGATCGTACGGAGCCGCTTGCCGGATCGACGGCGGCGAGCCTGCCGTCCACGGCGGTGACGTACGCACCGGCCGGCGCCTGGTCGATCGCCTTGCCCGTCACCAGCGTCGTCCAGCTCTGGCCGCCGTCGCGGCTCAGGTACGTGGCGCCGTTCTTGAAGGTGTCGCCGTCCTGCCGAACGAGGTCGTTGAGGATGAGGACCACGTCTCGGACCGCGGTCAGCATCGGCTGGTGCGCTCCGGGGATGCGCCAGGCCTGCCAGCTCTGGCCGCCGTCCAGCGTACGCACCAGCGCGACTCCACCGCCCTTGATCTTGCCGACGCCGTAGGTGATCAGCGGTCCGAGCACGCTTGTCGTCGTCGTGCCGTCGATCTGGTCCAGGGGCACGGCCGCGCCGCTGATCTGACCGTGCGATGCCGGCGGCTGGCTCGGCGTCGGCAACACCGACGCCGGCGCGACCGGTAGGACCACCGCCGGTGGCCGGTTGACGAGCACCACCGTGCCACCGGCGACCACGACGACCGCTGCCGCGACCGCGGCGATCGCCATCGCGCTCCGCCTGCGGTGGCGCCGCCGGCCGGCCTGCCACAAGGCACCGAATCCCGGTGGCGTCGTGGTCTGTTCGCGTACGGCGGCCCGCACGTCCTCGAAGTCGAGCTTGCTCATCGGGCTACCTCCTCGCCGTCCAGGGCCGCGAACGTGTCGTCGTCCAGCAGCCGCGCGAGCGCCGCGCGACCGCGGACCAGCCGGGTCTTGATGGTGTTGGCGGAGGTACGCAACGTCCGCGCCACCTCCTCGACGCTCAGGTCCGCGAGGTGGTGCAGCGCGATCGCCTCGGCCTGCACGGCCGGCAGTTTGCGCATCGCGGCCATGATCTCCAGCCGTTCCGAGCCGATCCCCGGCAGCGTCGTCGGCGGCGGCTCGCGGCGTATCAGCGTGTCCAGCCGGACTCTTCGGCGAAACCTGCTGCGTGCGACGTTCAGCGCCACCGTACGCAGCCAGGCCTCCGGACTGTCCGCGGCCAACGCCTTCGCCGGCCGCGCGATCGCCTTGAGAAACGCTTCCTGGACGGCGTCCTGAGCCTCCGGCAGGTCACCGGTCAGGGCGTACGCGGCCAGCACCAGCCGCTGGTAGGTGGCGCGATAGATCTCCTCCAGCCGCCGCGCGACCTCGCCGCCGGACGCCACCGCTGGTTCCCCGTCCGCCATCGCATATGTCATCCCATCTCCTCATGACCAACCGCCATGAGTGAGAGACTCCTGCCGCCGTCCGTACGGTTTCAGGCGCTGTCGATCGCGCGGAGCACGCGCTTCTCCGAGACCGGATAAGCGGTGCCGAGCGACTGCGCGAACAGGCCGATCCGCAGCTCCTCGATCATCCAGCGCACGTCCGCCAGCTCGGCGGGCACCGGCAGACCTGCCGGCACCCGCGCCAGCCGCCGCTGGTATTCCTCCTGCACGTACGCGACCACGCGCATGTTGAGCGTGTCGCGCGGCAGGTCCCGGCGCAGCCGCTCGATCCGGTGCGCGATCGCGGCCAGATAGCGCGGCAGGTCGGCCAGCCGCTGCCAGCCGGTCGCGGTGACGAAACCGCGGTAGACCAGGCCGTCCAGCTGCCGCCGGATGTCCGTGACGGCCGGCTGAAGCGTCGCGTTGCGCAGGTCGGCCAGCGCGGCCTCGACCTGGTGGCTGGTCGTCAGGACGATCTCGACCGAGCGTACGACCGCGAGCGTCGCCTCCGGCAGGCCGTCGCGCACTTTCCGCACCAGCGCGTCGAAAGCCGGACCTTCCCAGGCCGGACCGCCGGCCTCGGTGATGAGTTTGTCGGCCGCACAGCCGATGCAGTCCTGCAGCATGTCCGAGACATCGCGGTGCGGGTTTTTGCTGAGCGTCAGCTTGCTGCGGTTGTCGAGCCGGCCGTTGACGTACGCGACCGGCGATGGCACGTTGAGCAGGACGAGCCGCCGCGTGCCGTCCCACATCGCCTTCTGTTGCTCGGCTTCGGTGTCGTACAAGCGAATCGCGACGCTGTCGCGCTCGTCGGTCAGCGCCGGATACGCCTTCACCGTGTGGCCGCCGCGGCGCTTCTCGAAGACCTTCGGCACGTCCTGGAAGCTGCGCAGGCCGGCTTTCTCGACGCCGCGCGGCCCGGACGCCATCTCCGCCCGCATCCGCTTCTGCAGGCGTTCCTTCAGGACGTACAGGTCCTTGCCTTCGGCGACCGTCTTCTTCCGGTCGACCACGCGGAAGGTGACCTTCAGATGGTCGGGCACCTTGGCCAGGTCCCATTCCTCCCGCGGCACGCGGATGCCGGTCATCCTGGCCAGCTCGTCCTCGACCGCACCGAGCAGTTCGCCTTCGCTCGGCTCGATGGCCGCGACGACCGCCGCGGCCACGTCCGGCGCCGGCACGAAGTTTCGGCGCCAGGCCTTGGGAAGCGACTTGATCAGCGCGGCCACCAGGTCTCTGCGCAGGCCGGGCACTTGCCAGTCGAAACCGTCCGGCGACACCTGGTTGAGGATGGACAGCGGAATGTGTACGGTCACGCCGTCCGCGTCGGTCCCCGGCTCGAACTGGTAGGTCAACGACAGCCGCAACGAACCCTGCTGCCAGCTGTCCGGATAGTCCTGCGCGCTGACCAGCTTCGCCGGATCGTTGATCAGCATGGACTTCTCGAAGTTCAGCAGGTCCGGCCGGTCGCGCCGGGTTTTCTTCCACCAGCTGTCGAAATGCCTGCCGGACACGACGTCCGCGCCGATCCGTTGGTCGTAGAACTCGAAAAGCGCCTCGTCGTCGACCAAAATGTCGCGGCGGCGAGCACGGTTTTCCAGATCCTCGACTTCTTCGAGAAGTTTGCGGTTGTCGTGGAAAAACTGGTGATGGGTGTCCCACTCGCCGTCGACCAGCGCGTGCCGGATGAACAGCTCGCGGCTCAGCTCCGGGTCGATCCGGCCGTAGTTGACCTGTCGTCGCGGGATCACCGGCAGGCCGTAGAGCGTCACCTTTTCGAAGGCCAGCACCGCTCCGCGCTCGGCGTCCCAATGCGGTTCGCTGTACGTCCGCGCAATCAGGTGCTCGGCGAGCGGCTCGATCCACTCCGGGTTGATGGCCGCGACCGTACGCGCCCACAGCCGCGTCGTCTCCACCAGCTCGGCGGCCATCACCCAGCGCGGCTGTTTCTTGAACAGGCCGGAGCCGGGGAAAATCGAGAAATGCGCGTTGCGCGCGCCGGCGTAGTCCTGTTTTTCCGGGTCTTTCAGGCCGATCTGCGAGAGCAGGCCGGACAGCAGGCTGAGGTGCACCTTGTCCGGATCGGCGTTCGCGGTGTTCGGCGAGATGCCGATGCCACGGGAGATCTGCCGCAGCTGGCCGTAGAGGTCCTGCCACTCGCGTACGCGGAGGTAGTTGAGGAAGTCGGTGCGGCACAGCTTGCGAAACTGGTTGCCGGACAACGCTTTCTGCTGCTCGGTCAGATACGACCAGAGGTTGAGGTAGGCGAGGAAGTCCGAGTGCGGCTCGGCGAACCGCCGGTGTTTCTCCGCCGCCTGCTCCTGCTTGTCCACCGGTCGTTCGCGCGGGTCCTGGATGGACAGTGCGCTCACGATGATGGTGACCTCGCGTACGCAGCCGTTGCGGTCGGCCTCCAGGATCATCCGGCCGAGCCGGGGATCCACCGGCAGCGACGACAAACGCCGGCCCAGCGGGGTCAGCGCACCCGACTTTTCCAACGCACCAAGCTCCTGCAGCAGCTGTACGCCGGCGGCGATGTTGCGTTTGTCCGGCGGGTCAAGGAAACCGAAGGCCGCGATGTCGCCGAGGTCGAGGGCGGTCATCTGCAGGATCACCGACGCGAGGTTGGTGCGCAGGATCTCCGGATCGGTGAACTCCGGCCGAGAGTCGAAGTCGTCCTCGGTGTAGAGCCGGATACAGATGCCGTCGGACGTACGGCCGCACCGGCCCTTGCGCTGGTTGGCGGACGCCTGCGAGATCCGCTCGATCGGCAGCCGCTGCACCTTCAACCGGTTGCTGTAGCGGGAAATCCTGGCCTGGCCGGGGTCGATGACGTACTTGATGCCGGGGACCGTCAGCGAGGTCTCGGCCACGTTGGTGGCCAGCACGATCCGCCGGCCGCTGTGCGACTGGAAGACCCGGTGTTGCTCGGCGGCGGACAGTCGCGCGTACAGCGGCAGGATCTCGGTGTTGCGCAGGTTCTGCTTGCTGAGAAAGTCGGCGGTGTCCCGGATTTCTCTCTCACCGCTGAGAAAGACCAGGATGTCGCCGGGGCCTTCCGCGGACAGCTCGGCGACCGCGTCGCCGATGGCCGACATCTGGTCGCGGTCCTCGTCGGCCCGCGGATCGTCGGGGTCGACCACCGGCCGATAACGCACCTCGACCGGATACGTGCGGCCGGAGACCTCCACGATCGGCGCGTCGCCGAAATGCCGCGAGAACCGCTCCGGGTCGATGGTCGCCGAGGTGATGATCACCTTCAGGTCCGGCCGGCGCGGCAGCAGCTGCTTGAGATAGCCGAGGATGAAGTCGATGTTGAGGCTGCGCTCGTGCGCCTCGTCGATGATCAGCGTGTCGTACTGCCGAAGCGCGCGGTCCGAGCCGATCTCGGCCAGCAGGATGCCGTCGGTCATCAGCTTGACCAGGCTGTCGTCGCCGACCTGGTCGGTGAACCTGACCTTGTAGCCGACAGTCGCCCCGATGGTCGTGCCGAGCTCCTCGGCGACCCGCTCGGCGACCGTACGCGCGGCGATCCGGCGCGGCTGCGTGTGGCCGATGGTGCCGCGTACGCCACGGCCGAGCTCCAGGCAGATCTTCGGCAGCTGCGTCGTCTTCCCGGAGCCCGTCTCCCCCGCGACGATCACGACCTGATGGTCGCGGATCGCGGCGGCGATCTCGTCGCGCTTCTGGCTGACGGGAAGCGCGGCCGGATAGCTGATCGCCGGCACGGCTTGGCGGCGGCGCTGGACGCGTGCCTCGGCCTTCTCGAGGTCGGCGGCCAGCTGGGTCGCGACGTGCGCCAGGCGGGCCGGGTCACGGAGCTTGCGAGCGCCTTCGATGCGACGGCGCAGCCGGCGCTCGTCGCGTCCCATCAGGTCGGGGAGGCGTTGCGAGAGCCCGGCGAGTGGCGACGGAACGGTTGAGGAAGGCATACCGCGATCAAGGATAGGCGTACGGACCGTCACGACGCTTCTGCATTTCCGCGTTCGCTGTGAGCGAACGACCTACGGACATAAAACCAACCGGCCACACGTTAGTGATAGTCGACTGTCGGATAACTGTCCCGAAAGGACCGGTATATGGCCGAGACCAGCGCTCTCACGGCGGACGAGCTCAAGGAGTTCCTCGAGTCGCAACAGGAAGGCACCCCGCCGACCGCCGAGCAGATCAACCGCTTCAACGTGACGATCATCGAGGACTTCCGCGCCCACAACGGCACCGTCACGATCCCGCCGTTCGCCGGCGGTCCGATCGTACTTCTCCACCACAAAGGCGCGAAGTCCGGCAAGGAGCGGGTGGCCCCGCTCGCGTACGACCGCGACGGTGACGACGTGATCATCATCGCGTCCAAGGGTGGCGCGCCGGAGAACCCGGCCTGGTATCACAACCTGCTCGCCAACCCAGACACCACGATCGAGCTCGGACCGGACACCTGGGACGTACGCGCCGAGGCGCTGACCGAGGGACCCGAGCGTGACCGGCTCTACCAGGCGATGGCCGACAAGATGCCGAACTTCCACGAATACCAGAAGAACACCGACCGGATCATCCCGGTCGTACGGCTGCGCCGCCGCTAGACGTCCCGCCAGGGCGCCGGATGCGACGGAACCGCACCCCGTCTCGGCGGTTCCATCGCATCCGGCGAAGGAGGAGAGAGCAGCAGCCCCCCGTTATGTTGCACAGCTCCTGTTCTCAGCGTCGCGCGACGGAAGCATGACTGTCCGGCGCCGGCCATAGCATTGGGGGAATCCCCTATACCGTCTCCGCGGTCAGCCGCGACCGACGTACGGCATCGTCGTCGCCATCACCGTGATGAACTGCACGTTCACCTCCAGCGGCAGCTCGGCCATGTAGCGGATCGCGGTGCCGACGTGCGCCACGTCGAAGACCGGCTCGGCCATGATCTGTCCGTTTGGCTGAGGCACGCCGTCGGCCATTCGGCTCCCCATCGCGGTGGCCGCGTTGCCGATGTCGATCTGTCCGCAGGCGATCCCGTACGCCCGGCCGTCCAGCGAGATCGACCTGGTCAGGCCGGTGATCGCGTGCTTGGTGGCGGTGTAGGCGACGCTGGCCGGCCGTGGCGCGTACGCGGAGATCGAGCCGTTGTTGATGATCCGGCCGCCCCGCGGGTCCTGGCCGCGCATCACGTTGAACGCCTCCCTGGCGCACAGGAACGAGCCGGTCAGGTTGACCGCGACGATCCGGTTCCAGTCGTCCAGTGAGATGTCGCCGACCGTGCCGGCCGCGGCGCTGCCGGCGTTGTTGAACAGCAGGTCGACCCGGCCGTACGCACCGACCGCCGCCTGGAACAACGCCCGCACCGACGCCTCGTCGGTCACGTCCGTGCGGACCGCGAGCGCGTCTGGCGATCCGGCAGCTGCCTCCTTGAGCACGTCCTCGCGGCGACCGGCCAGGACGACGCGATAACCAGAGTCCAGCAGCGATCGCGCCGCGGCCAGGCCGATCCCCGTACCGGCTCCGGTGACAACCGCGACCTTCGTCATTCCTCGTCCTTCCGCAATGTCGCGATGCCGGTCACGGCGTCCGGCGCCCCGGCCGCGCCGGCGCTCAACTCCACCGTGTCCCCCATCGGCTGACCGGACACGGTGACCAGCTGATGGTCGTAAAGCGTGCGCTTGGCCCGCCAGGAAAACTCGGTCACCCGGCGGCCGTCCCGGCGTGGCAGCTCGAGCAGCAGCAACGCCAGCAGCGGTCCGTGCACGACCAGTCCTGGATGGCCTTCGACCTCGGTCGTGTACGGCTGGTCGTAATGGATGCGGTGCGCATTGTTGGTCAACGCGCTGAACCTGAACAACAGCACCGGATCCGGCCGGATCTCCAGTCGCCACGGTCCGCGATGCGATGCCTCGGCGGCCGGCTGCGGCCGCGCGGCCATGTCGGCGGCGTCGCGATAGATGATGTCCTGCTCCTCCACCGCGTACGTCTGGTCGCCGACCAGGAAGTCGTACTTCACCGTCACCAGCAACAGCTGACCGGTGCTGCCCTGCTTGACGCGCACGGACTTCAGGCTGGCCTGTCGGCGTACGGCCTGGCCGAAGGTCAGCTGCCGGTGGACGGTCAGCCGGCCGCCGCCGAACATCCGGCGCCGGTTTTCCAGCGGTGGAGTGAAAGCCGCGTCGGCCGGATGGCCGTCCTCACCGAGCGCGCTCTGCCGGTGGATCGGTTGGAAGGAGAACCAGTGCCACAGCGGCGGCAGCTCGTCGGGCACCGGCTGGTCGAGGATCGCGGCGAAGGTTTCGGCCGGCCGGCGGTCGATCTCGTCCTGTGTCGTCTCCGGCTCGGGCCGCCAGTTTGCCGCTACCTCGGCGAAACTCACTGAGCCGCCTTGACCAGCGCGCGGCCGATCACCAGCTGCTGGATCTCGCTGGTGCCCTCGTAGATCCGGAACAGCCGTGCGTCGCGATAGAAGCGCTCGACCGCCGTGCCGCGCATGTAACCCATGCCGCCGTGCACCTGCACGCCGCGGTCGGCGACCCGGCCGACCATCTCGCTGCAGAACAGCTTCGCGGCGGCCGGACCGGTCGAGGTGTCCGTGCCGCTGTCGTAGTCGTCCGCGGCCTCCGTCACCAGCGCGCGACCGGCCCGGATTTCGGTGTAGGAGTCGGCAAGATGAGCCTGTACGAGCTGGTAGTCGCCGATCGGCCGGCCACCCTGTTTGGTGACCGCGGCATGACGTACGGACTCGTCCAGGATCCGCTGCGCCAAGCCGACACACACGGCGGCGATGTGCAGACGGCCGCGCGCGAGCACGCTCAGCGCCGCCTGATAACCGCGGTTGGCCTGGGTTCCGAGCAGCCGGCCGGCGTCGACGCGTACGTCGTCGAAGGTCACGTCCGCGGTCCACGCGCCGGCCTGCCCCATCTTGTGGTCCTTCGGGCCAACCGTCAGGCCGTCGCTGCCGGCGTCCACGATGAACGCCGAGATGCCGCGACCGCCGGCCGCCTCCGGGTCCGTACGCGCGAAAACCACGAAGTAGTCGGCAAGGGGTGCGTTGGTGATGAACCGCTTGCCGCCGTTGATGACGTACGCGTCGCCGTCCTTTCGCGCCGTCGTACGCAGACCGGCCGGGTCGGAGCCGGCCTCCGGCTCGGTCAGCGCGAACGAACCGATCGCCTCGCCGGCGGCGAGCTTGGGCAGGAACTCCTGTTTCTGTTCCTCGGTGCCGAACTTCGCGATCATCTGGCCGGCGATCGAGTTGTTGGTGCCGAACATGGACCGGAACGCCGGCGTGGTGTAGCCGAGCTCGAAGCCGAGCCGCACGTCCTCGGCCATCGTCAACCCGAGTCCGCCGTAGCGCTCCGGCAGCGCGAACCCGAACAACCCCATCTCGGCCGCCAGCGCGCGCAGCTCGTCCGGGATCCGGTCGGTGTCCTCGATCTCCTGCTCGGCCGGGATCACCCGGTCGCGCACCAACTGCCGCACCGTGGACAACACCTGCTGGAACGAGGCCGCATCCATGCCGGTCAGCCTACGTCCTGCGGGTCACGGCATGCGACGGCTCGGCTGTGGCCATTCGTCGTTGACGCAGAAGTGGTGGTGCCACAGCCATCCGTCGTCGGGGAACCTCGTTCCGTCCGAGTGCGAGACGTAGACGGCGCCAGTCGTGCCGCGGACGAAGGTGACGACGTCGGACTTGCCGTCACCGGTGAAGTCGCCGACACCGGGAATTTCCGTACCACCGGCGAAATGTGGACTCCACAGCTGACCGTTTCCGTTGAACCTGGTGCCGTCCGAGGTCGCCACGTACGCCTGACCGCCAGGCGTGAACGTGACGATGTCGTCGCGACCGTCGCCGGTGAAGTCGCCGACCGCAGGGGTTTCACCGCCGCCACCGAACGCGCCGTGCCAGAGCCAGCCGTTGCCGCTGAAATACGTGGCGTTGGACAGGGCCACGAAAACCGATCCGGTTCCGGCGGTTGGCGGCGTGGTGAACGTCGCGATGTCGTCCATGCCATCGCCGTTGAAGTCACCGGCGATCGGGATTTCTCCCGGCATGCCGAAGAAGTAGTGCCATTCCCAGCCGTTGCCGGCGAACGACGATCCGGTCGACAGAGCGACGTAGACGCGGTGCGTGTCGCGGTTCACCGTGGCGATGTCGTCCATGCCGTCGCCGTTGAAGTCGCCCACCAACGGGATTTCGGTGCCGAAACAGAAGGACGAGTGCCAGGAGGCGCCGAGCGCGAAGCCGGATCCGGTGGACAGGCCGACGTACACCTGACCCGCCCCGGCCGTGCCGGCGGTTCCTCTGGTGAAGGTCGCGATGTCCGCCTTACCGTCGCCGTTGAAGTCGCCGACCATCGGGATCTCGTTGTTGATGGCGAAAAAGTTCGTCTGCCAGGTGACGCCGTCGTCGATGAATCCGGAGCCGCTCGACCGCGAGACGTAAACTTTGCCACCAGTGGTCGAATCGCCGCGGGTGAAGCTCAACACGTCGTCTTTTCCGTCACCGTTGATGTCGCTGCGCAGCCGTTTCGTGGCTGTCGCCGACATCACCGACGACGCCGTGCCGGCATTGCCGGCGCCGTCGACCGCGACGACACGGTAGTAATACGTGGTGCCGGTGGTCACGCCTTGGTGGACGAAACTTGTCGTACGACTCGTGCCCAGCAGGGTCGAACCGCCGATCGGCACGTCCGGCGAGGTCGAGCCGTACACGCGATATTGCCGCACGACGGCATTGTCGAGCGGCTCCTTCCAGACCAGCCGGATCGCGTGCCGCGTGCCGGTGACCGCCAGGCCGGTCGGTGCCACCGGCGCGGTGGTGTCCGCGTACGGCGCGACGATCGAGTCCGCCGCATACCGGCTCGCGCTCCACGAGCCGTTCGGTGTGAGCGTCACGGTGATGCTGTTTTTGTTGGCTGTCAAGGCTGGCGGCAACGCGTACGTGTCGGCGAGCCACCGCTGTGTCGGATTTGCGAGCGGTTCCTGCCAGGTGCCGGCGGCTGCGCCGTCGACGCTGACCACCGCCGTTTGGTAGGAACTGTTCTGGTCGGACGTACGCCTCAGCAGCACGCCGGCATTGTTTTGGTCGATCTTGACGCTGAAGCTGATCGGACTGCTGGTCGCTCTCGTACGATCGGTGATCGGCAGGTTGTCGTCGTCACCTTCGTACTGGCTGCGCAAACTCGCCTCGGTCGCCGCGCTGTCGGCGTACGCGTGGTCGGCTCGGCTTTGCGCGTCGGTGGTGTCCACGACATCACCGCGGCGCAGGCTCACCGTCGGCCTGGTGTAAAGGAAAGCGGTCGAGCTGTAGGTCGCCGCGATGTCGTTGTTCTGGCCGTGTTCCATGCCGAAGCGCAGTGCCGTCTGGTAGTTCACCGCGTCGGCCAGCATGACCCGATAGACGGCGTCGGCGCAGTTGCCCGAGCAGTCGGTGCGGCCGGCCAGGTCGACGTGCCGAGGGTTTCCGGTGAACGCGTTGTGCGACTCGCCGCGGTTGAAATACCAGCCGGACTCGTAGAAATCCTCCGTACCCGTGCCGTAAAGCTGAGGACTCAACGAACCGTCGGTGTAGACGCGCTCATCTCCCTCGAAGTAGGTCTGTCCCGGCGTGGCGCCGCGGATCGTCTCGGCGACGCCGACGAACTTGCCGTGTCCGCTCTCGTCGGCGAACAGCCAGTCCTGGCCTGGTGTGGTGGCCGCGGATCGCGACCGTGCGGTGAAAAGTCCGGCGCTGCCGTTGGCGAGCGCGTCGGTCCACTGGCCGTCCGGCGCGTAGGTCACCTGCGTGTCCACTCCGGACACCGCCGAGCCGGTGGTGTTCACCAGGCTTATCGTGGCGTTGCTGGCGAACGGCATCGGCCACCAACACGAATACCAGCCGCCGGACGTGCTCTCGGAGGCGAACATCAACGCGCGTGCCGTGGACGCCCCCAGTCCGCTGCCGAAGAACTCCCCGACCGGAGAGTCCACTGTGGACTGTCCGTCGAAGCTGATCCGCAACCGCAGACCGGCCAGCACGGCCGGAGCCGCTACGCCGGGGAATCTCAGCCGCAGAGCCGAAACGCTGGCCGGGCCGGTCAGCTGCGCGACCGCCGTCGTGCCACCAGCGGGCACGTTGACCGTGCCGGTGATCGTCTGCGCGCCGGTCGCGGCCGGCTTCGGATCGCGAGTGCCGGCGGCGGTCAGCATCGACAGCACGTCCTGCGCCTGGTCCGTCCGATCGAACGTCGACACGCCGGCGCTGTCCGGGAAATGCTGGTAGTCGACGTGGTAATAGCCGGGCTGGTTGGTCGTACTGATCTGCATCGAGGACCGGTAGGTCATCGGCACCTTGACAAACACACCGCCCGACGACTGCGCGGCGTCCGCGACCAGCGGATAGACGAAAGGCGCACCGAGCTTGCCCTCGACGACGTCCTCGAACGGCGCGTCCAGCACGGTCACGCCGTCGAGGACGATCCGCAGGTTGCCGTCGTCGTACACCGGACCGCTTTCCGGCAGCGAGCGGTAAAAATGGGTCGACCAGATGGACGTGATCTCGCCCGGCCCGGTGTCCTCGGCCAGCACGCAGCCGGCGCCGCCGTTGCGCAGGCAGAAATGCGTGTCGCCGCCGTCGGCGACGTATCCCCGCCGGTCGAAGCTCGAATACTGCCGGCTCTGCACGCCTGAGGTGAGATAGGGCAACTGGTCCAGATGCCGGTAGGTGTCCCACCCGACCGGTCCCTTGGTGGCCAGTGTTGCCGCCGGTGTTGCCGCGGCGCTGCCGGCCGGCGTGACCGGTACGAGCAACAGGGCGGCAGTCGCGACGGCGGCTGCGGAACGGAACCAGCTCATCGATACGCTCCAGGTCGGCGGACCGAGAAAACGATTGCCGAGCGGCACCGTACGGTCAGACCCGGCACGCGTCAAGAGCGATTGGCCGATCAGCGACAAGTCCGCGATTTCGGCGGGAACCCCCGGATGGGGTCGGACGTCTTCAGAATGTCGCGCGCTGCCGGAAAATCGCCGGCGAAACCGATGGTTTGGTAAAGCATAGGCAACAAAGGAGTTGGCTAGGTTGACAGTCTACGGTTCGCCGCGGCAGAAAGACCGGCCCGGCAAGAAACGTTCGCCGCGGTGGGCCCGGATCGCGGTCGTGCTGGGAGTCGTCGTCCTCCTGTTCGGCGGCGGTGCGTACGCGGTCAACCTGGTCGCCGATCACTACGCCAACCAGGTCAAGAAGGACGACTTCCTGGCCGGCGTGCCACAAAACGAGCGCGCCAGCGAGCCGCCGTCCGGTGCGCCGGTGTCCGGTCCGATGAACATCCTGCTGCTGGGCTCGGACAACGCCGACAACTCGCGGGCCAAGTCGCAGGGAGTGGACGGACAGCGGTCGGACTCGATCGTGCTTTTCCACATCGACAAGACCTTCAGCCACGTGTACGCGTTTTCGATCGAGCGCGACTCCTACGTCCACATCCCGGCCGCGGGTTCGTGGCAGGGTGGCCGGACGAAGCTCAACGCGGCGCTGCAGTATGGCGGGCCGGCACTGGCCGTACGGACCGTGCAGGACCTGCTGGGGATCAAGATCGACCACGTCGTCGTGGTCAGTTTCGCCGCGCTGATCAAGGCGGTCGACGCGGTCGGCGGGGTGGACGTGTACGTCGACAAGACGACCTACGACGACCAGTTTCACCGCACGTGGACCAAGGGCTGGCACCATCTCAACGGCACCGACGCGCAGTTTTTCGTACGCCAGCGGCACGGCCTGGCCGGCGGCGACTACGACCGGATGAAGCGCCAGCAGCAGGTGATGCGCGCGCTGGTCAAGCAGGCCACGACGGCCGGTGTGCTGAGCAATCCGTACAAGCTCAACGATCTGATCCAGGCGGTCACGTCCGCGCTCGTGGTCGACAGCGGCATGCCGGTCAAGGACCTCGCCTTCGCGGCGCGCGGACTCGGCCTGAGTGCGGTCACCTTCAGCACGCTGCCGACCAGTGGCACGATGGTGATCGGCGGCACGGACTACGAGCGGGTGAACAAGGCGGCCAGTGAGGCGTTGGGAAAGGCGATCAGCAGCGACGACTTCACCGCCTATTTCAAGCAGTATCCGCCAAATGACGCTTCGCACGGCCTCTAGGCTCGCGGTTGTCCTTGGCGCGCTGCTGCTGGTCCTGATTGTGGTGGCGCCGTGGCCGGGGCAGACCGGAGCGGTGCCGGACGACGCGCAGTCGGTGCCGCTCGGCCATCCGGTGGCGCGGCCGGTCGCATCCGGGCCGTACGCGTTCACGCTCACCCAGGGCAGCGACTCGCGGCCGGTCGCCTATGACCCGTGCCGGCCGGTGCATTTCGTCGTCAACAACAGCAGGAAACCAGCCGCCGCGACCGCATCGCTGACGGCCGCGCTGACCCGGCTGCAGGCCGCCACCGGACTGGTTTTTCGTTACGACGGACCGACAACCGAGACCCCGGTGGCGCACCGTCCGGCGTACCAGCCGGGCCGCTACGGCAGTCGGTGGGCTCCGGTGCTGATCTCATGGTCCGACCCGGCGCACACCGCCGCGCTCGACGGCACCGTGATCGGCACCGGCTACAGCGACGCGTACGGTTCGCCGGGTGCGCGACGCTATGTGACTGGCGTCGTGGTGCTGGACGGGCCGCAGATTTCCCGGCTGCTCGGCACTTCCGGCGGCCGGAGCCGGGTGAGGGCGATCATCGAGCACGAGCTCGGCCACCTGGTCGGTCTGGCGCACGTCCACGACCCGCACGAGATCATGAATCCCGACGCGACCATCACCGCCACCGACTACGGCCCAGGCGACCTACGCGGACTGGCGCTGCTCGGCTCCGGCCCCTGCTATCAGGACACCTAACCGGATACGAGTCATGTCGGGCGCGCGTCAGCGCCACGCATACTTTAGCGCTAAATGCCCGCTTCCAGTGCTGGCGGTCACGCAGGCGTGAATGCCGTATTTCTCGCATCCAGCGCCAGTAACTCGACATTCACACCTCCAGCAAGCCTCACGCCATGACACCTTCCGAGCCGGTCCGCGTAACACTTGCTTAAAGCGGCTCGTACGCCGCTAACCATTGACTTGGCGGCCGATTGGTCCTAGCTTGCGGAAGCGCTTACGCATCCGGACCTGCGGAAGCGCTTACGCATCGGCGGTCGGAGGACATCGCATGGTGACCGTGTACGACGTGGCGACGACCGCTGGCGTGTCGATCGCCACGGTTTCCCGCGCGTTGAACGACCGTGGCCGCATCTCGGCCGCGACGCGCGCGCATGTGCTGGAGGTGGCCGGACAACTCGGCTACCAGCCGAACGACCTGGCTCGCGGCCTCGTCGGCATGTCCACCAAGACGATCGCCCTGCTCCTCCCCGACATCGCCAACCCGTATTTTCCAGAGCTGGTCAAAGGCGTGCAGACGGTCGCCGACGAATACGGCCACCTGCTGCTGCTTTGCCACGATGCCGACGATGAGAAGAAGGCGCTGGCCGACATCGCGACGCTGCGCCGCAAACAGGTCGACGGGATCATGTTGCCGTCGGGCACCCTGTCCGGCAGCCGGTTGGCGGCCGCCGTGGAGGGGCTGCCACTCGTCCTGCTCGACCGCACCGTACGGGGCGTGTCCGCAGCCCACATCTCCGTCGACAACCGCGCCGGCGCGCGAAACGCCGTACGCCATCTGCTCGACCTCGGTCACCAGCGGATCGCGCATGTCAGCGGACCGGCCGGGATCATCAGTGCCAGACAACGAAAAGCTGGCTGGGCCGACGCACTGCGCGAGGCCGGCCACGAGCCAACACTGGTGGAAACCGGCAACTTCCTCGAGGACGGCGGATACGCGGCGGCGCGTACGCTGCTCGCCGGAAACACCGACTTCACCGCGGTTTTCGCCGCCAACGACCTCACCGCGATCGGCGTGCTCGCCGCGTTTGCCGACGCGGGGCTGCGGGTTCCGCGGGATGTCAGCGTGGTCGGGTTCGACGGCCTCCAGCTCACCTCCTACCTGACCCCGAAACTCACCACGGTCGCGCAACCGATCGGCGACATCGGTCGCGCGGCAGCGACCCTGCTGCTCCAACAGATTTCCGGCGAGCTCACCGGCACGCCGCGCTCGGTCATCCTCCCCACCCACCTGCTGGTCCGGGACAGCAGCGGCCCGCCGCCGCGGCGACCGGTGACCAGCGGAAAGAAGGCTTTCCGATGAGATGGCTGATCCCCGCGCTGGCCGTGCTTCTGGTGTCCGGCATGGTCACCAACCCCGCGCCGTCCGCGGCCGCACCAGCCGGCCGGTTGACCGGCAGCGCGACGGCTTCGTCCGTCGCCGGCCCGGATTTCGTTGCTGACAAAGTAATCGACGACGATCCTCGCACCGGTTGGCAGGCCGGAGCAGGTGGCAGCCAGTGGCTGCGGGTCGACCTCGGCTGGCCGTACGCACTGACCTCGGTACGGCAGACGTTCGGCGCGATCGACCTCTGGACGTTCACCGTTTCGGGATCGCTGAACGGATCCGACTGGGTCACGCTGATGGACCGCTCGACCGGTCTCGCCGGCCAGACGTTCGCCACCAGCGTCAGCGGCACCTACCGGTACGTCCGCCTCACCGTCACCGGCGCCAAGCACGGACATCCCCCGTCCAGCAACGATTTCGTGCTGACCGGGTCGCGCGAGGCCGACATCGCGGCCGGTCGGCCAGTCGCCACCAGCAGCAACATTTCCGGTTACGAAGGCGGACACGCGGTCGACGGCGACACCTCCACCTACTGGTGCGCCGGCAGCGGGTCGCTGCCGCAGTGGCTCCAGGTGGATCTCGGCGCGCCGACCGCGATCACCGGCGTCGAGCAGGACTTCAAGGACTACGACCATGTCGCATTCGTCATCGAAGCGTCGAACGATCCTGACGCAAACTACGTTGCGCTCGTCGACCATCGGAGCGACAACAGCTATGGCCAGAGCTTCCGCGACGCTGTTTCCGGCACGTACCGTTTCGTCCGCCTCACCGTCACCGGCACCGAACACGGTCACTGGGCCGGAAGCACCGGCTTCAAGGTTTTCGCGCCGATCCACGACAATCCGGCGCCGCGCGACCTCGCCGTCGGCGCCGTCGCGACCTCGTCCTCGCTGAGTGTCGGCTACGAGCCGTGGCATGCCCTCGACGCGTCGACCGGCCACTCCTGGATCGCGGCCGATCCGGGCAGCACTTTCGGCGTGGGACCACAGAAGCTGACCGTCGATCTGGGCAATGCCAGCCGGCTCACCGGCATCGAGCAGGCGTTTCTCGACAACGACACCTGGCATTTCGTCCTGGACGGATCGTTGGACGGCACGACCTGGCAGCGGCTGGTCGACCACGGCTCGGGCGCGGCCGGACAGGTGTTCTCCGACCAGGTGTCCGGCACCTACCGGTACGTACGGCTGACCATCGCCGGGCCGTCCGACTCCGGCAAGCATTGGCCGTGCAGCCAGGAACTGAAGATTTTCGGCTTCGGATCACCGGTGGCCAACCGGCGCTGGGTCGAGCATTCCGGACCGGTCATGCGTTATTACCCGAAGCATTACGGCACCAAGCTGACCACGATCATCGGCCAGCTGGACGGCCTGCAAGAGCAGGGATACCAGGCGATCGAGGTCGCCGCGCCGTACGCCGGTCCGCGTACGCCGTGGGCCGGACTCGGCGCCACCGACAATTACGCCATCGACCCGTCGATCGGCACCATGGCCGATTTCGAGCAGCTCATCCGCGAAGTCCACAGCCGCGGCATGAAGATCAGCATGTTCGGCAACGTCGGCTACGCGAGCCCGCAGGCACCGTTCTGGTTGACAGCACAGGACGATCCCAACAGCGCCGAACGAAAATGGTTCGACATCGTGCCGGCCGACGGGCCAGCGAGTTGCGACGAGACGGCACATCGATGGTGGAGCGACCGGGCGCACGGCTGCTATTTCGCCTTCTGGACCGACCCCGCCGACGCCAACGCGCACATGCCCTCGTACAACTTCGCCAACCAGGAATGGCGCGACGAAGCGAGTCGTTATTTGGCATTCTGGATGAACAAGGGGCTCGACGGCTTCGGAATGGACGCGCCGCGCGCGTATCTCAACATCAACGACGACATCAGCAATCGCTATCTGACCAATGTCCTCAACAACTACAACGCGTGGACGTTGCCGGAGGGCCTGCAGGCCAGCGCCGACGGTCCTGGCGATCTGCTGAACGGCGTGCCCGGGCTGCATTACAACACGATCCAGGATCTTTACGTGAGCTGGTGGGGATGTGCCGATCCGTGCAGCCGCATCGTGCCGGCGATCAGGAATGGGGATCCGAGCCAGCTCGAGGATTTCTTCAAGGCCAGCCGCGACGCGATCAACCAGCAGGGCGGCGTGACGATGAGCATGCCGAGCTGGGACTCCGACATCAACCAGTCCGACGGCTCGACCGTGCCCGACCGCGTGCAGCCGGCGGACGTACGGTTGCTGGAAATGGCCACGATCGCCACGATGGGTGCGCAGTTTTATCTGCACAACGGCAATCACATGTATCTGCCGCAGGAGCGCACCATTCCGACCTGGACGGCCGACCAGCAGGCGATGGTCGGCAAGCTGCTCCGCGCGCAGAGCGACTATCCGGCGCTGGATCCGCGCGGCCTGCGCTGCCGGCTGCCGCTCGGCACCGACGACAGCCGGGCATACGCGTATCTGCGCACCGACAAGACCGGCGGCGTCCGCGCGATCGTCGTGCTGAACTTCCAGAACGCGCCGCTCACCGTGAAGGTGCCGGTCGGCAACGCCGGCATCGCCATCGGCCAGACGCCGGTCGACCTGATGGAAAACACGCCGGCGCCGCCGATCACCTCCAGCGACTACACCGTTTCGTTGCCGGCACGCGGCTTCACGATCCTGGCCGTACGCTGACCCGCCGGACGGACAGACCAGCGAAAACCCCTCTACCGGAGGTCGATCCGGTAGAGGGGTCAACCAGGCCTGGGCGTGCCTGGAAGCGGTGTTTCGCGCGGTCAGCTGCCGGTGATGTGCTTGTAGCGGTAGGGCTTGAAGGTGCCGTAGCCGGAGAAGTACGGGTAGGTGATCGTGCGGTGGTGGATGCCGCTGCCGGACAGCTCGTAGCCGACGTACGAGCTGTGCGCGCTGTTGGCCCACTTCTCGAAGATCGCCACGTGACCGGCGTTGCCCGGCGACTTGTTCAGCAGGATGTCACCGCGCTTCAGCTCACCCTTGGAGATGGCGTTGGAGATGCCCGGGAAACTCGGTGTGGTGAGGCCGGGCTTGGCCAGCCCCCACGTGTAGGAGACGTAGCCGGAGCAGTCGGTGCGATAGCCGTCGTGGCGGCCGCCCTGGTTGTACGTGACGTGGTCGTTGACCCATTTCTGGGCTCGCGAGATGACCGTCGCGCGGGACACCGCGGCGTCGGCGGCCGGGCTGACCGCGCTGATCACGCCGGCGGACACCGCGAGCGTGACGCCGGCGACGGCCAGCCGGCCGAGGACCCGCCTACTGATCTTCATCTGAGCCGTTCTCCTCTCGCTGGGTGATCGGTGAAGCGCTTACAGCTAAGCCGGCTCGGATACAAATTTCCTACAAAATTCGACCATCATGATTAATTCCCACGTTTACCAGGCGTAGTTTGGTCAATAACCCGGCAAGCTTGTGCGAGCCGGGTACCGTTTGCACCGAACGCCAGCTTTGCCGGTCCGAGCAGGGACTTTCCACGCCAACCGGGGTGAGCAGCTGTGGTCGATCAGAATGCTCAGCGTCTGCGGTTCCAGGTCCTGGGACCGCTGGAGGTCAGCCGCGCCGGTGCGGCCGTCGAGATCAGCGGCGACAAGGCGCGTCGCCTGCTGGCGACGTTGCTGCTCCAGCCGCGACACACGGTGTCCACCGACGTGCTGGTCGACGTGCTGTGGCCGTCGTCGCCGCCACGGTCGGCGGTCGCCAACCTGCGCACGTACGTGAGTTCACTGCGTACGCGGCTCGGTGGCGGCTCGCTGCAGACGCGGTCGTCCGGCTATCGGATCGAGCTCGACGACGACCAGAGCGACCTGCTGACCTTCGAACGCCTGGTCGCCGAGGCGCAGCGCGGCGACCCGTGCGACGCGATCACGCTGCTCGACGAGGCCAACCACCTCTGGCGCGAGGAGCCGCTGGCCGACCTCGTGCACGCGCCGGAGTGGGAGCTCACGCTGAGCCGGCTGCGCGCGCTCCGGCTGGAGGCCGAGGAGCTCCGGCTCGGCGCCCTGGTCACCCTCGGCCGGCCGGCGCAGGCCGTCGCCGACCTGCGTACGCTCGTCGGCCAGCATCCGCTCCGCGAGCAGCTGTGGTTTGAGCTGGTACGCGCGTTGCACGGCGCCGGCCGGCGCGCCGAGGCCCTGCAGGCGTACGCGGACGCCCGACGCGTGCTGGTCGACGAGCTCGGCATCGATCCCGGGCCGGCGCTGCGCTCGCTGCAGCAGGTCGTGCTCGCCGACACCGACACCGGCCCGGCAGCGCCGGTCGACCTCGGCACCGCGAGGATCTTCCAGACGCCACCGGACTGCGCCGACTTCACCGGCCGCGAGGCGGAGACCGAGCGGCTGGTGCGCGCGTACGAGTCGACCGCGTTGGCGCTGGTCACCGGCCCGGCCGGCGCCGGCAAGTCGACGCTGGCCATCCGTGCGGCGCACCGGCTGCGCGACCGCTTCCCCGGCGGTCAGGTCTATGTCGACTTCGCCGGCTCCGCCGACGTGGCCGGACCGCTCGGCGAGACCCTCGGCGCGCTCGGCGTGCCGGCCGCGCAGCTGCCGGCCGGACTCGCCGGGCGTACGGCGCGGTATCGGTCGCTGCTGGCCGACCGGTCCGTACTCGTCATCCTGGACAACGTCACCGCCGCCGAGCAGGTGACCGCCTTCCTGCCGGGCACCGCCGGCAGCGCCGCGCTGGTCACCAGCCGCCACCACCTGCCGAGCCTGGCCGGCGTACGCCGGTTGTCGTTGGCACCGTTGAGCGCGGCCGACGCGACGCGGATGTTTGCCACGCTGGTCGGCGCCGACCGCATCGAGGCCGAGCCGGCCAGCGCGCGGAACATCGTCGCCGAGTGCGCCGGGCTGCCGCTCGCGATCCGCACCGCCGCCGCCAACCTGACCGCGCAGCCATACCGTCCACTGTGGTCGGTCGTCGGCGACAACCTGCAGGCGGCCGCGGACGGCGTACGCGCGAGCCTGGACGCGGACGTACGGCGGCTACCGGCCGGTGCGCTCGAGACGCTGGCCGCGCTGGCCGACCTGGACACGGGTGCCGTGCCGGACTGGGCCGTCGGGGCGCTCTCCGACGGATCCGGCCTGCTCGACCAGGCCGTCTGCGCCGGCCTGCTGCAGCCGGCCGGCACCGACGCGCTCGGCGTGCCGACGTACGAGATTTCCGCGCTGGTGCGGCAGTTTCTCGGCCAGCCGGTCGCCTCGCGCGCCGCGATCGAACGGCTCGCCGGCGGCTGGCTGAGCCTGATCTCGCACGCCACCGACACCCTGCCGCCGACGTTTTTCCGCGTAGTGCCCGGCAATCACTGGAAGCCGGCGGCACCGGTCGTCGACCGCGCGCGCCGGCATTCGTTGCGGTGGCTGGAAGCCGAGCGCGGCCGGCTGGTCGAGATCACCGAACGCGCGGCCGAGGCCGGCGCCGCAGAGGTGGCGGTCGAGCTGGCCGTCGGACTGGCCTCCTACTTCGAGCTGCGCGCCAACGCCGACGACTGGCGCCGTACGCACGTGGCCGCGCTGGCCGCCGCCGAGGCCGCGGACGACCGGCGTGGCCAGGCCCGGGTGTTGCGCGGTCTCGGACAGCTGGACATCTACGCCGACCAATACCGTGCGGCGACTCGGAAATTCCACCGGTCGCTCCGGCTTTTCCACCAGGTGGGCGACATCGACGGCGCGGCGGCCGCGTTGTCCGGGCTCGGCGCGACCTGCCACTACAACCACGACGACGCACGCGCGCTGGAGTTCTACCAGCAGGCGCTGAAACTGTACGAGGAATGCGGCGACGCCAACGGTGTGGCCTACGCGCTGGGAGCCATCGGCCTGGTCCGGATGCGGTCCGGTCCGGCCACCGCACGCCGCTGGCTCGAGCAGGCGCGGCACGAGGCAGGTGCGGTCCGCGACCACAACCGGTCGGCGCAGCTGTTCATCAAGTTTGGCCTGCTGGCCGAACATCAGGGACAGCCGGACACCGCCGCCGGCTTCCACGAGGACGCGATGGCGATTTTCGCCAATGTCGGCAACGAACTCGGCCTCGCCAACACCAAGTTGCATCTCGGCCGGCTGTGCGCGGCACGCGGCACTCCTGGACCGGCGATCGCTCTCCTGGAGGACACGCTTGCGACCTACCGCAACATCGGCGACCGGCGTTCCGAGGTCGACGCACTGACCTTGTTGAGCGATCTCAACGAATCCGAGCACCGGCCAGGTCCGGCGTGGCGCTATCGGCAGCGCGCCGCGCAGCTGTCACGCACGCTCGCCGCCTGCTCCTGAGAACCGTACGACCACCATGCCGTCGGCGTCCGGCAACGCCTCGAACGTGGTCGTGCCGCGCATCGCGTCCCAGCCGGCCTGCGGATTCGGCACACCCCACGGGTCGAACACCGTCGAGACGGTCAGCGAATACGGCTCCATCAGCAGGTCGCGGCTGGCCGCCGAGTTGAAATAGTCCATGCCGGCCGCGGCGTTCGTCACCCGGATCCGGCCGCGGATTTCCAGCTCTCCGGCGCGTACGATGCTGCCTTCCAGCGATCGGCCGGCCTCCCCCAGATCCAGCTCCACGCCGTCCACCGTGACGCTGGTGACCTTACGCCCCGCGCTCAGGTAAGGCAGGCCGAGCGGCAATGGTGCGTCCACCGTGGACACAATGACCAGACTGGCTCCATCGCAAATATAGGCCCTGGGTCCGACGAGTTTTATCGCGTACGGACCGCGGTTGAGTTCCATCGACGCCGCCGCCGGTATGGCCGTGGTCGTACGGATGATCTCGGTCCGGCCGATGCTCACCAGGTAGGGCGTCAGCGACTCGTCGAACACGATCGACACGTTTCCCTTGCGCAGCTTGAAACGCGTGTTCTCCTCGCGGCCAATCGGCCACCAGTCCTGCCGGTGCTCCATCAGCCAGATCGTGGTGAACGCGAAATGGCCGGTCGGCACGCCATCCGCCGTGTCCATGTGAAACGCACGCCGGCTGTCGGTCAGATAGCGACCGAGGTCGTCGCCGAGCGCGTTGCTCCAATAGCGCAAACCGAGAACGCTCGGCGAGTTGTCGCGTTCCTCGTTGTGCCGTGCGCCGCCGTAGTCGAAGCCGCTGACAGACATCCGCAGGTTGAGGTAACGCGCATGTTCTTTGGCGTCTTCGAAGAAAGTCTCGTCGCCGGTGACCAGATAGGCCTCAGTCACGAACGTCAGCGCGATCGCGCCGTAGTTCTGGTCGAACCCGCCTGAGTGCTCCTGAAAATACGTGTAGCCACGGTCGGTCGCGCGGGTTGGCCTGATTTTGGTCGCGTACAATTCCTTCGCCGCACGCTTCATCTCCGCGTCATCGGTCAACGCGCCGAGTTGGTGCCCGGCGATCACGCAGGCGATGGCCTGATTGCTGGCATCCTGCGGATCGAATGCGGTGATTTCGGTGCACCAGCGCCAATACGACCGGCCGAGATCGACCAGCGCCTCGCGCTCGGCCGCCGTCGCCAGGCCGTCGCCAAACCGGAGGACGTTCACGACGTGCAGCAGGGCCCACACGGTCGTCGGCCAGTCGCCGCCAGGGATCCGGCCAGGTGTCAACGTATAGCGTGCATGCGCCTCGCCGCTGCCGCCGACGCGCAGATACGGCGTGCCGGGGTTGTCCGTACGAAAGACGCGGCGCGCCAGGTGGAAGGCCAGGCCACGGCGAGCGGGCTCGACGTACGACTGGTCGCCGAAGCGGTGCCAGCCATACGCCAACAGCGAAACGACGCCCAGCGTGTTGTCACCGACATCGAGTTCGCGGCCGTCCACATCGAAACTGCCATCGACCGACTGCCGCTCGATCGCCAACCGTAGATGATCGATGAGCAGCCGATCCAACTCGTCCGCGCTGTTCGGGCTCTCCGCGATCGGCGCGTCGAGTGGCGAGCTGGTCAAGACGGCTTTCCCACACAGGCCGGAAAACGCTCAGCGATCTCGGCCACCACCTCGGCGCCGTCACGCCGCCACAGCTCGTCGTTGAAGATCTCCACCTCGATCGGTCCGTCGTAGCCGGCCGACTCCACCACGGCCGTGAACGCCGGAAAATCGACACAACCATCGCCGATCTGCCCGCGCCCGGTCAGCACACCGGCCGGCAGCGGCGTGATCCAGTCGGCCAGTTGGTATGTCGCGATCCGGTCACCCGCACGCGAAATCCCGGTCGCCAGCTCCGGGTCCCACCACAGATGATAGGTGTCGACGCAGACACCGACCTGGTCGACCGGAAACCGCTCGGCGATCTCCAGCGCCTGCGCCAATGTCGAGACCACACACCGGTCAGAGGCGAACATCGGATGCAACGGTTCGACCGCCAACTTCACCCCGCGCTCCGCCGCGTACGGCGCCAACTCGGCGATCGCGTCCACCACCCGCTGCCGCGCGCCAACCAGATCTCGATCCGGCATTCCGCCGGAGACCAACACCAGAATCGGCGCGCCGAGCGCGGCCGTCTCATCGATCGCCGCCCGATTGTCGTCAAGCGCTCGCCGGCGCGTTTCTGGCTCCACAGCGGTGAAAAAGCCGCCGCGGCACAGGCTCGTCACGCTGAATCCCGCGTCCGCGAACAGCCGTGCCGACCGTTCCAGGCCATATTCCGCCACCGGCTCGCGCCACAGACCGACCTTGTCGACGCCGACAGCTGCGCACGCCTTCACCAGCTCCGGCAACGAAAGCTGCTTCACCGTCTGCTGGTTGATGGACAGCCGGCTCACTGGTCGACTCCGGCCAGCGCCAGGAAGGACCGTACGCGCGCGGCTGCCTGCTCTGGCTCAGGAAACAGGCCGAGTTGGTCGGCCAGGACGTACGCGCGCGCCAGATGTGGCACCGATCGCGCCGTCTCGTAACCACCGACCATCCGCGGCGTCTGCTGGAATCCGGCCAGCCATGCCAGAAAAACCACGCCGGTCTTGTAGAACCGTGTCGGCGCACCGAAAAGATGCCGCGACAGCTCGACAGTCGGGTCCAGCAGCTGCCGCAGCTCCGGCAGGTTGCGTACGGCCTGCGACGCGATCGGTGCCAGTGGGTCGAAAATGCCGAGCAACGCGTCGGAATGGCCGTGCTCGTCGCCGGCGACCAGCTCCGGGTAATGGAAGTCGTCGCCCGAATAGCACCGTACGCCCGCCGGCAGCCGCCGTCGTAATGCCACCTCGCGACCGGCGTCGAGCAGCGAGACCTTGACGCCGTCAATCGAGCCGGCGTGCGCCGCGATCAGCTCCACCAGCGTGTCGGTCGCCGCGTCGAGGTCGTCACTTCCCCAGTATCCGGCCAAAGCCGGGTCGAACATCGGTCCGAGCCAGTGCAGGATCGCTGGCCGGCCGGTCTGCGACAGCACCTCACCGTAGACCTTCTGGTAGTCCTCGGCACCGGTCGCGGCGGCCGCGAGCGCGCGGCTCGCCATCACGATCGGCTGCGCGCCGGCCTCCTCCGCCACCGCCAGTTGTTCCAGATATGCGGCGGAAATCTGCTCGATCGTGGCCGGTCCGTCCAGTTGGTCGGTGCCGACTCCGACGGCGATCCGGCCACCGGCAGCGGCGGCGGCGGCGCCACT
Source organism: Fodinicola acaciae (assembly GCF_010993745.1). Classification (NCBI taxonomy): domain Bacteria; kingdom Bacillati; phylum Actinomycetota; class Actinomycetes; order Mycobacteriales; genus Fodinicola; species Fodinicola acaciae. Next base: position 1,499,288 of record NZ_WOTN01000001.1, read on the forward strand.
GCGGCGGATCAGCTCGGCGGCGGCCGGCCAGTCCAGCCCCATGCCGCGTTGCGCGGTGTCCATCGCCTCGGCGACGCCGAGGCCGTACGACCAGAGATGGCGCCGAAAAGCCAACGTCGCGTCCCAGTCGAGCGCGGCCGGCTGGCCGGGCGTGTTGTCCGCCAACGGATCCGCGACGACGTGCGCCGCCGCGAACACGACGCGCTCGGTCAGCGGCGCACCGCTCGGCGCGGCGACGCGTCCGGTTTTCGCCGGCTCGTACGCGACAACGCCACCGTCGGCCGTGGGGATGCGGACCGTCACAGGGTCAGCTCCGGCACCTCAAGCCGGCGGCCTTCCGCGGCGGCGCGCAGACCAAGCTCGGCCAGCTGCAGTCCACGGGCACCGGAAAGCAGGTCGTGCGTCCACTCACCGTCGGCGTACACGTGCCGGAGAAACTGCTCCCACTGGATTTTGAAGCCATTGTCGAAAACCGTGTTGTCCGGCACCTCCTGCCACTGCGACCGGAAGTCCATCGGCGTCGGCATGTCCGGGTCCCACACCGGCATCGGAGTCGCCGACCGGTGCTGCGCGCGGCACCGCCGCAGTCCGGCCACCGCGCTGCCTTCGGTGCCGTCGACCTGAAACTCGACCAGCTCGTCGCGGTTCACGCGTACCGTCCAGGACGAGTTGATCTGCGCGACAATGTCGTTGTCCAGCTCGAAAATCGCGTACGCGGCGTCATCGGCGGTGCCGTCGTACGGCCGGCCGTTCTCGTCGACCCGGTCCCTGATGCCGACCCGATGAGTGGCCTGCACGGTCTTGATGGGACCGAAAATGCCGCGCAACACGTAGTCCCAGTGCGGAAACATGTCGAGCACGATCCCGCCGCCGTCCTCGGCGCGGTAGTTCCACGACGGCCGGTTCGGCGGCTGCCAGTCGCCTTCGAAGACCCAGTAGCCGAACTCGCCGCGTATCGACAGGATCCGCCCGAAGAAGCCGCCGTCCACCAGCCGCTTGAGCTTGCGCAGGCCTGGCAGGAAAAGCTTGTCCTGGACGACACCTGACTTGATGCCGGCGCCGGCGGCCAGCCGAGCCAGCTCCAGCGCCGACTCCAGGTTGGTCGCCGTCGGTTTTTCGCAGTAGACGTGCTTTCCCGCAGCGATCGCCGCGCGTACGGCCGGCTCGCGCGCCGAGGTCACCGCCGAGTCGAAGTAGATGTCCACGCTGTCGCTGGACAACGCCTCGTCCAGGCTGGTCGTCCAGCGTTCCAGCTTGTGCTGCTCGGCCATCCGGCGCAGCTTGGCCTCGTCGCGGCCGATCAGGATCGGCTCCGGCATGAGGATCGTGCCGTCCGGCAGCTCCAGTCCGCCGGCGTCGCGGATCGCCAGGATCGACCGGACCAGATGCTGGCGATAGCCCATCCGGCCGGTCACGCCGTTCATGGCGATTTCCACGGTCCGTGTCGTCATTGTCCACTCCCCGCGCTTGTCTTCTCGACCGGCTCGAAACGTTCCAGCCGGCCGCACATCCCCCACGCCTGCGTCGGTTGTCCACTGTAGACGTCCGCATCGACCAGATGGCTGACATCTCCACCGGCCAACGCATCCAGCTGGCGTCCGGTGCTCTCGGCCGCGGCCAATGGTCCGTCGCGCCAGATGCCACGCCACTGGGCGATCTTCGGCGCGACCAGCGCGCCGGCGGCTCGGTGGAAGGCGGCCAGGTCCTCGGCGCTGCCGTCGACCAGGGCGGCAAATCCTTTCAGTGCGAGGTCACGACGCTTTCGCACTGATTCCTCCGGTCGCAAAGCGTCCACAGTGGACGCTGCCGCGTACGCATCCTGATCGGCCAGGACCGCCGGTGGAAAGGTGAAGACCGCGTCGCCCGACTCCGGCAATCCGGCATTTTGCATCATCACGACGATCCGCAGGTCGCCTTCGTTGATCAGCCGGTGGATCGTGCCGGGGCTAAACCAGACGACGTCACCGGCCGACAGCGATGTGTTCCGGAATCCGCGCGCTGTCAGCGTTTGCACGGCTCCGCTGCCTCCGACGACCGCGTACGCCTCCGTGCAGGCGAGGTGCATGTGCGGTGAGCCGCCGCACAAAACGTCGCCACCAGCGCGTGCCGGCCAGTCGTACACCCGCAGGTTCGAGATGCCGATCGCGCCAGGCAGGGCGCCGGTCATCGCCGGTCTCCCCCGGCCGGCAACGGAAACTCCTTGCGGAACGCCTCGATGCCGTCGCGATCCCAGCCACCGGCGCGGATCACCACCCGCCACGACCGCCACAGCACGGCGCCGGGCGACAGCGCGATCTCCTCGTCGAAGGCCAGCGACGGGTTGGCGATCGGAAACGGCTCGGTGCGTACGAACCACTTCGACGGCGCTCCCTCGACCGCGTGGTTTCCCGGATAGTGCTCGAAAAGCAGCGTCGACACCGAGTCGACGTCGTCATGTTTGCCCACGAACGCAAGCCAGTCCCCTGGCTGGCCCATCATCTCCGGGCCGCCCTGCTCGCCGGCGCCGAGCACCTCGCCGCCGGTGAAGGCACGCGGTCCGCGCCACGCCAGGCCGCTGTAGCCGGCCATCGGCCGGCCGGCGGTGGTCGGACTGCCGATCAGCAGCGGCGCATCGCGCAGGTTGGTGATGGCCGTACGCCAGTGGATCGACCAGGTCCGATGCTCCGGAAACACCTCGCCGACGGCGATTTCCCTGACCTCGCTGGCCCATTGCTCACCGGCGGCGGTCTGCCAGCGCAGCCTTTCGGTGAACTCCAGCGAGGTTTCCCGGACATCGATGACATCGAAGCCAAGATGCCGCATCGAGCCGACGATGTCCGGCAGATACTGATAGCCCTCGCCGTGCACGTAGCTGTTGCCACCCCAGAAGTTGTGGCCGCTCAGATGCGAAACCGCGAACTGCAGGCCCTTGTGCCACCGATGGTCGTGCGGCCGATAGCCGGTGACCAGGTCGCCGGCGAGCGTACGCAACGGATGTGCGTAAGGTTTCTGGCCCTCGTACGCGTCAGGATCGCCTGGATAGACGTAACGAAAGATCTCCAAGCCGCCGGTCGAGACCGCGATCGACTCGCCGTGCGTGTGGACGACCTGGATCGCGCTGGCTGTCACGAGAACGCCTTTCCGTTCATCGACTGGTAATACGGATGGCCCGGGCCGATCTCCCCGCGCCGCACCGGCAGGCCGGTGTCGGCCGACGCGTACATCGCGGTGATCAACTCCAACGCGGCGCGACCGCTCGCCCCACCGGTCACCGGCCGCTCACCGGCTCGCATGCTGGCCACGACGTCCTGCAGCGCGGCGAAATGCGAACTGCGTACGTCGTCGGCCGGCGGCCACGCCTTTTCCACCGCTGTCCGCGGTTCTTTGGCCGGCGTGAACCGCCAATGCGAGTTGTCATAGCCGTACAGATGGCTCAGCTCCACCGTCGCGTCGCGGAAGTCGAAGCGCAGATAGCTTTCCTCGCGCGGCGACAATGCGCTGGTGACAATGCTCGCCATCGTGCCGCGTTCGAAGCGTACGGAGGCCATCGCGACATCGTCCGTCTCGATCTGGCGCGCCAGTGTGCCTGTCATCGCGCGGATTTCCGACCAGTCGCCGAGCACCGTCAGCATCAGGTCGATCTGGTGGATCCCCAGGGCCATCGACGGGCCGCCGCCCTCGGTCTCGAACTTTCCGCGCCACGGCACGGCAAAGTATGCGTCGTCACGAAACCAGGTCGTCTGGCACAACGCGACGTGCGGCTCGCCGAGAGCATTTGTCCGTACCAGCTCGGCAAGGTGCCGCGTGCCCGAGCCGTACCGTTGCTGGAAGACGATCGACGCGTACGGCCCCGTCTCGCCTTGCGCGGCCATCATCGCGTCGTATTCGGACAGCGACCGCGCCGGCGGTTTTTCGCACCAGACCCAGGCTCCGGCGCGCAGACCGGCGATCACGTGTTGGCTGTGCAGGCCCGGCGGCGAGCACACGACGACCAGGTCCGGCTCGGTTTTCGCCAGCAGCGCGTCAACATCGGCATCGGTCTGCGGAATCTTCCATTTCTCCGCGAAAGCGGCCAGCGCCTCCTCGTTCACGTCGGCCGCACCGACCACCACGGCGTCACCCAACCGTTGCAGCGACGGCATGTGCGCACCCACGGCGATCTTGCCGGCGCCGATCACCACGACGCGTATCTGCTTGTCAGCCGGCACGTTCCGTCGCCACCTCCCGGATAGAAAGCGCTTTCTATATGATAGAACCTATGATCCGGAGTGGCGGTCTGTCAACGGCCCGCCGCGGACCTGACCGAAGGCGGTGACCGAGATGGTCGAACCGGCGACCGAACGCGCTGGCTCACCTGCCACGCTGGCCGACGTGGCACGCCTGGCCGGCGTCTCACCGGCAACCGTTTCGCGTGTTTTGAACGGAAACTACCCGGTCTCCAAAGCCACCGCAGCGCGCGTCGAGAGCGCGGTGGCCGAGCTCAGCTATGTCGTCAACGGCAACGCTCGCGCACTCGCCGCCGCCACCTCCGACCTGGTCGGCATCGTCGTCAACGATGTGGCCGACCCGTTTTTCGGCCTGATCGCCAGCGGCATCCAGGACGAGACCGGCGGCGCCGACGTGCTCGCCATCATCGGCAACACCAACGGCGATCCCGGCCGCGAGCTGCGCTATCTCACCATGTTGCGGCGCCAACGCGCTCGCGCGGTGGTGCTGACCGGCGGCACGGTGGACGACTCCGGCCACCTGCAGGCACTCGCCAAGCAGGTCAACGCGCTCATCAGCTCAGGCTGCGCTGTCGTGCAGTGCGGCCGGCCACCGCTGGCCGACGCACCTGGTGTGTCCACTGTGGACTTCGACAACCGCGGCGGTGCGTACGCGCTGACCTCGCACCTGATCAGCCTCGGCCACCGCAGGATCGGCTACATTTCTGGTCCGGCCGGCCGCACGACGACGAGGCTGCGGCTGGCCGGTCACCGCCAGGCGATGGCCGACCACGGCCTCGACGGACCGGTGTTGAGTGGCGTTTTCAGCCGTACGACGGGCGAAAACGGCGCCGCTGAACTCCTGCAGCGTGACAGCGGCCTCACCGCGCTCGTCGCCGGCAACGACACGATCGCGCTCGGCGCGTGCACTTTCCTGCACTCGCAAGGACTTTCGGTGCCGGACGACATGTCCGTCGCCGGCTATGACGACCTGCCCTACAGCGCCGACGCCGCGCTGACGACCGTACGGCTGCCACTCACCGAGGCCGGCCAGATCGCCGGCCGGATCGCGCTCGGCCAGCAGCCGGCACCGTCCGCCGGCGTCTTTCCCATCGGCGCCGAGCTGATCATCCGCACGTCCACGGCACCGCCGCGTTAGAGCATGTCCTTCAGCAGCGCGAAACTCCGGTCTGTCGCGCGCCTGGCCACGGGAATGTCCCCCATCGTCAGGAAACCGTGGATCATGCCGTCGACATGCAGTTGCTCGACGCGTACGCCGGCCGTGCGCAACGCATCCGCGTATGCGGTCCCCTGGTCGCGCAACGGGTCGTACTCGACCGTGACCACGAGCGCCGGCGGCAGCTCGGCGAGCTTTTCGAACAACAGCGGCGATGCTCGCGGATCCATCGGATCAGGCGCATATGCCCGGCCGAAGAGCTTCAGCGCGCGGCGGTCCAGGACATAGCCGTCGGCGTACTTCGGACCGGACGGATATTTCCGGGACAGGTCCGTTGTGGCATAGAACAACCCCTGCACGGCGATTTTCGGTCCGCTGTCGAGCAACTGGCCGCTCACCACGGCCGCGAGGTTGCCGCCGGCGCTGTCGCCGGCCACCGCCAAGCGCTCCGGATCGCCGCCAAGCTCGTCGATATGCTCGCCGGCCCAGCGCGTCGCCGCCACCGCGTCCTCGACACCAGCCGGAAACGGATGTTCTGGCGCCAGCCGGTAAGCCACCGACATCACAACGGCATCGACATCGGCGCACAGCGTCCGACACGGACTGTCGTGGGTCTCGAGGTCGCCGAAAACCCAGCCGCCACCGTGAAAATAGACGACGGTCGGATGCGGTCCGGCTGTTTTCGGCCGATAGATTCGTACGCGGACGCCGTTGTCGATCCTGCGATCCTCCACCGCGCCGACCTCGTCGCGCGGCGCTTTCGCCGTCTGCACGCGATATGCCGCGCGGATCTCCTCGACGGTGGCACCTTCGGCGACCAGCGGCGGCATGCTCTCCATGGCGGCCTGGATCGTCGGGTCGACCGGCATCGCGACTCCTCTCAGCTGCGCACTGTCGCATCCAGCGTACGTGCCCATTGGCGCACGATCGGCGCTCGGCGCGCGCTGTCGTCGGTCAGCAGGTTGGCCAGGCCAAGGCCGCGCGCGAGGTCCAAGGTGGCCTGGACGGTCTCGCGTACGCCCGGAGTTTCCTCGTCGACACCCAGCAACTCGACCATCGCGCGATGCGATTCGCGTCCCAGCTCGGATTCCAGCGCCACGATCGCCACGCGCATCTGCGGCTCGGCGGCCGCGGCGACCCACAAATGCAAGGCGGCGCGAAAAAGTGGTCCGGTGTAGAGCTCGACGATCAGGTCCATGATCGCCTCGGTGCGCGGCACGTCCTGCGGAAGGCTCACCGCGCGATGCCGGATCTCGGCCATCCGGACCGCGCCGACATAGCGTACGGCCGCCAGGAAAAGCTCTTCCCTGGTCGGAAAATGATGCTGCGCGGCGCCGCGTGAGACACCGGCCCGCTCGGCCACCACCGCGACCGTGCTGCCGGCGAAGCCGCGCTCGGCCAGGCAGTCGACCGCCGCCTCCAGCAGCCGCTGCCGGGTGAGCCGGCTGCGGTCCTGCCGCGGTTCGCGTACGACCGGACCGGTCATTCGACGGCCCATCGCGGTGGCCGGCGCTCCAGAAACGCTCGCATTCCTTCGGCCGCCTCCTCCGAGGCGAACAGCCTGGCCGACTGCTCCTGCACGCGTACGCCATCGGCGTCCATTGTGGACACAAGCGCACGGCTCGCGACCACCTTCGACTCCGCCAGCCCTTGCGGCGAGCATGTCCGCAGCTCGGCAAGGATCTTCTCGGTCTCAGAGCGTACGTCCGCCACAGCGACGGTGACCAAACCGATCCGCTCCGCCTCCGCCGCGTCGAACTTCTCGCCGGTGAGGTAATAGCGGCTCGCCGCGCGCTCGGTCATCCGCGACTGCGTCACCAACGAGATGACCGCCGGCGCGAGGCCGAGCCGCACTTCGGTGAAAGCAAAGGAAGACGCCGGACCAGCGACGACGATGTCGCACGAGCCGATCACGCCGAGACCGCCGGCTCGTACGTGACCGTCGATCCGCGCGATCACCGGTTTCGGCAGCGCGGCGATCGACCGCAGCAGCGCGAGCATGCTGGCAGCCGCGCCGCCACCTCCGACGGCCTTGCCTGCCGTTGTCAGATCGGCGCCAGCACAGAAAGTGCCACCTGTGTGCGTCAGGACGATCGCGCGGATGCCGTCGTCCTCCGCCGCGGTAGCGAGATGATTTTCCAGCTCACTCACCAACTGTGCGGACAGTGCGTTGCGATTGTGCGGTGAATCCAGTGTTATCGTCGCGACGGCACGGTCGACCTCATAATGCACAAGTTCGTCGGTCACGACTCTCCTTTAGTACGACTTGGGCAGGCCGAGCGAAAACTGCGCCACGAAGTTGAGGATCATCTCGCGGCTCACCGGCGCGATGCGGCCGACGCGCGACGCGGTGACCAGCGACGCGACACCGTACTCCGCCGTCATTCCGTTGCCGCCCAACGACTGCACGGCCTGGTCGACCGCCTTCACGCAGGCCTCGGCTGCCGCGTACTTCGCCATGTTGGCCGCCTCACCGGCCGCCATGTCGTCGCCGCTGTCATAGAGGAAGGCCGCCTTCTGCATCATCAGCCGCGCCAGCTCCAGCTCGATCTTGGCCTGCGCCAACGGATGCGCGATGCCCTGGTGCGCGCCGATCGGCGTCTTCCAGACCGTACGCTCCTTGACATACTTGGCGGCTTTTTCCAGCGCGTGCCTGGCGATCCCGGAGGAAAACGCGGCCGCCATCACGCGTTCGGGATTCAGGCCGGCGAAAAGCTGCATCAGTCCGGCGTCCTCGGTGCCGACCAACGCGTCCGCCGGCAGGTGCACGTCGTCCAGGAAAAGCATGAACTGCCGGTCCACCGACACGATCTCCATGTCGATTTCCTTGCGTTCGAAGCCCTTCGCGTTGGTCGGCACGATGAACAGCACGGGCTTGAGCTTGCCGGTTTTGGCGTCCTCTGTCCGGCCGACGATCAACACCGCGTCGGCCACGTCAACTCCGGAGATGAACACCTTCTGGCCGGACAGCACCCATTCCGTCCCGTCCTTGCGCGCGGTGGTGGTGAGCCGGTGCGAGTTGGAGCCGGCATCCGGTTCGGTGATGCCGAAGGCCATCGTGAACGAGCCGTCCGCGATCGCCGGCAGATAGCGCTTTTTCTGGTCCTCGGTGCCAAACCGGTTGATGACCGTGCCGCAGATCGCCGGCGACACGACCATCATCAGCAGCGGGCAGCCGGCCGCACCGAGCTCCTCCAGCACGATCGACAGCTCGCTCATGCCGGCGCCGCCACCGCCGAATTCCTCCGGGATGTTGACCCCGATGAAGCCCTGTTTGCCGGCCTCCTGCCACAGCTCGTGGCAGTATTCGCCGGCCCGCGCCTTCTTCCGGTAGTAGTCATAGCCATAGCGCCGGCCCAGCTCGGCGACCGCGGACCGCAGCGCCTTTCGCTCCTCGGTCTCGACGAAACTCACGATCCGCTCTCCTCCGCGCGTACGACGGCCAGCACGGCCCCGATGTCCACCTGCTGTCCAACGTGGACGGACAGTTGCTCGAGCACGCCGTCGACCGGCGCGTTGACCTGGTGCTCCATTTTCATCGCCTCCAGCCACAACAGCGGCTGTCCGGCACGTACGCGGTCGCCGGCGGCGGCCGCCAGCCGGACGATCGATCCCGGCATCGGCGCCGTGAGCGAGCCGGCGACGGCCTCCGCGCCAGGCGTGGCGAAGCGGCCGATTCTGTGCAACTGCGCCGACCCCGCCGCCGAGTCGACACATCGCAGGTCGCCATAGCGCGCGACCGCGAAGTGCCTCCGCAGGCCGCCAACGGTCAGCACGGCCGCATCGGACGTCGCCTCGACCAGCTCAACATCCGGATAGCCAGCAGCCGCCAAGCCGTCACGCGTCATCTGATATGACACAACGAAATCGTCGTATTTCTTTTCGATCGGCGCTGACACGACGTTGCGCCAGCCGATCGGTGTCTCCGGATCTCGGCGGTTTGCCGCGGCATCCGCGAGAGCGGCGGCGAGAGCCGCGAGCCTTGCCTCTTCGCCTTCCAACAACGGCTGGAAAACCTCCGGATGCCGGTCGAGGAAGTCGGTGCGTGTCTGGCCGGCGAGAAAGTCCGGAGAGGTCAGCACGCGTACGAGCAGATCGCGGTTTGTCCCGACGCCGTGAATCGTGGCTTTTCGCAGCACACCGGCCAAAGCCGTGGCCGCGTCGGCACGTGCCGGCTGATACGCGATCACCTTCGCCAGCATCGGGTCGTAGAAGATGCCGACCTCGGATCCGCTCTCCACACCGGAATCCAGCCGCAGGCCGTGCCGCCACAGCTCGAACTGCGCCGCCGGCCGCGCCAGACCAAAGCGATGCAGCGCACCGGTCTGCGGCTGCCAGTCGGCGGACGGATCCTCGGCATAGAGCCGCGCTTCGATCGCATGGCCGCTGGCCGGCGGCATCTCGCCGAGTGGCTCACCGTTGGCGATCCGCAGCTGCGCGCGTACGAGATCAACGCCGTGCACGCATTCGGTGACCGGATGCTCGACCTGCAGCCGCGTGTTCATCTCCAGAAAGAAAAACTCGCCGTCGTCGGTGGCCAGAAACTCGACCGTGCCGGCGCCGCGATAGTCGATCGCCCTGGCCGCCGCGACCGCCGCCTCGAGCAGTTTCTCGCGCATCCGCGGCACAGTTGACACCAGCGGCGACGGCGTTTCCTCAATGATCTTCTGGTGCCGCCGTTGGATCGAGCACTCGCGCTCCTGCATGGCCCACACGGTGCCGTGCGCGTCGGCCATGACCTGCACCTCGATGTGCCGGCCGGTCGGCAGATAGCGCTCGCAAAACACGCTGCCGTCGCCGAAAGCCGATGCCGCCTCGGCAGCAGCCGCCGTCAGCTCGGCCGGCAGATCCGTCAGATCGCGTACGATCCGCATGCCCCGGCCACCGCCGCCGGCAGACGCCTTGATCAGCACCGGCAGATCCGCCGGCCGCACGTCAGCGGGATCGAGCCGGTCGAGCACCGGCACGCCAGCCTTCGCCATCAGCTCCTTCGACGCGATTTTCGAACCCATCGCGTCGATCGCGGCCGCCGGCGGACCGATCCACACCAGGCCGGCGTCCTCGACCGCCCGCGCGAACGCCGCGTTTTCCGACAGGAAGCCATAACCAGGATGCACCGCGTCCGCGCCGGACTGCTTCGCCGCGGCAATCAACGCATCCACGTGCAGATACGTGTCCGTGGCTGCGTTTCCTGCCAGTTGTACGGCAGTGTCCGCCTCACGTACGTGCGGCGAGCCAGCGTCGGCATCGGAAAACACCGCGACCGTCGCCACACCGAGCGAAGAGCACGTATGGAAGACGCGCCGCGCGATCTCACCGCGGTTGGCCACCAGGACCGTCGTGATCGGCATCCCACTCACATCCTGAAGACGCCGAAGCCGTCGGCTCCGCGTACCGGTCCATTGTGGATCGCCGACAGACACAGGCCGAGAATCGTCCTGGTGTCCCGCGGATCGATCACGCCGTCGTCGTAAACCCAGCCGGACAGGAACATCGCCAGCGACTCGGCCTCGATCTGGTTCTCCACCGCGGCGCGCATCGCCGCGTCGTTCTCGTCGCTGTATGGCATGCCTTTGGCTTCCGCGGAAGCTCTGGCCACAATGGACAGCACACCGGCCAACTGCTGCGGACCCATCACCGCGGATTTGGCACTCGGCCAGGAAAACAGGAAGCGTGGATCGTACGCGCGGCCGCACATGCCGTAATGGCCGGCACCGTAGGACGCCCCCATCAGGATCGACAGGTGTGGCACCTTGCTGTTGGACACCGCGTTGATCATCATCGCACCGTGTTTGATGATGCCACCCTGCTCGTAACTCGCTCCGACCATGTAGCCGGTTGTGTTGTGCAGAAACAACAAGGGCGTGTCGGACTGGTTCGCGAGCTGGATGAACTGCGCGGCTTTCTGCGACTCCTCACTGAAAAGGATGCCGCGCGCGTTGGCCAGGACGCCGATTGGATAGCCGTGCACGCGCGCCCATCCGGTCACCAGGCTGGCGCCGTACAACGGCTTGAACTCGTCGAAATCCGAGTCGTCGACGATCCTCGCGATCACCTCCCGCGGATCGAACGGCGTCTTCAGGTCCACCGGCACGATGCCGAGCAGATCGTCGGCCGAATAGCGCGGCGCGATCCGCGCCGCTGGTGCCGGACCCTGCTTGCGCCAGTTGAGCCGCGCCACGATCCGCCGCGCGATCCGCAGGCCGTCCGCTTCGTCGACCGCGAAATAGTCGGCCAGGCCCGATATGCGCGCGTGCATCGACGCGCCGCCGAGCGACTCGTCGTCGGAGTCCTCGCCGGTCGCCATCTTCACCAACGGAGGTCCGCCAAGGAAGACCTTGGACCGTTCGTTGATCATCACGACGTGGTCGCACATCCCCGGCACGTACGCGCCGCCGGCCGTCGAGTTGCCGAAGACGACGGCGATCGTCGGAATGCCCGCCGCGGAAAGCCTGGTCAGATCACGGAAAAGCTGACCACCGGGGATGAAGATCTCCTTCTGTGCCGGCAGATCGGCGCCGCCTGACTCCACCAGGTTGACCAGCGGCAACCGGTTTTCCTCGGCGATCTGCATGGCACGGCGGACTTTCCGGCCGGTGTAGGGGTTGCTGGAACCACCGCGCACAGTCGGATCGTGTGCCACCACGACGCACTCGACACCAGAGATCGTCCCGACACCGGTGACGATGCTGCCGCCGACAGCGTATTGCGTCCCCCAAGCGGCAAGGGGCGACAGTTCGAGAAACGCGCTGTCCTCGTCGATCAACAGCTCGATCCGCTCACGCGCCAGGAGCTTTCCGCGTTTTCGGTGTCGGTCCACATATTTCGGTCCGCCGCCGGCGACCGCCTTGGCGTGCTCGGCGTCCACCTCGGCGAGCTTGGCCAGCATCGCCTCGCGGTTGGCCGCGTACGCCTCGGACGCCACGTCCACCTGGGACTCGAGCACGGTCATGACGTGTATCCCAACCGCCGCGCCGCGAGGCCGGTCATGATCTGCGCGGCACCGCCGCCGATGTCCAGGATCTTCATGTCTCGGTAGTGCCGCTCCACTTCGGACTCACGCAGATATCCCATGCCGCCGTGCAGCTGGACGGCCTGGTCCACCACCCAGCTGCCAGTGGCGACGGCCGTGTTCTTGGCGAAACACACCTGAGCGATCAGGTCGGTCTCGCCGGCGACATGCCGCCGCGCGATCTCGCGCACGTACGTGCGTGCCACGTCGATCCGCTGCGCCATCTCGGTCAGCGTGTGCTGGACAACCTGCCGAGAGATCAGTGGCCGGCCGAAGGTCTCGCGCAGCCGGCACCACTGGACGGTCAGGTCGAGAGCGCGCTGCGCGGCCGCGTACGCCTGCACCGCCAACGAAATCCGCTCGGTCAGGAAGTGTTCGGCCAGCTGATAGAAGCCGGTGTTCTCGGCACCGACCAGGTTCGCTGCCGGCACGCGTACGTCGGCGAACGAGAGCTCGGCTGTGTCCGAGCACAACCATCCCATTTTCGCCAGCTTCTTCGACACTTTGAAGCCAGGTGTGCCTTTTTCGATCACCAGAAGTGAAATTCCGTGCGCGCCAGGACCGCCGGTGCGCACGGCGGTCGTGACGAAGTCGGCGCGACAGCCGGAGGTGATGAAGGTTTTGCTGCCGTTGACAACGTAGAACTCACCGTCACGCCGCGCGGTCGTACGCAGTGCCGCGACATCCGACCCGCCGTCCGGCTCGGTGATGGCCAGCGAGCCGATGAGCTCACCGGCCAGCGTTGGCCTGACCCAACGCTCGATCTGTCGCTGGTCACCGGCGGAAACGATGTGTGGCAAGGCAATTCCGCAGGTGAGCAGCGCGGCGATCAGTCCGCCACTGCCACCGGCGCCGAGAATTTCCTCGCTGATGGTGACCGAGTCCAGCAAGTCGCCGCCACCACCGCCGACGGCTTCTGGAAATGACGCGCCGAGCAACCCCAGATCGCCGGCCTCGCGGTGCAGCTCGCGCGGCACCTCGCCGGCCGCTTCCCATGCGTCCAACTCTGGCAGGACCCGCGACGTGACGAACTTCCGTACGGTCTCGGCCAAAGCCTGCCGTTCGTCGGTCGTCACAGCAACACCTCCGGAATGTCGAGGTGCCGAGAGCGCAACCATTCGCCGAGTCCCTTGGCCTGCGGGTCGAACCTCGCCTGTGACGCCACGCCTTGGCCGAGCAGGCCGTCGACCACGAAGTTCAACGCGCGCAGATTCGGCAGCACGTAACGCGAAACCGGCAGCTCTGCCGCTTCTGGCAGCAGCCGCTTGAGTTCCTCGACGGTCACCGCGCGTACGAGCCAACGCCAGGCCTCGTCCGAGTGGACCCAGAGGCCGACATTGGCCGATCCGCCCTTGTCGCCGCTGCGCGCATCCGCCACCATGCCGAGGGGCGCGCGCCGCGTCGGTCCGGTCAATTCCGCCGGCAGCGGTGGCTCGGCGAGATCGGCCAACGGCAACGTCTCCTTGGCGGCGGCCACCGAAACCCTTGATCCATCAGGCAAAATCGCGGTGTGTGGCACGGCGTCCACGTCGACGTACGCCGCCGTGTAGACACCGTATGGCGAGGCCTTCCCCGGCGGCGCGGTCACGAAAAAGCCCGGATAGCTGGCCAGCGCGAGCTCCACCGCCGCTCCGCTGAAGGCTCGTCCGACCTTGTCGGGATTGATGTCCTTGACCACACACCGAAGCAGCGTGCTCGCCTGCTCCTCGGTTTCGCCGTCCGGCAGGGCCGTACGCGCCAGCGTCCACCGCACCTCGGCCGGCGGCGCCGCCGCCAACGTGTCGGTCAGCTGCGCCTGCACCAGGTCGGCCTTGGCCTCGATGTCCAGGCCGGTCAACACAAACTCGACCTGGTTGCGGAAACCACCGAGGGTGTTCAGGCAGACCTTGAGGGTCGGCGGTGGCGGCTCGCCGCGTACGCCACTGATCCGCACGCGGTCAGTGTCCACTTGGGACAGTCGGATGGTGTCGAACCGAGCGGTGGCGTCCGGATTGGCATAGCGCGGGCCGCCGATCTCATACAGCAGCTGCGCGGTCACCGTGTCCACGGTGACCAGACCACCGGTGCCGTCGTGCTTGGTGATCACGCTCGTGCCGTCGGCATGCACCTCGGCGACCGGAAAACTCGGCCGGCGTACGTCGTGGCCGCGAAAGCCGGAGAAGTTGCCGCCGGTCGCCTGCGGACCGCACTCGATCACGTGACCGGCCACCACCGCCCCGGCCAGCGCGTCGTGATCGCCTTGCGTCCAGCCAAATCTCGCCACCGCCGGACCGACGACGAGCGACGCGTCGGTCACCCGGCCGGTGACGACGATGTCCGCGCCGGCGCGCAGGCACTCGGCGATGCCGAAGCCGCCGAGATACGCGTTGGCGGTCAATGGTTTCCCGAAGCCGAGTTCTTCACCGCGCGCGAGCAGGTCGTCACCGTCGACGTACGCCACCGAAGCCGACACGCCGAGCCGGTCGACCAGTTCATGGAGTTTCGCGGCCAGTCCGGCGGGATTGAGGCCGCCGGCGTTGGTCACGACGCGTACGCCCCGATCCAGCGCCAAACCGAGCGACTCTTCCATCTGTCGCAGGAAAGTCTTGGCATAGCCGAGGCTGGCGTCGGCCATCCGGTCGCGGCCGAGGATCAGCATGGTCAGCTCGGCGAGATAGTCGCCGGTCAGCACGTCGAGCGGACCGCCGGTCAACATCTCGCGTACGGCCGAGAAGCGGTCGCCGTAGAAACCCGACGCGTTGCCGATCCGCAGCACTTCCCCAGCCGTCATGCCTGGCAGCCTGCCGGGTCGGCGAGAAAAAATCAAGCGCGCATGCTTGTTTTAACGATCTAGTTGCCACAGATTGCACGGAACCCTCCCCGCACACCACAACTATGTGGTAAGTGTTGTTTTCGCATCAAATCCGACCGATCGGGAGTCGGGGTCGCGCGCCGTTGGAGGGACCCATGTCCACGCGCACCAGCCCAGCCGCGGTCGAGCGCGAGCGCGCTCTGGCGCGGTCACTGCGTACCGGACCGTTCCACGCCGCACTGCGGACCGCGATCGAATGCCGCGGATTGTCCTTGGCGCGCCTGCAATATCGGCTCAGCCAGCAGGGCGTCCAGGTCGCGCAGTCGACCCTCAGCTATTGGCAGCAGGGCATCCGCCGGCCGGAGCGGCCAGAGTCGCTGCGTGCGGTGACGATGCTGGAGGAGATCCTGCGGCTGCCGGCCGGATCGCTCACCATGCTGCTCGGCTCCCGCCGGCCGCGCGGCCGCTGGGTCAACCACGTGCCGGGTTCGCGGCAGCTCGCCGACGTGATGACCGGCACCCGCGAGGCCGTCGACCGGCTGCTGGTGGAGATTGGCTCCGCGCCAGGAAAAGTACGTATCGCCAGCCTGCACGAGTGTCTCTTCATGGACGCCGAAGGCCGGCTCGCGCGCACCGAGCTGCACCACGTCGTACGCGCCGCGACCGGCCGCACCGACCGGCTGGTGGCGCTCTATGCCGGCGATCCTGGTTGTGACGCAACGGAAATCGACGTACGCGCAACGGCCAACTGCCAGATCGGCCGGATCCGCCGGGACCGCGGCGAGGGCATGATCGCCGCCGAGGTGATCTTCGGCCGGCAGCTGGAACCAGGCGACACTCACGCGATGCGCTACGAGTTCGTCGACGGCACCGCGCGGTCGCCGTTTCCCGGTCATCGCCGCGGTTTTCCGTTTCCCGGCGGCCAATATCTGCTCTTCCTGCAGTTCGACCCGGCGCGCCAGCCGAGCCGCTGCGTCTACCAGCCGTCGCGTCCCGACCCGTTGCCGGTCGAGCTGCCGCTCGGTCCGCATTCCGCGGTGCACGTGCTGGAGGACGACATCCAACCCGGCGTCCTTTCCCTTACCTGCGAGTGGTCCTAGTGTCCTGCGCCAGGACACTAGACGGCCAGTGCCGCGCGACCCGGCACGGCGATGTCCGGTGGCCGATAGGTGCGCCACGCGGCGGCCAGACGGCGTACGGCGTCGGCCTGAACCTCGGCCGGCAGCCGGAAATGTAACCGGATCCGGTCCGCGCTCGCGCCGGACACGTCCAGGCCGGAGCCGGCCAGCACCGCCACGCCGTGCCGCATCGCCGCCTGCGCGAAGGAATCCCCGTCGCCGCAAGGCAACCGGACCCAGAGCGTCTGGCCGCCGCGTACGGCCGGCACGTGCCACTCTGGCAGAGCGTCGCTCAGGTCCTCGACCAGCGCGTCATGACGCCTCTGCAGCTCCGGTGCACGTCGGGCACAGATTTCGTCTAGGCGATGGAAAATCTCCGCCGCGGCGAGCTGCGCCGGCGTGTCACCGCCGATGTCCTGCACAGCCCTGATCCTGGCCAGCCTGGCGATCAGCGGGGCCGGCGCGCGGATCCAGCCGATCCGCAGGCCGCCCCAGACCGACTTGCTCAGCGAACCCAGGTTGATCACCGCGGCGCCGGTCATCAGCGGCGGCGTTTGTTCGCCAGGAAAAGCCAGATCGGCCGGCACGTCGTCGGCGACCAGCGGCACACCGGCGGCCTCGGCCTCGGCGGCAAGGCGCTGCCGTTCCAACGTCGACAGCACGAAACCGGTCGGATTGTGGAAAGTCGGGATGACGTACGCCAGCGCCGGCCGCTCTTTTCCCACCACGCCACGGAAGCCGGGCAGGCCAGGGGGAAGCGCGCGAAACACCGGCGCTTGCTCGCGCAACGTCTCCAACGCGCCGGGATAGGTCGGTGCCTCCAGGACAACGCGATCACCGGGACGTACGAAGGCGCGCGCCAGCAACGAAAGTGCCTGCTGGCCGCCGTTGGTCACCAGCACGTCGGCCGGCTCGGTCGGCACGCCGCGGCGGCTGTATCGCTGCGCGATCGCCTCGCGCAGCTCAGGACGGCCAGCCGGAAAATAGCCAATATCGCGCCGAATCTCACGCAGTCGCGAGGCGACCAGCGCGTACGCGTCGGCGACCTCCTGCGGCGGCTCGTCGGGCGCGGCGCAGGCGAACAGGATCGTCTCGTCGTCCTGCTTTTCCAGGTGATAGAGAAACATTGGTGCCGCGGTGGTGGTCGCGACCGGCCGCGGATCGCCGGTCACCTTCGTGCCACTCCCCTGCCGCCGCACGATCCGGCCGTCGACGCGCAACTGTTCGTACGCGGCGACAACCGTCGTGCGGCCGACCGCCAGCGCACCGGCGAGCACGCGGTCCGCCGGCAGCGGTTCGCCGGCCGGCAGCTCGCCCTCGTCAATGAGCTCGCGCATCCGCGCAGCGAGCAACAGGTAGAGCGGGCCGCGGCCGGACGACCAGCGGCCCAATCGCTCGGTCAGCTCGATTGGCTCCATCTCCAAACCAATTCTGCCGGATTGGCTCTACGGACGCCAGCCGAGCCGGCCGACCATCGACCTATGAGACGTCTTCCGGCAAACGAGATCATGTCGCTGGTCACCGACAACCCGCGCTACGAACTGGCCGAGAGTGTCGGTCCGGACCTGCGGCTGAGCGACCTGCTCGACGACACCGACCTGCCACTGAGCTATGGCAGCGCGGCCGGCGACCCGCGGCTGCGCGGGATCATCGCGCAAGCACATGGCGTCGATGCCGACGACGTCGTGCTGACTTTTGGTGGCATGCATGCGCTTTTCCTGCTGGCCTTCCTGACTTGCGAGCGAGGCGACCAGGCCGTCACCACCTCGCCGCTGTTTCCGGTCGCTCGCGGCAGTCTCGACGCCGTCGGCGCCGACGTACGCGTCGTGCCGCTCAGCTTCGACAACGGCTATCAACTCGATCTCGACGCGTTCGCCGATCAGCTGACACCGGCGACCAAGCTGGTCAGCCTGGCATCGCCGCAAAATCCGTCCGGCGTGGCATTGTCCGCCGAGACGTTCGAGGCTGTTGTGGCACTGGTGAGGGAAAAGTCCTCCGATGCGTACGTCATCGCCGACGAGACCTACCGAGAGGCGACATATGGCGACAACGCCGTCGCGCCGAGTGTGGTGACGCTCGATCCGCGCGTCGTTTCGGTGGCATCGCTGTCGAAATGCCATGGCGCGCCAGGTCTACGGTTGGGCTGGGCGATCAGCCAGGACCGCGCGCTGATCGACCAGCTCGTACGCGCGAAATTCGGCACCGTCCTGACCGGCTCACCGGTCACGGAAGCGCTCGCACTGCGGGTTTTCCGGAAATACGACCAGATCATGGCCGAGCGCCGCGCGGTGCTCGCGGACGGCCTGGCCGCGACCGAAGCCTGGGTCGCCGAGAACGCCGACCTGGTCGAATGGGTCCGGCCGAACGCCGGCGCCATCTGCTGCGTACGCCTCAAACCGGCGGTGCCGGTGGAGAGCTTCTATCGTACATTGGAAAAGTACGAGATCCGCGTCGCCAACGGCAGCTGGTTTGGCGAGGAACCACGGGTTTTCCGGCTCGGCTTCGGCTTCCTGCCGATCGAGGACCTCAAGGCCGCCTTCAAAGCCTTCACCGCCGCCCTCCGATCCGTGCACTCATGAACTCGACGTTGCTGACTTCATCGCCCGCGTGTCGCGTCAAACAACGTCGACCTCACCACCTCAAAAGTCTGCCTGTGGAAAACGACAGAAAGGGCTGACGCGTAGCGGACCATGGACTCATGACAACTCCCTTGTCACGGTCACAAGCGCGTGCACACGGCATCAGCGATCGACATTTGCGCGGACATCACTGGCGCCGTCGTTATCGCGGTGTCTACACACCAGTCAATGACGAACGAAGGAAAGCATATATCGCGCCTCTGGTTGCGGTTGGCCGCTATGCAGCGCTGAGCCATCTCTCAGCCGCAACTGTATGGGGTCTGCCACTGCCGGCCATGCAACGTGGCGACAGTCCTGTTCATGTGACCGTAGGGAACGGACCGAGGCCACGTCATCGCGATGGTCTACGTGTGCACGCGGGTCGGCTGGAAGCCTTTGAGGTTTGCGAGGTGGCAGGTCTGTCCGTCACGTCCGCGCCACGCACCTGGTTCGACCTCGCGGGAATGTGCGGCCACCATGACCTCGTTGCCATCACCGACGCCATCCTGCACGAGGGTATGAGCACGTTCGACGAGCTGCAGGCGGCGATCCGTCCCGGCCACCGCGGAGCCGCGCGTGCGCGGCTGAGCATCGCCGCGGCAGATGGCCGGTCCGAATCTGCTGGCGAGACGCGACTGCGGCTGCACCTGCATGCCGAAGACATCCTGGTCGTGCCACAAGTAAACATCCTGAACGACTTCGGCGCCGCAGCGAACAAGAGCCCCGCGCAAGTAGGTCGCCATCAGCGCCCGGCGACCGCCTGAGCAGCGGTCAGGCGCTTTCTTCGGTGATCAGGGGGTAGACGCCGTTTTCGTCGTGCACCTCGCGGCCGGTGACCGGAGGGTTGAAGACGCAGATCGTGCGCATGTCGGTCTTCGGCAGCAACTGGTGATGTTCGTGGCCGTCGAGCAGATAGAGGCTGCCGGGCCGCAGCTGGTAGGTCGTCCCGTTGTCCTTGTCGATCAGCTCGCCTTCGCCTTCGATGCACAACACCGCCTCGACGTGGTTGGCATACCAGAAATCGTTGACGGTGCCGGCATAAAGCACCGTCTCGTGCATGGAGAAGCCGACTTTTTCCCTTGCCAGGATGATTCTCTTGCTGCGCCAGTTTGGCGTCTGCACGTCCCGATCGGTCGCGTCGATCTCGTCCAGCGTGCGTACGATCATCGAGTCCTCCGTGGATCTCAGCCGACGACGGCGGCAACCGACTGCGACACCAGCCGCAGCCCCGCCTCCAGATCATCATCGCCGATGGTCAGCGGCGGCATCAGCTTGACGACCTCGCCGTCCGGGCCGGAGGTCTCCATCAGCAGGCCGCGTTCGAAGGCGGCCGCGCACACCTTGCCGGCCAGGTCGCCGGTCTCCATCGCCAGTCCGCGCGCCAAGCCGCGGCCTTTCGCCTGGAGGCCGAGGCTCGGATAGGTTTCGACGATCTCCTCGAGCGTACGGCCGATCGTCTCGCCCTTTGCCAGCGTGGCCTTTTCCAGCTTGTCGTCCTGCCAGTATTCTTCCAACGCCTTGGTGGCGGTCACGAATGCCGGGTTGACGCCACGGAAAGTGCCGTTGTGCTCGCCGGGCTCCCATACGTCCAGCTCCGGCCGGATCAGCGTCAGGGCGAGCGGAAGCCCATATCCGCCAATGGATTTCGACAGGCACACGACGTCCGGCGTGATGCCGGCGTCCTCGAAGCTGAAGAACGGACCGGTGCGGCCGCACCCCATCTGTACGTCGTCGATGATCAGCAGCATGCCGTGGCTCTTGCACAGCTCGGAAAGACCGCGCAGCCATTCCATCCGCGCGGCGTTGATGCCGCCTTCACCCTGCACGGTCTCGACGATGACGGCGGCCGGGTCGTTCAGACCGCTGCCGCTGTCTTCCAGCAGTTTCTCGAAAAACAGGAAGTCCGGCGTCTGGCCGTCGAAGTAGTTGTCGTACGGCATCGGGGTCGCGTGCACCAGCGGAATGCCGGCGCCACCACGCTTCATCGAGTTTCCGGTCACCGACAACGCGCCCAGCGTCATGCCGTGGAACGCGTTGGTGAAGTTGATGATCGCTTCCTTGCCGGTGATCTTGCGGACCAGCTTCAGCGCCGCCTCGACCGCGTTCGCGCCGGCCGGACCGGGAAACATCACCTTGTAGTCCAGGCCGCGCGGTTTGAGGATCAGCTCCTGGAAAGTCTCCAGGAAGTCGCGTTTGGCGACCGTACTCATGTCCAGGGCGTGCGTGACGCCGTCACGCATCAGGTAGTCGACCAGGGCGGCCTTGAGCACCGGATTGTTGTGACCGTAGTTGAGCGCGCCAGCGCCGGCGAAGAAGTCGAGGTATTCCCGGCCGTCCTCGCCGTAGAGGTGGCTGCCGACCGCACGGTCGAAGACCGTCGGCCAGCCACGGCAATAGCTGCGAACCTCGGACTCCAACGTCTGGAAAATGCTCACTTCGCTCCGTTCATCGGCGGGGTCTGCCAGGGACCTATCCGGTACAGGTCCTCGGCGTCGTGCTGGTCCGGGAAAAGGTCGTCGACGAACAGCGGCGACCGGTCGAGCGTGCAGCCCAGACGACGCGCCAGAGCGGCGAACATTCGCTGCGAGGCAACGTTGTCCGCGGTGATGGTCGTCTCCAGCCGGTTGGCGCGGCCGTCCAGCCGCTCGACCAGGTTGTCCAGCAGCGCGCCGGCGACGCCCCGGCCGCGAGCCTGCTCGTCCACCGCGATCTGCCACACCACAACGGTTTCCGGTGTGGACGGTCTCAGATATCCACTGACGAAGCCAACAACGTCGTCACCGAGCCGCGCCACCGCGGACGTCTCGGCGAAATCGCGGCACCACAGCAGATAGGCGTACGACGGGTTGACATCCAGGACCTGGGAATCCCTTGCCACACGCCACATCTGCCCGCCGTCGTCCAAGGTGGGACGGCTGATGCACACCTGTTCCACGGTATCCGTTCGCGTCGCCATGTTCATCGAAGCTAACAAAGGTCGGCGGATGTCTCATCTCAGGAAGGCCGCCATAACCGGCTTTTTGAATTTCAAACAGTGAGATGCTGCACAATTTTCGACCAGAAAACTTACGCTCCGTGGCTCGGGTTGACTAAAAGTCATGCTGGCGCGGCCGCGCGCATTGCTCTACGGTGCGCCCGTGATCATCCGATGCCTCGCGATTCTCACCATACTCGGCGCACTGCTCACCCCGACCGCGGCGAGTGCCACGTCACGGTTGGACTGGACAAGTTGCGGAAGCGACTTCGCGGGATTCGAGTGTGCGCGGTTGGCCGTGCCGATGGACTATCGCCAGCCCCGTGGCCGGCGGATCTCGATCGCGATGATCCGGCTGCCTGCGGCGGACCCGGCACACCGGATCGGCTCGCTGTTCACCAACTTCGGCGGCCCCGGCGCGGACGGGTACGAGAGCCTGCGCCAGTACGCTCACACCGCCACCTTCCCCGCGGCCGTACGCGCGCGCTTCGACCTGGTCAGCTTCGATCCACGCGGAATCGGCAGGTCAACGCCGGTGAACTGCTTCGCCAGCCAGGCCGAGCAGCGCGCCTACTTCGACCAGGTGCCGTACTTCCCCGACCTCAGCACGGCCGCCGAGCAGCGGTTCTATGCGCAGGCGGCGGAGCTGAGCCGGCGCTGCGGCGAACACGCCGGACCGCTGCTCGCGCACATGTCCACCGTCAACGTGGCGCGCGACCTGGATCGCATGCGGCAGGCGGTCGGCGAGGACAAGCTGACCTTCCAGGGCTTCTCGTACGGCACCGTCGTCGGCGCCACCTATGCCAACCTCTTCCCCCGCAACGTACGCGCGATGATCATCGACGGAACGCTCGACATGGTCGGCAACGCCGTCGGTCACGGCGACGAAGGACGCACGTTGTCGATCGGTACGCGGCAAGGTGTGGCCGATGCCGGACAGGAAGTGCTGTCGATGTTCTTCCGGCTGTGCGCGCAGGCCGGACCGAAATGCGCGTTCAGCAAAGGTGGCGACCTGCCGGCGAAATGGCTGCGGCTGCTGGATTCGGTCAAGCGCAAACCGATCGGCACGTACGACTATCCGGCCGTCTCCGGAGACGTCTACAACCTGCTCAGCGAGCCGATGACCGACTGGCCGAAACTCGGCACGCTGCTGCAGTCGTTGTACGACGGCAAACCGCCGGCGGCCTCGATGTCCTATGTGGACAATGGGTCCGAGGCGTATCCGACCGTCCAGTGCGAAGATGCCGATGCGCCAAGGAAACTGTCGACCTACACGGCGCTCGGCAAGACCGAGGACGTACGCATCCCGGCGTTTGGCCGGATGCAGGTTTTCGATCCGATGCCCTGTCCGACCTGGCCGGTGGCCGACCGCGACCGCTTCGTCGGCCCGTGGAACCGTTCGCTGACGCCGATTCTCGTGGTCAACTCGACGCACGATCCGTCGACGCCGCTGTCCGGTGCGGTGAAAGCCGTACGACAGCTGCGAAACGCGCGGCTGCTGGCCGTCGACGCACCTGGTCACACCGCGCTGCTTCGGCCGCGCAGTGCGTGCGCCGACGCGTACGAACTGACCTACCTGACGAGCGGACGGCTGCCTGCGGCCGGCACGACGTGTCCAGTCGACGAGCTGCCGTGGGGTCTCAGATGAGACCGGCGCGGCGCCACCAGATGCGGTCACGGGCGCTGATCATGCCGACCTCGTCGAGGTAGGCCATGATCTTCTCCCCCATCCAGCGGCGCGTCTCCAGGTAGTACGGGTTGGCCTTGGCTTGTTTCCGTGCGGCCACCGGATCCAGGCCGACCGACCGGTAGACCGACGGCTGGATGATGCTGTCCATCACGTAAAAAGCGACCACCGCGGTCAGATGCTGGTGCACCGCGAGCCCCACCTTGGAGTGCCGCGCCATCTGGCGCACCAGCTCCTCGCGCGCGAAGCGTACGTGCCGCGCCTCCTCGACCACGTGGATCCGGTTGACCATCCGCACCAGCGGCTGGATGTCCGGATCCTCCATCGACTCGCGCTGCAGCCGGTCCAGCGTCTCCTCGGCGACCAGCACGCCGGCGAACATGCTCGGACCGCTCGCGACCACGGTGAAGATCCGGCCGAGCTCGTGCACCAGCCGGGCCGGCTTGTATGACGGCGTGCCGAACTTCGCCGTCATCTTGGCGAACATCAGGCTGTGCCGGGTCTCATCGCCGATCTCGGTCAACGCGTACTGCGCGTGCGGCGTGCGCGGGTTGCGGTCGTAGATGTAGCGCGCCATCACCTGCATGAGGATCACCTCGAACCACAGGCCGACGCCAGCGATGCTGGCGACCTCGTGCTTGGACAGCTCGACGCGCTGGCGGTGGGTCAGCCGGTCCCACACCGGCGTGCCATAGAGCGACACGCGCTTGAACGGTGCGTACGGCAGGTCCGGATCGAGGTCACAGCTCCAGTCGACGTCGACATCGGGGTCGAAGGAGTTGCGCGCCGACGAGTCGAGGAGCCGGCTGGCGGTGCGTTCGCGATCTTGCAGCTGGGTCATCACGGCCTCCGCATACACGATACGTGCTGTAACACACATTCCGCCGTACGCCCGTCGCTGTCAAGAGCTCTCAGAGACTGTCCGGTGCCGGCAGGCGGCGTTTGGGCTCGGCTATCGCGTGCCTCAGTTCCCCAACAGTCTCTCAGCCGAGCAACACGAACACCTGCAGCTCGCCGACCAGGAAGCCGATCACCGCGCCGACCGTGATCAGCTTCCACTCGTCCTGCCGGAACGCCGGCCGCAGCAACTCCTCGAACTCCATCGGACTGAGCAGCTGCATCTTGCTGGCGATGGTGTTGCCGATGTCGAGCACGTCGCTGGCATAGCCGGCCGCCGGCATCACCGCGTCACGCAGTCGCGCCATCGCCAGCCGCGCCGCGCTCGCCTTCATCTCCTGATAGCGGCGCGATCCGACGGTGAGCACCACGAACGGCTTCGCGATGCTGGTCTGCTCGTCGATGATGTTCTGCACCTCGTGTTGTACGAGCTGGAAAACCCGGTCGGAGCGCGGCCCGGTCAGCATCGCCTCGACGACCGCGTCGGCGGTCAGCACCTCCTCTGCGATGAGGCGGCCGTAGTCGGCGGCGATCTGCTTGCGGCGGCGGTGGAACAGGCCCTGCCAGGTGACCAGGCCGAGGAACCGCGTCGGCTCGCGCGGATGGAAGATCATCTTCAGCGCCAGCCAGTCGGTCGCGCCACCGACCACCAGACCGAAGATCGGCATGATCCACGGCTCCTTGGTCAGTGCCCAGACGACGACCTGGACAAAGCCGAGGATGAGGCCGAAAACCAGGCCGCAGCGGGCGATGAAGGTGAACTCGGCCTTGGAGATGTCCCGGATCAGCCGGTTGAGCAGGTGCTTGTCGCGGGTGATGTTCTCGACCGCCATGGTGCGGATGTCGACGAAGCTCTCCACATCGGCCATCACTTCCTCGATCAGCTTCAGCGTGACGGCCGGCGCACGTGACTCCACATTGGACAGTACGAGCCGCTGCACGGCCGGCGGCAACATTTCCCAGATGCTCGGCTGATAACGCGCGAGCACGTGGGTCGCCACGTCCTCGACGACCTGGCGGAGCGGCGCCTCCATCTCCTTGGCGAGCCGCTCCGGATCGAGCCGGCTCACCACCTCCTGCGGGTCGAGCAGCCGGCCGAGCAGCAGGCCGGTCGCGATGTCGGCCATCCGGCGCGCGTTCTTGGGGACGATCCCCTGCCAGCCGAGAAACGGTGGGATGCCGACGAACTCGATCGGCCGGAACATCATGTCGATGGCGACGCGCTTGGTGACATAGCCGATGATCGCGGCGATGACCGGCATGGAGGCGTACACGAGCCAGTGTCGGGCCAGGTCCTGGCCAATCGCACCGACATCCACCGCGACCACCCCCGCTGACACCTTACCGGTGAGTCAGCTTCCAGCCGATGCCGCTTTCTGCAGCTTGCGCATCCCGGCGAGCCAGCCGTCCGGCTTGGTCGCGCGGTATTCGTAGTAACCCTTCGCCTCTGGATGCGGCAGGATCAGGAACTGGCCGGTTTCCAGCGCCGCGGCGACGGTGTCGGCGACCTCCTCCGGCTCGATCGCGCCGGCGGCGAGTACGGCTTGGCCGACCTCACCTGAGCCCGCCAGCATCGCGGTGCGTACGCCCTGCGGACACAGGCACTGCACGGTGATGCCGCGGTCCCCGTACGTGATCGACAGCCACTCCGCGAAGGCAACCGCGCCGTGCTTGGTCACCGAATACGGCGCGGCGCCGATCATCGTCAGCAGGCCGGCGGCCGACGCGGTGCTGACGAAGTGGCCGCGGCCGCGGTCCAGCCAGGCCGGCACCAGCTCACGCGCCGCGTACACGTGCGCCATGACGTTGACCTGCCACGCGGTCTGCCACTCGTCGTCGGGCGTGTCGAGACCGCGGCCCGCCGCCGTGCCGGCGTTGGCGAAGAAGATGTCGATCTCGCCGAGATGTTCGCGAGCCTTGGCCACCAGCTCCTGGTTGCCGTCAGGTGTGGACACGTCCGCCGCGACGCCGACGGCCCTGAGCGAGTCGGCCGTCTCGGTGACCGCGTCGGCGTCGAGATCCGCCAGTACGAGACGCGCTCCGTCGACGGCGAACCGGTGCGCCAAGGCCGCTCCGATGCCGCGCGCGGCGCCGGTGATGACGATCCCCGCTCCTGACAAATCCATGCTTTCCTCCTCGAGGGTCTGCGATCATTCTGTGCCATGTGGCGACTTCCGACGACTGTCCTGCCTGACGGCATAGCTGACCAGCTCTGGGTTTCCGGCGGTGCGTTGACGCGTACGCCGGTCGACGGCGCCGAGACGCTGCCGGGGCGCTTCGTGTTGCCGGGTCTGGTCGACTCGCACGCGCATCTGACGTTGCAGGAGAGCGACGAGCATATTTACGTGCTCGGTGACCGTACGCACCGAGACGCCGTGCTGGAGTCGTCGCGGCGCTCGGGTGTGTTGCTGCTCCGCGATGTCGGAGGTGATCCGTCGCTGACGCTGCCGCTGGCCCGCGACGAGTCGTCCGGCGTACTCGCTGCCGGCCGGTTTTTGGCTTCGGACGGCCATTATTTTCCCACGCTGCACACGCCGGTCGACGCGGAGTCGCTGGCCGCCGCGGCCGTCGAGCAGATCCGGGCCGGCGCGCAATGGGTCAAGCTGGTCGGCGATTTTCCTTACCGCATGGAGAAAGGCGTCGACGCGACGCCGTCCTACGACATCGACACCATCCGCACGATGGTCGACGCGGTGCACGCGGCCGGCGGCCGGGTCGCCACCCACACGGCGACCGCGTACGTCGGCGACCTGGTGGCGGCGGGCATCGACAGTGTCGAGCACGGCTATGGCCTCGACGCGAACACCGTACGCGCGATGGCCTCAAGCGGCTGCGCGTGGACGCCGACGCTGTGCGCCGGGTTGTTCCTGCCGCCGAACGCGCCGCCCGAGCGGGTCAAACGGCGGGCCGACCGGATCGAGCTGTTCCGCACTTTGTTGCCACTGGCGGTTTCTCTCGGCGTGCCGGTGCTGTCCGGCACCGACGTGGCCGGCACGATCGCCGACGAGGTCGGCTGGCTGGTCCACTGTGGACTGTCGCCATTGGACGCTCTCCGGTCGGCGAGCGTTGTCGCACGTACGTTCCTTGACCGCCCGGCCCTGGTCGACGGCCGTCCTGCGGACCTCGTCACCTTCGACGCCGACCCGCGCGAGGACCCGGCTGTCCTGGCCAAGCCGGCCGCCGTACTCCGCCGCGGTGAACGCATCACCTAGCGTCTCCGGTCTCCTGGGTCTCCGGCCGGAATGTCCGATTGCAACTTTGTCGACCATTCTTGGCCGGAAGCAGGTCAACAAGGTGGCGATCGGACGCCGGCTGGCGTGTCCGAATGCGGCACCGGATCGCATCGCCGCAGGTCAGGCGGCATCCGACGACGCGATCGGATTCCGATTGCGTCGTCGGACACGCGGGGGGCCGGTCATGGCTACCGACGCGTACGGTGACAATGCTGGTGAGGGCTGAGGAGGGTGGCGCGGATGAGCGGACCGTTGCAGGGGTTGACCGTCATCGAGCTGGCCGGCCTCGCGCCGGCGCCGTTCGCGGCGACCGTGTTGGCCGACCTCGGCGCGGACGTCATACGCGTCGAGCGGACGAGCGCGGCCGGCAGTCCGGGGACCCCGCTCGAGCGCAGCCGCCGGTCGATCACCCTCGACACCAAGCAACCAGACGGCGTCGAGATCCTGCTGAAGCTCGTCGAGCGCTCGGACGTGCTCATCGAAGGCTTCCGTCCCGGCGTGACCGAGCGAGCCGGCTACGGACCGGCGCAGTGCCTCGCGCGCAACCCGCGGCTGATCTACGGCCGGATGACCGGCTGGGGTCAGGAGGGGCCGCTGGCGCCGACCGCCGGGCACGACATCGACTACATCGCGATCGCCGGCGCGCTCGACCCGATCGGCCGGGCCGGACAGTCGCCGGTGCCGCCGCTCAACCTGGTGGGTGACTTCGGCGGCGGCGGCCTGCTGCTGGCGACCGGCGTACTCGCCGCCTTGTACGAGCGCGAGCGCTCAGGCAAGGGGCAGGTGGTCGACGCGGCCATGGTCGACGGCGCGGCTCTGCTCACCACCTTCCTGCACGGCATGCGCGCGGTCGGCATGTGGAACGGACCGCGCGGCACCAACCTGCTCGACGGTGGCGCGCCCTTCTACGACACGTACGAGACGGCCGACGGCAAGCACGTGGCGATCGGCGCGCTGGAGCCGAAGTTCTACGACGAGCTGCGCGACATCCTCGGCTTCGCCGACGTGGCCAACCGGATGGACCCGAGCCAGTGGCCTGAGCTGCGCGAACGCATCGCCGCGGCGGTCAGGGCCAAGACCCGCGACGAGTGGGCCGAGCTGGCCAAGGCGAGCGACGCCTGCCTGTCCCCCGTCCTGACGCCGGCCGAGGCACCGAGCCATCCGCACAACGCCGAGCGCGGCACGTTCGTCGAGGTCAACGGCGTGACGCAGCCGGCGCCGGCACCGCGGTTCGACCGTACGCCGGCCGGCACGCCGCAGGCGCCGCCGCGGGCCGGCCAGGACACCGACGCCGTGCTGACCGAGCTGGGCTTCGGCGACCGGCTCGAGGCATTACGTCAGGCTGGCACTGTCGCATGACACATGACACGTGCGAGGTAGGTCAGGTTGGGAGAAAGTGACAGGGTGAACGAACCCACCACCGCAACACTCGCCGAGGCGAGCGGCCTGCGGCTGCGTACGCCGCAGCATCTGGTCAGCCGCCGCGCGATCGGATTCTGGACCATAAAGGCGGCGATCGGCTGGCTCGTCCTGCTTGTCGCCCAGGTCGTCCCACTGGTCGTCAGCCAGGGATATCTCAGCTGGCTGTACGCGACGATCGCGGCGACCGTCGTCGTCGGCGTGGCGCACTCGATCGTGATGCCGCAGTGGCGTTACCGCGTACACCGCTGGCAGGCCACCGGCGAGGCGGTCTACACGCAGGCCGGCTGGATCAACCAGGAATACCGGGTCGCGCCGATCTCCCGCATCCAGACCGTCGACACCGCGCGCGGCCCGTTGGAGCAGCTGTTCAAGCTGGCCAAGGTCACCATCACCACCGCGTCCTCGGCCGGGCCGGTCAGCATCGTCGGCCTGGACAGCCAGGAGGCCGCGCGGCTGGTGGACGAGCTGACGACCACCACGCAGGCCACCCGCGGCGACGCGACATGACCGCCGCGAACGACGAGGGCTGGCAGCGGCTCGATCCGCGGATGCTGCTGATCCGGCCGGTACGCGAGCTCGCCCGTTTCGCGATCCCGCTGCTGGGTGTCTTCATCTTTGGGCGGTTCTCGGAAAACAACACGTACGAATACTGGAGCCTGGCCGGCGTGGTGCTGGTGATCGCGGCCGGCATCCTGCACTGGTTCACCACCACCTACCGGATCGGGCCAGACCAGGTCGAGCTGCGCAGCGGCCTGCTCAACCGCCGCCATCTCGGTGTGCCGCGCGATCGCATCCGTACGGTCGACATGTCCTCGGACCTGATGCACCGGCTGTTCAAACTGTCCGCGGTCACCATCGGCACCGGCCAGCAAAACCATGAGCGGCACGAAAAACTGAAGCTCGACGCGATCACCACGGACGCCGCGGCGGCCCTTCGTACGCAGCTGCTGCACCGTGCGACCGCCGGACCGTCCACTTTGGACAAGCCGGTCGCGGCGCAGCCGGCCGAGGTCGAGCTGGCCAGGCTCGACCCGAAATGGCTGCGGTTCGCGCCGTTCACACTCTCCGGCCTGGCCGCGGTCGGTGCCGCCGCCGGTATCTTCGGCCACAGCGCAAACGACGTTCGCGTCGCGATCGTCAACTACGGACCGGTCAAGGACACCATCAACTCGTTGCAACAGATGGGAATCCTGGTCGCCATCGCGGTCATCTTGGTGGCGCTGGTGCTGGTCGTCGCCATCTGCTCGACGGTGGCGTACGTGCTGGCGTACTGGAACTTCCGGCTGACCCGCGAGCAGGCCGGCACGCTGCACATCCGCCGCGGGCTGCTGACCACCCGCTCGGTGTCGATCGAGGAGCGCCGGCTGCGCGGCGTCGAGATCAAGGAAGCACTTCCGTTGCGGCTGGTACGCGGTGGTCGCGTCAACGCGGTCGCCGCCGGCCTGAGCAACAGCGGCAAAGGCGCCGAGCGGTCCAGCGGCGGCCTGCTGCTGCCACCGGCACCACTGGCCGAGGCCCACAAAGTCGCCGCCAAGGTGCTCAAGGAAACCACCGATCCGACCACGACCCAGCTCGTACGCCATCCGGTCGCCGCGATGACTCGGCGATTCACCCGGGCGTTCGGCGTCACCGCGCTCATCATCCTGGTCCTTGGCGCGCTGGTCTGGATCGACTTCCTGCCGCTGTGGGTTTTGTTGCTGTCACTGGTGTTGCTGCCGATCGCGGCCGTACTGGCCTGGGACCGCTATCGCAACCTCGGCCACGCGTTGACCGACCGTTACCTGGTCAGCCGGAAGGGCAGCCTGCACCGCGAGACCGCGGCGATCGGCGTCGACGGCATCATCGGCTGGCGCGTCCACCGGTCGTTCTTCCAGCGCCGCGCCGGCCTGGTGACGCTGGTCGCGACGACCGGTACGCCGCACGGCGGCCACCCGGTCGTGGACATCACCGAGGCCGAGGCGATGCGGCTGATCGCCGGCAGCACCCCGTCGATCGCGCCGACCGTGACCGAGGCAGTGCGAGTGCCGGACAATTCCGGCGCGGTGCTCCAGAACACCACACTTCATGCGTCGCGGAGATAGAAAGTAGCTGGACATCGCCTGCCTACCGGGCCGGCGTTACAGTTTCGGCGTTGTCTGCGAGAAGGCTCACAGATCGACCGGAACGGCGAACATCGGCGCCGGTGGCGTGCCAGAGTTTGCCAGGTCGCCAGCCGCCAGTGCTGCCGGTGGCGACCCCGATCGACGCCAGTATGATCTCGCGTGATCTTCAGTGACAACGCCGAAACCCCGCGTTGCTCCGTCCTGTTTCCCTGCGGAAGGCCAGTTTTGTCCGGTCGGCACAGCAGCCATGAGGGCAGCTACGACAGCAGCAGCCACGACGGCGGCTTCGAGAGCAGCCAGCACCCCGGCGACGAGGATCTGTCGCACACCGCCGAGATGGACGCCATCCCGGCGCAGCCGGAGCCGGGCGAGCCGGAGGCTGCCAGCGAGGAGCCTGCTGACCTCGGCGAATACAGCCTGACCGAGCCGCCCGAGCCGAAGCGCCGGCTGCTGCGTACGCGCTATGTCGTCGCCGGCGCGGTCACCGTGGGCACGCTCGCGATCGCCACCGCCGGCGTCGCCGCCGTGCACTCCATGACAACCGCCGGGCCGCCCAACAAGGTGCAGATCGTGACGCCGTCGCACACCGCGACGCCGACACCGTCCGCGACGCCGCCGGCCGACCTGCGCCAGTACGCCGGCGACAAGGCGTCGCGGTCGATGGGGACCCGGCCGTCGCCGACCCCGTCGCCGTCCAAGTCCTCGTCGGGCTCCAACGACGACAACGGCGGTGGAGGCAGCGGCGGCTCACCGGTCACCACGGGCGGCACCTGCAAGGCCTCCTTCTACGGCGAGGGCCAGAGCACCGCCTCCGGCGAGCCGTTCGACCCGAGCGCGATGACCGCGGCGCACAAGACGCTGAAGTTCGGCACCATGGTCAAGGTCACCAACGTCAAGAACAACAAGACGGTGACCGTACGCATCAACGACCGCGGCCCGTACGTCTCCGGCCGTTGCCTCGACCTGACCACCGCCGCGTTCAAGCGGATCGCCTCCACCAGCGCCGGTGTGGCCACCGTCCGCTATCAGGTGGTCGGCTAAAGAGTCACCACGAGGCCGTCGTGGGCGGCCTCGTACGGCATCTCATGGCCGAGCACGTCGGCCGACATGTGCGTGAGCACGACCCGTTCGCAGCTCAGCTTCGCGGCGTGGTCGGTGAGCGCCTTCAGCGTCAGGTGATACGGGATGCTCTTCTCGCGGTAGTAGCACTCGGCGATCAGCAGGTCCGCACCGGCGGCCGCCTCGATGATGCCGTCGGTCCACGCGGTGTCGCCGGTGTAGGCGATGACCACGTCGTCGAACTCCAGCCGCAGCACGAAAGCCGACGCGCCGCTGGGATGGTCGGCGAGCCACGCACGTACGCACACGCCGTCGATCATCCGTGGCAGGTCGATGCCGGTGCTCTGCTCGGTCAGCTCGACCGTACGCGTCCGAAACTTCCGTCGCACCGCTGAGGATCCCGGATAGCCGACCTCCATCGCGGCGATGATCCGCTCCTGGAGTCCGACCGGTCCACTGACCAGCAAATCGTTGCTGCGGCCGGAAAACTGGCCGTCCAGGACGAGGAACGGCAGGCCGCCGAAGTGGTCGGCGTGCAGATGTGACAGGAAGACCGTGCGGATCTCGCCGGGATCCAGGCCGAGCCGCTTCAATGCCACCAGCGAGGTCGCGCCGCAGTCGAGCAGGAAGACGGCACCGGACTCGCGGCGTACGTGGATGCAGGACTGCAACCGGCCGCCGCTGCCGAAGGCGTCGCCGGAGCCGGCGAACGTCACGGTCACCGTCATGCCTCCATTGCACGGCCCGCTGCAACCCATTGCAACCCTTTCGCCGCAGGCGGTCGCGGGTTCATAGTGACGCAGGTCTCCTGTCGAAGGAGGGACCGGTGACAGACGCGATCGTCGGCATCGTCGCCAACCCGATGTCCGGCCGGGACATCCGCCGGCTGGTGGCCAGCGCGTCGGTCTTCCCCACCGCCGAAAAGGCCAACATGGTGCAGCGGATGCTCACCGGCTTCGGCCTGCTCGGCGTCGACCGCGTCCTCATGTCGACCGACCTCGGTGGCATCTCCGCGGCCGTCTATCGGGCCGTACGCACGCACACCGGACCGCCGTGGCCGGATGTGGACTTTCTCGACCAGGATCCGATCACACAGACCGCCACCGACACGACCTTGGCCGTGACGCGGATGGTCGCCGCCGGCGCGCGAGCGATCGTCTGCCTCGGCGGCGACGGTACGGCGCGCGTCGCGGCCGCGGCCTGCGCTGACGTGCCGTTGATGCCGCTGTCGACCGGCACCAACAACGCGTTTCCGCAGCTGCGGGAGGCGACTGTCGCCGGGCTCGCGGTCGGCCTGCTGGCGACCGGCCTGGTCGACGCCGACCTCGCCACGCACCGCGCCGGCGTCCTCGAGGTCGTGTGTGGATCGCGTGCGGAGGTCGCGCTCGTCGACGTATGCGTGTCGACGGCACGACACGTCGGCGCACGCGCGTTGTGGGACACCACCGCGTTGACCGAGCTCTATTGCTGTTTCGCCGAGCCGGACGCGATCGGCCTGTCCAGCATTCCGGGACAGCTGTGTCCGAGCTCGCGCTCCTCCCCCGACGGCGTCGAGCTTTCGCTTGCGCCGGACGGAAAACCGGTCGTCTACGCACCGATCGCGCCTGGCCTGGTCGTGCCGGTCGGCGTACGCACCTTCGGGGTGTTGCCGGCCGGCTCGGTGCGTACGGTCGCGGCCGAGTCCGGCGTGATCGCGCTCGACGGCGAACGTGAGATCGAGTTCGGACCGAGCGGTCCGCGGCCGACCGTACGGCTGCGTGCGGACGGTCCGCGCTGCATCGACATCGGCGCGGTGATGCACGCCGCCGCCGCACGGGGACTCCTCCACCATGCCCAGGGAGGCACCGGATGACCGACACCCTGCCAACCACCACCGAACTGGACGCCACCGCGCTGCTCCAGGCGTATCGGACGATGCGGACGATCCGCGAGTTCGAGGACCGCGTACACGCCGAGTTCGCGACCGGCGAGATCCCGGGTTTCGTGCACCTCTACGCCGGCGAGGAGGCGTCCGCCACCGGCGTCTGCACGCATCTGGACGCGCGCGACTCGATCGCCAGCACGCACCGCGGGCACGGCCACTGCATCGCCAAGGGCGTCGATGTGAAGGAAATGATGGCCGAGATCTACGGCAAACAAACGGGTTCCTGTCGCGGCAAAGGCGGCTCGATGCACATCGCCGACCTCAGCAAGGGCATGCTCGGCGCCAACGGCATCGTCGGCGGCGGTCCGCCGCTGATCTGCGGCACCGCGCTGGCCGCGAAAATCCAGCAGACCGGCGGCGTCGGCGTCGCGTTTTTCGGCGACGGCGCGAGCAACCAGGGCACCACGCTGGAGGCGCTCAACCTGGCCGCGGTCTGGAACCTGCCGGCGGTTTTCGTCGCGGAAAACAACGGCTATGCCGAGACCACGTCGAGCACCTGGTCGGTCGCCTCGGACAACATCGCCGACCGTGCCGCCGGTTTCGGCATGCCTGGCGTGATCGTGGACGGCTTCGACTTCTTCGCCGTACACGAGGCGGCCGGCGAAGCGGTCGCACGTGCCCGCGCCGGTGGCGGCCCGACGCTGCTCGAGGTGAAGTTCACCAGATATTACGGCCATTTCGAGGGCGACCAGCAGACCTACCGCGCCGACGAGGTGGCCAAGGCCAGGGAGACGCTGGACTGTCTCAAGCGGTTCCGCGCCCGCGTCACCGAAACCGGCCAGGTCGCCGGCGACGACCTCGACGCGGTCGACTCCGAGGTGGCCGCGCTGATCGAGGACGCCGTGGTGGCGGCGAAATCCGCGCCGAAACCGACCGAATCCGACCTGCAGACCGACGTCTACGTCTCGTACTGAGGAGCGAACAGCCATGGCGCGTACGATCAGCTACCGCGAGGCCATCAACGAGGCGCTCACGCAGGAGATGGAGCGCGACGACTCGGTCATCGTGATGGGTGAGGACAACGCCGGCGGCGAGGGATCGCCCGGCGAGATGGACGCCTGGGGCGGCGTTCTCGGTGTCACCAAAGGCCTTTACCACCGCTTCCCGGGCCGGGTGTTGGACACGCCGATCTCCGAGTCGGCCTTCATCGGCGCGGCCATCGGCGCCGCGACGCGTGGCCTGCGGCCGGTCGCCGAGCTGATGTTCATCGACTTCATGGGGGTCTGCTTCGACCAGATCTTCAACCAGGCGGCCAAATTCCGCTACATGTTCGGCGGCAAGGCGGTCACGCCGGTGGTCGTACGCACCATGTACGGCGCTGGCCTGCGCGCCGCCGCGCAGCACTCGCAGGCACTTTATCCGGTCTTCACGCACATCCCCGGCCTCAAGGTCGTGCTGCCGTCCAACCCGTACGAGGCGAAAGGGCTGCTGTTGCAGGCGATCCGCGACGACGACCCGGTGATTTTCTGCGAACACAAGGCGCTTTACGACATGTCCGGCGAGGTGCCGGAGGAGAGCTACACGATTCCCTTTGGTGAGGCCAACATCGCGCGCGATGGCTCGGACGTCACCATCGTCGCCTTTGGGCGCATGGTCGACACGGCGTTGCAGGCCGCCACCGAGCTCGCGTCGTCCGGCGTGGAGGCCGAGGTCATCGACCCGCGCACGGCCAGCCCGTTGGACACCGACAGCATCCTGGAAAGCGTGGAAAACACCGGCAGACTGGTCGTCGTGGACGAGGCTCCGCCACGCTGCAACCTGGCCACCGACGTGTCGGCTTTGGTGGCACAGCAGGCATTCGCCGACCTGAAGGCGCCGATCGAGATGGTGACCGCGCCACACACGCCGGTGCCGTTCAGCGACGTGCTGGAGGATCTTTACATTCCGGACGCACAGAAAATCGTCAACGCGGTCAAGCACGTCGTGGAGTGGAAGCGCTGATGGGGATCCAGGCTGTCGTCATGCCGAAATGGGGGCTGTCGATGACCACCGGCACGGTCACCGAATGGCTCGTGGAGGAAGGCGACGAGATCAGCAAGGGCCAGGACCTGGTCGAGATCGACACCGACAAGATCGTCGGCACGCTGGAGGCCGATTTTTCCGGCGTACTGCGGCGCATCGTCACCGGTCCCGGCGAGCAGGCACCGGTCGGCGGCACCATCGCGGTGGTGGCCGGCTCCGACGTGTCCGACGGCGACATCGACGCGGCCGTCGAAAAAGCACGCGCCGACAACGCGAGTGGTGCCGTCGAGGAGGCCAGCGGTCCGGAGATCGCGACCGTCACAGTCGACGGGCGCGCGCTGTCGTACGCGAAACTCGGCGACGGCGACGATGTGCTCGTCCTCGTACACGGCTATGGCGGCGACAAGAACTCGTGGCTGTTCGTACAGGAGCCGCTGTCGTCGCGGTTCACCACGTACGCGCTGGATCTGCCGGGCCACGGCGCCTCGGCGAAGGACGTCGGCGACGGATCGCTGGACCTGCTGTCGTCGGCGCTGCTCGGTTTCCTTGCCGCCATGGACATTTCCAGCGCCCACCTGGTGGGCCACTCACTCGGCGGAGCCGTCGCCGTACGCGCCGCCGCCTCGCCGGTGGTCTCCGGCCTCACCCTGGTGGCGCCGGCCGGCATCGGTCCGGACATCAACGCCGACTACCTGCGCGGCTTCGCCTCGGCGTCGACGCGCCGCGAGCTCAAGCCGCACCTTGCCGCGCTGTTCGCCGACGAGAAGCTGGTCAACCGGCAACTCGCCGATGATTTGCTGAAATACAAGCGATTGGACGGCGTGTCCGCGGCTCTGGACGCGCTGTTGCGCACATTGTCGGATGGCATCGACGTGTCCGGGGAGCTGGCTGCCCTGACCAAGCCGGTGAGCGTGGTGTGGGGCGTCGAGGACCGGGTCGTGCCGATCGGCAACGCCGCCGCCTTGCCGGAATCGGTGACATTGCGGCGGATCGACGGCGCCGGCCACATGGTCCACATGGAAAACCCCGCCGCCGTACGCGACGCCATCCCCTGACCATCGCGAAGGCCAGGCAACGTGGTCGACAGCAACGCGGTCGTGAAGTTGGAGATCTCCACACCAAAAGGACATCGGCCGGTCAAACTGGCCTTCACCTCGGTGACCGACTTCCACACGTGGAACGTGCTGCGGAAACTGCCGGCCCAGCGGGTTTCGCCGGCCGCGGCGAAGGCGCAGGATGAGGTGATGCCGCGGCAGCTGGAGCCCGCGCTGCCGGCCGGGGCCGACCCGCGCCGGCACGCCCGGCTGCTCGCTCGCGCGCACGCGCAGGCGATGGAAGGCGGCCAGCTGGCCGTACGCTCGGTGATCGGCCAGTCGTGGCAGCGGATGCTCGGCCAGCGGCTCAACCCCGACCGCGGCCGCGATCCGGTGCCGCTGGCCGGCGACGAGATCGACCACCGCCGGCGCCGGTCACCGCTCGCGCGCGTCCTCCCGGTCCTGCGCGACGGCCTGACCAGCGTCGCCGACGACACGGCCACGATCATGGTGGTTGTCGACGCCGACGGCCGCCTGCTGTGGCGCGAGGGCAGCGCGCGCGTACGCATCACCGCCGACGACCTCGGCTTCGTCGAGGGTGCGTGCTGGTCCGAGGAAACCGTTGGTACGAACGCGATCGGCACAGCGTTGGTGACCAAGCGGCCGCTGCAGGTCTATTCCGCCGAGCATTTCGTCCGTACGCACCACACCTGGACGTGTTCGGCGGCGCCGATCCACGATCCGCGCGACGGCCGGCTGCTCGGCATCGTCGACCTGTCCGGTCCGGCGCGCACCGTGCATCCAAGCACGCTCGCGCTGGTCGACGCGGTCGCAAGGCTCGCGCAGGCACAACTGCGCGACGACCACCTGCTCGACCTCGAACGCCTCCGCGTGGTCGCCGCGCCGACGCTGACCCGCGTCGACGGACCGGCGTTGGTCACCGACCCGCACGGCTGGGTCGCCGCGGCCGCCGGCCTGCCGCCGGTCGATCGCGTCATGCTGCCGGAGCCGGCCGCCGAAGGCGCCGGCTGGCTGCCGGCCTTCGGTTCCTGCCAGCTCGAGGCACTGCCGGGCGGCTGGCTGATCCGGCCGGCGACGACCGGATCCGCCCCGGCGACCACGGCTGTCATCGACGTGGCCAACCCGCGCTACGCGACGCTGACGGTCAGCGGCGAGAGCGGCAGCTGGACGCACCGGCTTTCCCATCGGCACGCGGAAATCCTGCGCATCCTGGCCGTGCACCGCGACGGCCGCAGCGCGTCGGAGCTGTCCAGCGACCTGTTCGGCGACCCGTCCCGCACGGTGACCGTACGCGCCGAGATGTCACGGCTGCGCCGGCACCTCGGCGGCGTGCTCAGCCACCGGCCCTACCGGTTTGCCGAACATGTCACCGTCGACCTGCGTCGCTGACCGCATAGCGCAGCGCGACCACGCCACCGGAAAACCGCCGTTCGTCCAGCAGCTCGAGATCCAGCCGTACGCCGCCGGGGAAGAACGGCTTGCCACCGCCGACCACCACCGGCGACTTGATCAGGTGCAGCTCGTCGACCAGGCCGATCGCCTGCGCGGCGAGCTCCGGACCGGCGATCGCGATGTCGCGCCCGGACTCCTCTTTCAGCCGGCGTACGCCGTCGAGATCGAAGTCGCGCTCGATCCGCGTACGCGCGCTGGACGGCTCGGCGAGCGTACGCGAGTAGACGATCTTGTCGGTGGCCCGCCACAACCGCGCCCACTCGCCCTGGACCGCCGGCAGCGAACCCGCCGTCTCCCAGTAGACCATCGTCTCGTACATCCGCCGGCCGTAGAGGTAGGTGCCGATCGGCGCCGCCAGCTCGTTGACGTACGTATGCACGTCCTCGTCCGACGGCGCACCCCAGCCGAAGGCACCTTTTTCGTCCTCGACATAGCCGTCGAGCGACATCAGCATCGAATAGATCAGTTTCGCCATGGCAGTTACCATGCCGTGAGCCGCACCGATGCGTCCACAGGTCAGGATCGATAGCGGAAGATGATCCGGCCACGGGTCAGGTCGTACGGGCTCAGCTCGACCAGCACGCGGTCCTGCAGCATGATCTTGATGTAGTTCCTGCGCACCCGGCCGCTCAGATGCGCGAGCACCTGGTGTCCGTTTTCCAGCTCCACCTTGAAAACGGCGTTACGCAGGCATTCGACGACGGTCCCCTCGACGTCGATGCCGTCCTTGGTTTTCGGCATTTCTCTCCAGTCCTCAGCGGTGTACGAGCTCGAGGTTGCTGCCGGCCCGCCGCGCGCCGATCCCCTCGAACAGTGCGAGCGCCGCATGGTTGGCGGCGTTGATGTCGGCCGACGCCGTCTGAATTCCGTTGCGGTGCAACGAATCGAGCGCATGTGCCAGCATGGCGCGGGCGATGCCGCGACGACGGTATGCGGCGAGCACCGCGATCAGGCCGACGCGCGGCCGGCGGGTCAACGGCGCGACCCGCACCAGGCCGACGTCGCGACCGG
This sequence comes from Fodinicola acaciae, assembly GCF_010993745.1. NCBI lineage: Bacteria > Bacillati > Actinomycetota > Actinomycetes > Mycobacteriales > Fodinicola > Fodinicola acaciae. The sequence continues at coordinate 1,538,966 of NZ_WOTN01000001.1, forward strand.
CCAGCGTCGCCACCGCGTACGCCGACACGTCGTGCAGCGGCGACAGCACCTCGGCCGGCATCTCCTGCCAGCCGACGGCGGCGTCGACCTCCTCGCGGATCGCGCGATAGAGCGCGTGCACCGGCCGCTCTCGCGCCGCGCCGATCGTCAGATCCGGCGGTCGTACGGCCACGTCCAGGCCGGTCAGCCGCGGATCGGTCGCCAGCACGTATTCCCATTCCCGGCGCCGCGCCACGAAACCGGCGCGTTCCCAGCCGCAGGTCAGGTCGACATCGTCCTCGTCGACCACGGTGTAGAGCGGCCGGGGCAGCTCGGCCAGCAGCACAGCCGCGAGCTGGTCGAAAACCGCGGGGTGCCAGGCATCGACGCTGACGAACACGCGACCGTCCGGACGCCGTGAGACATCGCCGCGACCGACGACCAGGTCGTCTTCCAAGGCGTGCCACTGCCGCGCGGACACGCGGTTGACCACGAGTGTGGAGTCCATTGTTTTCACCTTCCGGAGTGCCGTGCGGCGCTCCGGCGACAACTAGGCCCCTAGGTCAGTCGCCGACCGTGACGAGGCGGGAGAGCACCCACTGATCAACGTTCACGGGTCTCACCTCCTCAGGCGATGTCACGGTCCGGAGCAGACCGTACCAGCCGGATGCCGGCCGGCGTAACGATTATCCGGGCAGGCGGCCGGCATCCTCATCGGCCGCCTGCCCGGATCTGAATCATGCGACCGGGACGCCCGGAGCCGGATATCCGTCCATCAGCGCCTTCACCTCGGCGCGTACCTTCGCGATGGTGTCCTCGTCGCCGGCCTTCTCGGCGGCGACCACGCGGTCGATCCACTCGGCGACGGTGGCCATCTCCGAGGCCGGCAGGCCGCGCGAGGTCAGCGACGGCGTGCCGATCCGGATGCCGGAGGGGTCGAAGGGCTTACGCGGGTCGAACGGCACGGTGTTGTAGTTGACCACGATGCCAGCCCGGTCCAGCGCCTTCGCGGCCGGCTTGCCGGGGATGTCCTTGCTGGTCAGGTCGATCAGCAGCAGGTGGTTGTCGGTGCCGCCGGAGACCAGGTCGAAGCCGCGCTTGGCCAGCTCCTCGCCGAGCGCCTTGGCATTGGTGACGATCTGCCGCGCGTACGCCTTGAAGTCATCGGTGGCCGCCTCCTTCAGCGCCACCGCGATCGCCGCGGTCGTGTGGTTGTGCGGACCACCCTGCAGGCCGGGGAACACCGCGCGGTCGATCGCCTTCGCGTGCTCCTCCTTGGTCATCAGCATCGCGCCACGCGGACCACGCAGCGTCTTGTGGGTCGTCGTCGACACGACGTCGGCGTGCGGGAACGGCGACGGATGCGCACCGCCGGCGATCAGGCCGGCGATGTGGGCCACGTCGGCCAGCAGCACCGCGCCGACCTCGCGCGCGATCTCACCGAAAGCCGCGAAGTCGATGGTGCGCGGGATCGCCGTGCCACCGCAGATGATCAGCTTCGGCCGCTCTGTCCTGGCCAGGTCGCGGACCTCGTCCATGTCGATCCGGCCGGTGTCCTTGCGTACGCCGTAATGCGCCGCCTTGAACCACTTGCCGGTCGCCGACACGCTCCAGCCGTGCGTCAGGTGACCGCCGGCCGGCAGTCCCATGCCGAGCACGGTGTCCCCCGGCTGCAGGAAGGCCAGGTAGACGGCCAGGTTGGCGGGCGAGCCGGAGTAGGGCTGCACGTTGGCATGGTCGGCACCGAACAACGCTTTCGCGCGGTCGGCGGCCAGCGTCTCGATCGGGTCGATGTTCTGCTGGCCCTCGTAGTAACGCTTGCCGGCGTAGCCTTCCGAATACTTGTTGGTGAGTACGGTCCCGGTCGCCTCCAACACGGCGGCGGACACGTAGTTTTCCGACGGGATCATCCGCAGCGTGTCGGCCTGCAACTGCTCCTCGGCCGCGATCAGCGCGGCGAGCTCTGGGTCCTCGGCGGACAGTGCGGGATGGTGTTGGGTCATCGGCTCTCCTGGCGGCTCGGGCTGCGGTGTGCCCAGGCGCGCGACACTCCGGTTGGCTCCCGGATCGCTCCGGGCTGTGCCGCTCCCTCGTGGTCGTTTCCACGTCCCGTACGCCAGTCGCGGCACCGCCCACCCTACCGACTCGCTCGGCTGGCGCAGCAGCCCTACCCTGCCTCCGTGACCGCCGATTTGCAGACGCTCGACCGATTCACGGTGCGTACGCGATACACGTTCAAAGCGACGCAGCTCGACTTTTACATACGCGGTCAGCGGGAGCCGGTGGCTCGGATCGTCAAGCGGGTCACGTCCAACCTCCGCGACCTGGCCGAGATCCGGGTCGGTCGCGGACTCCAGGAGATCGCCGGCTATGCGAGCTTCGGCGGCCACAAGGTCTTCGGACCGCGTTACGGCCTGCTGGGCACCATCGAGTCGCACTTCCGCAACTTCACGTACAGTCCGTGGACGATCGAGCAGAACGACGCTCCGCTGCTGGTCTCACGTGCCGTCGGCGTCAGCTCGATCCGTTACGTGTTTCCGTTCATCCTGGTGCCGGACGGTGTCGTCATGCCGTTCCAGATGGTCTTCAGCAAGCAAGGCAGCCGCGCGGTGAGCGTACGCATCCGCCGCCACACCGGCCTGCGCGCACGCTTCAGCGTCGAGGTCAACGACCCCGCGATCGACCGCCGCCTCGTCATCGCCGCCACGTACGCCATCTGTGGCAGCGACTCCGCCGACATCCGCGAGATCTTCCACGACACCGTCAACCCGCTCCGCTGACACGACGCCGAGGGTGACGTTTCGAGGTGTTCTGACGACCGTCGAAACGTCACCCTCGGGAGGGTCTAGCGAGCCGGTTTGAGGCGTACGGTCACGATCTGGAACGGCCGCAGCGGCACGCGCAGCTCGCCGTCGACCGTCTCGGCGGACTCGAGCGGCCGCTCCAGGAGGTCGACCACACCGGCGGACGCGAGGTCGAAGCCGGCACGTACGGACGCGGTCGTACGTGCGCCGTGTGCCTCGTAGAGCCGCACGACGACATCGCCGGACCGGTCCTCGGCCAGCTTGACCGCCTCGACGATCACACCTGAGCCGGACACGTCGACCAGCGGCTCGGTCGGAGCGCCGGCGCCGACACGCAGCGGCAGGTTGAGCGCGTAACCCTCGGCGACCGCGTCCGGGATGCCGGCGCCGGCGCGGATCGAGTAGGTGAAGCGGTGCACGCCCTGGTCGGTCTCTGGGTCGGGGCTCCTCGGCGCGCGCAGCAGTGTCAGCCGTACGGTCGTCGTCGTGCCACCGCCATCGCGCGTCGTCCGGCCGACGTCGTAGCCGTAGGTGGCGTCGTTGACCACCGCCACGCCGTAGCCCGGCTCGCCCACGTGGACCCAGCGGTGCGCGTAGACCTCGAACCGCGCTGCGTCCCAGCTGGTGTTCTGGTGCGTCGGCCGGTGGACGTGGCCAAACTGGATCTCCGAGGCCGTGCGGTCGGCGTGTACGTCGATCGGGAAGGCCGCCTTGAGCACCTTCTCGTCCTCGTGCCAGTCGATCTCGGTCTCGATGTCCAGCCGCCGGCTGCCGGCGCCGAGCCGCAGCACCTGGTCGATCCTGGACGCGCCAAACGACCTGCGGACCCGGATCGCGCCGGTCAGCGGGCCGGCGTCCAGCACCTCGATGCTGTCCACCTCGGACAGATCGCGGTGCGAGTGCTGGTAGAACTTGTCGATGTCCCAGGCGTCCCACTGGTTGGGGTGGTCGGGATGCAGCTGCAGCAGGTTGCCCACCTGCCCCGGCGCGAGCACCTCCCGGTCGGCCGCCACATCGTAGATCGAGCGCAGGAAACCGTTGTCGTCCAACGAAATCCGTACGAGCCCGTTGTCCAGCCGGCGGTCGCTGACCGACACCGGAGTGACACCACTCGGCAGTGTCGGCTCGGCCGATCCGGTGCCGAGAGCCGGCGTGGTCGACCACATGGCGACCCGTCCGTCGGCCAGTTTCTGGTCCGCCTCGACGCCATGCGCCAGCTCAACCGGCACGGCCACGACCTCGGAACGCGCCAGCGGCCCGGCGTTGAACACGCGGATCCCCTGGCTGGCACCGTCACCGTCGCCTTCCTGCGCCGCGCCGATCAACGTCTCCAGCTCGCCGGCGACGCGTGCGTACGTCTCACGTGCCTCTCGGTGCACCCAGGCGATCGAGCTGCCCGGCAGGATGTCGTGGAACTGGTGCAGCAGCACGGTTTTCCAGAGCTCTTCGAGCTTCTCGTACGGATATTCCTTGCCCTGCAACGCGGCGGTCGCCGCCCACAGCTCGGCCTCGCGGAGCAGGTGCTCGCTGCGCCGGTTGCCGGCCTTGGTGAGGTGCTGGCTGGTGTACGTGCCGCGGTGGAACTCCAGGTAGAGCTCACCGGACCAGACCGGCGCGTTGGCGTATTCGGCCTCAGCCCGCTTGAAGAACTCCTCCGGCTTCTCCACGACGACCTTCGGCGCGCCTTCCAGGTTGGCCAGCCGGCGCGCGCGCTCGAGCATGTCGCGGGTGGGGCCGCCGCCGCCGTCGCCGTGGCCGAACGGGATCAGCGAGGTGCTGCCGAGGCCCTTCTCGGCGTACTGGCTGACCGCCCGGGTCAGCTCCTCGCCGGAGAAGACCGCGTTGTAGGTGTCCACTGGCGGGAAGTGCGTGAAGACGCGGCTGCCGTCGATGCCCTCCCACCAGAACGTGTGGTGCGGCAGCCGGTTGGTCTGGTTCCATGACAGCTTCTGGGTGAGGAACCAGCGCACCCCGGCCAGCCGCGCGAGCTGCGGAAACGCGGCGGTGTAGCCGAACGAGTCGGGCAGCCAGATCTCCTGGGTGTCCACGCCGAACTCCTCGGCGAAGAAGCGTTTGCCGACGATCAGCTGGCGGGCCAGCGCCTCGCCGCCGGGCAGGTTGGCGTCGGACTCGACCCACATCGAACCGACCGGCGCCCAGTTGCCGGACTTCACCGCGTCCTGGATGCGCTGGTAGATGTGCGGCTGGTTGTTCTTGACCCACTCGTACTGCTGCGCCTGCGACGCGGAGAACACCAGCTCCGGATAGTCCTTGGCCAGCGCGGTGACATTGGCGAACGTCCGCGCCGCCTTGCGTACGGTCTCGCGCAGCGGCCACAGCCACGCGCTGTCGATGTGGGCGTGGCCGGTCGCCGAGAGCCGGTGCGCGCTCGCGTTGGCCGGCTGTGCCAGCGCCTCGGCCAACTGCTCGCGCGCGGCGGCCGCCGTGCCGGGCACGTCGTGCAGGTCGAGCATGTCAAGTGCGCGCTCCAGCGCGCGGAGGATGAGGTGGCGCCGCGGCTCGGTGACCGGCAGCTCGCGCATCACCTCGTCGAGCACCTCGACATCGTGGATCAGCTGCCAGACGTCCTCGTCGCGGACCGCGATCTCGGCCTTGGCCAGCCGGTAGATCTTCACCTGCGGCGCGGTCAGCTTGTCGCCGAGGTCGGTCGGCAGGAAGTCGTGCAGCACGGCCGGGTTCGCCGCGGCTTCCACGAAAATGTGTACGTTTCCGGTGCCGTCCGCGACCGGCACGTACGCGTTTTTCGGTGAGATGCCTTTGATCGGCACGCCGTCGATGTCGTACGCCAGACCCTCGGCCTGGAAGCCGGGGCCGTCGCCTTCGAAACCCAGGTCGAGGACGACCTCGACCCGCTCGCCGCGCCAGTCGGCCGGCACCTCGCCGGTCAGTTCGAACCAGGTGGTCGACCACGGCGTCCCCCAGGCCTGGCCGACCTCGAACGACTCGAACCTGCCGTCGGCGTGCGCCGCGAGCGCGTCCGCGGTCGGCACCGGCTCCCCGTCGACGTGCCAGGCACGTACGGTCAGCGGCGCGGTCCGCACGTACAGTGCCGGACGGATCCGCTGCCGCAACGCGCGGCTGAGGCGGTCCTCGATCAATTTGCGATCGTCGTGCACAGGGGTTGTCCTCTCGAACGCCGGTAACCGGTCCGGCCGGTGGTGGTCTGGTCCACACTAACCACACGTCCGGCCGGTCCGCGCGGGGTTGCCGGCACTGGTCAGCGACTTTCCGGGAACGTTCCCAGCATGTGGCACACGTGACAGCTCAAGGGGGCTTTCAGAAGGCGTCGCAACCCCTACGATTTAGCTGTGCGACGCTGTGACACCGCCGTCACCGCAGCCAGTGACCACCCCCTGGCCGCGGCGTCGACGCGTATTCCGCGACCGGCGTTCGCACCAGTTGGCCGGCGTTGTCCCGGCCTGTCCGACCGACGACATTCCTAGGCGTCCGTCCCCCACACCTTCCACCTCCGAAACATCTCGCAGGGGTCATTCCCTGTGTCCACTTGAGAAAGGTCCGCCAGGCACCGCCATGGAAACGATCGTCCGGCCACGTACGCGCACTCCGTGGTCCCGGCTGCTGCACCGGCGGCCGGTCGTCGTCGACCTCACCGAAGAGGAACCCGGCACGCCGGAGACCTATCGCGCGATGGACCTCGCGCTGCGGGTCGGCGAGCTGTTGCTGGCCAGTGGCGAGTCCACCGAAAGCGTCACCGAGGCGATGCTGAGCCTGGCGCAGTCGTACGACCTGCCGCGGCCGGAGGTGATCGTCAACTTCACCGCGATCTCCATCTCCTGCCTGCCGGGCCAGGGCGCGGCGCCGGTCACCGGTGAGCGGGTCGTACGGCGGCGCTCGCCCGACTACACGCGGCTGGTCGCCGTCCACCAGTTGATCCGCGACGCCGCCGACGGCCTGCCGCTGGACGTGGCGTTCCTGGACCTCAAGCAGATCAAGCACGGCCGCAACTTCTACCCGCGCTGGATCATCGCCCTGTCGCTGCCGCTGATGTCGGCCGCCGCCAGCGTGCTGACCGGCGGTGGACTGATCGTGTCCAGCGTCGCGTTCGTCGCCGCGCTGCTCGCCGAGCGGACGACCGTTTTCCTTGCCAGGCGCGGAGTCGCGGAGTTCTACCAGTTCTCCGTCGCGGCCGCGATCGCCGCGCTCACCGCGGTGCTGATCATGGCCACCGGCGTACAGCTGCAGGGTTCGGCGGTCATCACCGCCGCGATCATCACGCTGCTGCCGGGACGGCCGCTGGTCGCCAGCGTCGCCGACGGCATCACCGGCGCGTTCGTCAGCTCGGCTGCCCGGATCCTGGAGGTTTTCTTCGCGCTGGCGGCGATCGTGGCCGGTGTCGGCATCGTCGTCTACACCGCCGTCCACTTTGGACTCCCCCTGTCCATGGCCGCTCTGCCAGCCATGCCGCCAGGCCTGGACGCGCTGCAGATCGTCGCCGCGGTCGCGCTGACGGTGACCTTCGCGCTGTCGCTGCACACACCACCGCGCGAGCTGCTGTTCGCCGCGGTCGGCGGCGGCCTGATCTGGGTTTTCTACACGCTGATGCGCGAGGCCAACCTCAACCCAGTCGTGTCCGCCGGTGTCTCAGCGGCAGTCGTCGGCACGCTGGCGCATTTCGCCGCGAGCTGGCAGCGGCGGCCGGCGCTGCCGTACGTCGTGCCGCTGATCGGTCCGCTGCTGCCCGGCACCGCGCTCTATCGCGGCCTGCTGGAGCTCGGCGGCGGCAACGTCGGTCAAGGGTGGCTCAACCTGTCGCAGGCGCTGGCCATCGGCATGGCGCTGGCCGCCGGCATCACCGTGGGCGGCGAGCTGGTACGCGCCTTCCGCGGCACGCCGATCGCTGCCATGGCCGCCGGTTGGCGCCGGCCAGCCGCCCGCCGTACCCGCGGCTACTGACCTGGAAGGCAACGACTTCCACGGCGCCGCGATCCAGGCGCGCGTCAGGGAGTCTCTGTGAACATCCAGCGGCGGCGAGGGGCGGTGCTGGTGTGACTGCTGTGGCCAACCATGCAGGTGAGACGGCCAGACCGGGTAATACTTGGTTAACAAGACATCAAACCGGACAATTAGCCCGCCTGGACATTGAGCCCGGCCTGGCGAGAAGCCCACAACAGCATTGCTGGCCTCAGCAGTCACACCCACCACAGGGGCCGGCGGTCACGCGGACGTGAAAGCCATGTTTCGTGCGTCTAGCGCCAGTAACTCGACATTCACCCCTCCGGTAAACCTCACAAGACAGACATTTATCGTTCCACCCGGGCCGTGGATCCCATTGAGTGGACCTTTTCGCCACCTGCCGGGACGCCATGACACCTTCCGCGCCCGGTCCGCGCAGCCGATGGCCGGAAAGACATCACCCGATCGCCGCGTTCGGCGACGCAATCGGATTCCGATTGCGTCCTCAATTATGATAGTGTCCGGCGAAATAAGGAGGTCGCCGGTGTGATCGTGCCACGAGCCGCGGTGCCGGCTGGCGATCTCAACCGGCTGCGGCAGATCAACGAGCACGCCGTGCTGGCCGCCATCCGCACTGGTGGTGACCTGCGGCTCGCGGAGCTGGTGGAGCGCACCGGCCTGACCAGGGCCTCGCTGGCCGAGGTGATCCGCGGTCTCACCGACCGGTGCTGGGTCGTCGCCGAGGAGCCGTATGCGTCGGGCCGTGGCCGGCCGGCGCAGCGCTTCCGCTTCAACGCGGCGGCCGGCCACGTGGTCGGTGTCGACATCGGCGCGTATGCGATCCGCGCGGCCGTCGCCGACCTGGCCGGCACCGTCGTCGCGCGAGCGGAGCGCGCCGTCAATCCGGACGACGCGCGTACGCGACGGCTCGCGGCAACCGCCGCGACGATCGACGACGCGCTTGGCGGGGCTGGCCTTGGCCGCGGCGACGTGTGGCTCGTCGGCGCCGGTACGACCGGACAGCTCGCGCCGGACGGCAAGGTCCTGTTGTCCTCGGCGATAACGGACTGGTCGGGCGCCGACCTGCCGGCCGAGCTGACCGAGCTGCTCGAGCTCCCGGTCGTGGTGGAGAACGACGCGTGGATGAGAACGCTGGCCGAACAGCGAATTGGTGCAGCGCAAGGGATTTCCGACCTGATCGTGCTGCAGGCCGGCCGCCGGCTCGGCGTCACGCTGGTGCTCGACGGCAGGATCCGCTGCGGACACAGTGGCATGGCCGGCGACGTGTCGGTTTTCAACGCTCTCAACGGTGACGCGGCGATCGAGCATATCCTCGCCTGCTCGGTGGCGGCGCGGACCGGCGACCACATCCACGACGTCGCCACCGCCGCGATCGAAGGCGATGCCAATGCGCGCAAGGCTATGCGCCGCTACACGCGCGCGATCGGCGAGGTCGCGGCGATCGCGGTTTCCTTGGTAGACCCCGAAATGCTGCTGTTGACCGGAGTTTTCGCCAGCTACGCGCAGCTTGTCGTGCCGGACCTGACCGCGGAGCTCGAGCTGCGCTGCATGAGCACACCGCGGGTGGCGGTTTCCGGCTTCGGCGCCGAGGCCGTACCGATCGGCGCCGTCTGGTATGCGCTCGACCACCTGGCCGGCCGCCTGTTCGCCGCCGACACGCTGCCGGCGCTGGCAAATCCCTACGCTGCTGGCTGATCTGCAGCTGCCATGGCAGCCGTCGTACCATCGCCGGGACGGGGATCCGCGACGATGGGACGACGTATCGATGCCTGGCCAACTCGACTTGGTCACCCCCCGCACCTCCCCCGACCAGACGGCCGCCGCGCCGACGACGAGCCGCCGGACCAGCAGGCTGCTGTGGATCCTGGTGTTGTCCGTCGGCCTGCTCGCCGGCGCGGCACATCTCACTTTCCTGCTGTCGCAGGGCCGCAACCTCTGGCTGTTCGACTCCCGGTCATATCTGTATTTCACGCTGCGCATCCTCGGTGCCGACCCGTACGCGGCCAACCAGCAGGTGCACGACTTCTCGGTCACGCTCCTGGGGGTCAAGGACGCGGCGCCGATCTGGGACGCGCGGGCCTTCTACTCGTTCGCCGGCCGGCCGCTGTATTCGTTGCTTTCCGCGCCGTTTGTCGCACTTTTCGGCGTTAATGGCATGTTCGTCGTGCCGTTCCTCGCGTACGCGGCGTTCGTGCCAGCTTTCTACGCCTTGCTGCGTCGGCTGGCGCGACCGGTCGCCGCCACGCTCGCCATGGTGTTGCTGCTCGTCGTCTCCCCGATGGTGTACGCGGTGACGCCGCTCGCCGAGTCGCTCAGCCTGCTGACCGCGACCTGCTGGCTGTTCACGCTGCCGTGGCCGACACGCTCCGGCGCCACGCCACCGATGACGATGCGGCGGATCGTCGCCTGCGTCGCGATGATCGTCCTTGCCAACACCTCACGCCAGCTCATCACATTCGCCTGCGCTTTCGCGTTTTTCGTCGCGGTGTGGGCTTGGCGCCAGACCAGCGAGCTGCGGGACAGCTGGTGGAAGGCGTGCGCGGCGACCGCGGCCGGCGTACTCGCCTCCACGGTCGTCATCAACCTGTTCTCGCATGTCACCTTCACCGACCTGGTTTCCCAGAACACGGAAGGAAAGTTCACCGGCCCGGTCCAGGGATTTCCCTATTACGCCGGCAGAGTCGCATTGTCGGTGGGCTTGGAGCTGCGGTCGCTGGTCAACGAGCAAGGCATGCTCGTCCTCGCGCTGGTCGCGGTGATCGGCGCGGTGCTGCTCCGCCGTACGATCGTCACCGCGCTGGTCGCCGCCGCCTTCACCGGCTATCTCGGCACGCTTTTGCTGGCACCGTTCCCGACCTCGTTGCGGCTGTTCCTGCCGAGCGCGCTGTTCGTCACCATCGCCGCCGCGATCGCCATCGGCCAGCCGTGGCGGCGAGACCGCGACCCGTTGGCCGGCAACGCATTGCTGACCCCGTGGACCGAACGCGCTAATCCCGCGGGAGGAGCACGCTCAGCGTCACGATGACGAGCAGGATCACCGCGCATGTCACAGCGACCAGATGCAGGCCATCGGTGAACGCGTCGTGCGCGGTCGAGGGCAGACGATCGCCGGCCGGAGACGGCCGGCGTGCGAAATCCGCGATTCCGGCAGCAGAACGGCCGCCAACAACAGAAATACCACGGTCACCGGCACGGCGACGAGAAGACCGCACCCGACCAGAAATGGTGCAGGATCCAGCCGCCGACCAACGGCGAGTGCCGTGTTTTACGCGGCATTCGGCGAGCGCCGGGTTTCTTGCGGCGCTCGCCCAGCGCCGGGTTTGTTGTGGCGCTCGCCGAGTGCCGGGTTTGTGGTGGCGTTGAGCGCCGAGTGACGCTCATCCGCCGTCGCTCGGCGAGCGCCGCGTTTCGTACGGCGTTCGGCGAGCGCCGCGATCCTGTCGGTAGTCGCCGAGCGCCGGGTTTCTTGCGGCGCTCGCCCAGCGCCGGGTTTGTTGTGGCGCTCGCCGAACGCCGGGTTTGTGGTGGCGTTGAGCGCCGAGTGACGCTCACCCGCCGTCGATGTAGCCGGTGATCAGCCCTCGGGCCCAGGCCACCGCGTCCGGGTTGGTGAGATCCAGCGCGCCGTCGAACTTCTCGCCGTTGTCGCCGCGCAGCGCGTACGCGTCCGGCAGCGGTGTTTCGTCGACATTGAGATACGCCGGCATGTCGATCAGTGGTGTCAGCTCGACGTGGTAGGTCCTGGCGAACGCGTCCAGCTGCCGCTCCTGCGCCTCGGTCATGCCGGCCGCGTTCGCCGGAAAGCGCATCTCGTTGATCTTCAGGTACGACAGCTCGCGCACCTCGTTGAACCACCACCCCATCGGAAACGGCTGGCCGTCCACCAGCGCCGCGCGGATCCGATATCGCGGCCAGTCCCGAGCCGCGCCAGCCGGCAACGTCCTCGACTGGCGCAGCAACTGCCGGACCGTACGCGTCCCCCAGAACACGCCGGCGGCCGCCCGAGCAGACAACTGCAGCACCGGCGCGACGGTCAGCGCATAGCCCTCCGAGCCGAGCTGGTCCGTCGAGCCGAGCCCGACGAACACGTCACCGGCCCGCGCGTCGCCCAGCACGCCGGTCACCACTGGCGGCGCGGGCTGGTGCATCACCACGCCGACGTCGGTGGCGAACGTACGCGCGTCGGCGGCCAATGCCGCCGAGTCGGCTGTGTTGACCACGATCCTGCCGTTGCCGGTCCAGCCGAAACCCTGCGCGCCGCCGGCGGTCCACCGCTGGATCGCCGGCAACACCGCAGGCAGCCCGGGCCGCGGCATCCGCGCGTACGCCGGTCAGCCCGGCCAGCGCCAACACGACCGCGGCGACCATCGCGCACCGCCTTGTCCAACTCCTCATCGGACCCCGCCTTCCGAATTATGATGGAGGCTGACGATAATCAGTCGGCGGTGCGATCGGAATGGGGCTGGCCGGCCTTATCCGGCCAGTACGTGGATGACCGCCGGTCGGCCGTGTACGCGGATCGGCACGCGACGGACCGCATGGAAGGCCGCCGGCGTCACGCCGTCGGGCAAAAGCGCGGCCACGACCGCCTCACCTGTCACCACTCGACGCAGCTCACGCCAGAGCGGTGCCAGGTCGGCGGTCAGCCCGCCGCCAGGTCGTACGGCCCGACCCCACGGCGGATTGACCAGCACACGATCGACGGATCCGTCCGCCAGCGGCAGCGCCGACGCATCGGCGACCGCCAACGTCACGCCGCGCAGGTTGGCCGCCGCCGCGCGTACGTCCAGATCGAAACCGACGCGAAGACCCGGCGACTCGCCGAGCGTCGTGCCGGCTCCGCAGCACGGATCCAGCACCACGTGCCGCTCGGCGACCCCGGCCAGCCGCGCCATCGCCGCCGCGACCGGCGGATGCAGCGTGCCCGGCACCGACGCGACCTTGTACGGCCGCCGGTGCAGCGGCGCGCGGCCGAGCCGTACGGCCACTCTGGCCAGCGAACCCTCGATCGTCACGCGCCAGGTCAGGCCATCCGGCGGCCGGACACCGCCGCGGCGCGACCGATAGCCGGGCAGCCGCGAGCCGACCGCGTCCTCCACGTCGTACCGGTTGAACCGCCGCGCGCCGACCACCGACGCCGATACGTCCACATTGGACCCATGACCGATGATTTCACTGACCTCGAGCCGATCGATGGCCGCCGACAGGCGCCGAAGGTCCGATGTGGACACTCCGATGCCGTCGACTTCGGCGACGAGCGTGGCAACGTCGTCGACCGTACGCAATGTCAGGGCGTCGCCGACCGGATGGAAAACCACCTCACGGTGGCGGACGCTCTCCACCCAGCCGAGCTGCCGTTCGTGAATTTCCGCGCAAGCGACCGGTTCCAGGCCACGCACGGTCCGCGCCAGCAGGCGCACGTGCTTCCTCCCACGCCGCGACTCGCGACGGTGGGATCAACACCTCGACCGTCGCCTGGAGTCGCTAGCGCAGGTAAAACACGAATGGGACCCTAGCAGCGCCGGCACCAGGCTTGGCAAACCATTTATCCCAGGATCGGCAGGGCCTGTCTGAGCGGACGATTCGCCATAGGCTGGACACCATGAAACTTGGTCTCCACCTGCCCAACTTCAGCTATCCCAACGGACCCGCCAAGCTCGGCAGCGATCTGGCCACCATCGCGAAGGCGGCCGAGGACATCGGCTTCGACCGGGTCTCGGTGATGGACCACCTGTTCCAGATCCCGGTGGTCGGACCGGTCGAGAACGAGATGCTCGAGGCATACACGGCGCTCGGTTTCATCGCCGCCCACACCTCGCGCGTCAAGCTCTACACGCTGGTCACGGCGGCCACCTACCGCCAGCCGGGCGTGCTGGCCAAGGCGGTCACGACGCTGGACGTCCTTTCCAACGGCCGCGCCATGCTCGGTGTCGGCGCCGGTTGGAACGAAGAGGAGGTGGCCGGCCTCGGTCTGCCGTTCGGACCGACCGCCGAGCGGTTCGAGCGGCTGGAGGAGACACTGCAGGTCTGCCTGCAGATGTGGTCGGACTCCGACGCCGCGTACGACGGCAAGCACTACCAGCTCGGCCGCACGCTCAACTCGCCACAGGCGCTGAGCAAGCCGCATCCGCCGATCCTGATCGGTGGCGGCGGCGAGAAGAAGACGCTGCGGCTCGTGGCCAAGTACGCGCAGGCCTGCAACATCTTCGGCGGACCCGACGTCGAGCACAAGCTCAACGTGCTGCGCGAGCACTGCGAGCGCGAAGGCACCGACTACGACGCGATCGAGAAGACCTGCATGGTCAACTTCCGCGCCGACCGCGACGAGGTGAAGGCGCAGCTCGAGCAGCTGCATGGCCTCGGCATCGACGTGGCCACCGGCTGGACGCGCGACGACCCGGCCGGCCTGGAGGCCTTCGGTCGCGACGTGGTGCCGTTCGCCGACGGCCTGACGTGACCGATATCCGGCACACGGTGGCGCCTGCGGCATAACCGCCGGCGCCGCGCCACGGCCATGCTCGACCGCATGATGAACGCGGTGCACCGCTGGCTCTGCAGCTCACGGATGTGGGCCAACGCGGTCGAGAAGCCACTCACCGACTGGCTCGCCGGGGCCGGCATCGGCGACGACGTCGTCGAGATCGGCCCCGGGTACGGCGCGACGACGCGCGTGCTGGCCGACCACTGCGAGCGGCTGACCGCCGTTGAGGTCGACCCGGTTTTGGCCGTACGGCTGGAAAACACCTACGGCGACCGGATCGAGGTCATCCGTGCCAGCGGCGCGGACGTACCGCTGGACTCCGCCGCCTATTCCGGTGTCGTGTGTTTCACGATGCTGCACCACGTGTCACCGGTCGCCGCACAGGACGCGTTGTTCGCAGAGGCACGCCGACTGCTGCGACCGGGCGGTGTCTTCGCCGGTGTCGACAGCCTGCCGAGCCTCGGTTTCCGGCTCCTGCACATCGGCGACACGATGGTTCCGGTCTCCCCCGCCACGCTGCCGGCGCGGCTGTCCGCCGCCGGCTTCTCGGACGTACGCGTCGAGGCGACGCGCTCGCAGGTCAGGTTCCACGCCAGGCGGTTGTAGCAAGATGGAGTCGTGGCGGACCCGGCGACCCTGCAGCGGCTGCTGGACGTCGCGCTCGACCTGCAAGGAGAGCGGCGACCGGAGTCGGTGCTGCGTACGGTCCTCAAGGCGGCCAAGGAGCTGACCGACGCGCGGCACGCGGCGGTCGGCGTACCGGACGGCGACGGCGGCTTCGCGTTGTTCCTGGTCGAAGGCGTCGACGCGAAGACCTGGGGCGCGATCGGCTATCTGCCGCGTACGCACGGATTCCTCGGCACCATGCTGGCCGATCCTGAGCCGTTCCGGCTGCGCCGGCTCAGCGACCATCCGAAGTTCACCGGCCGCTGGCCGAAGGCGCATCCGAAGATGGTCTCCTTTCTCGGCGTCCCGGTGGTGGCCAGCGGCGAGATCGTCGCCGCGCTCTATCTGTCCAACAAGCTCGGCGGCGACGAGTTCACCGACGAGGACATGCGCGTGGTCGAGGCGTTGGCCGCGCACGCGGCGCTGGCTGTGGTCAGCGCGCAGCGGCAGTCGCGGCTGCGCGAGCTGTCGGTCGCCGCCGAGCGCGCGCGGCTGGCGCGGGATCTGCACGACTCGGTCACGCAGACGATGTTCAGCCTGACCCTCGCGGCCGAGTCGGCGGCGAGCCTGACCAAGGACTCCGATCCGCGACTGGTCGAGCAGGTCGACCGGATACGCGCACTCGCCGGCACCGCGCGCGAGGAGTTGGCGTCTCTGCTCGACACGCTGCGACCGGCCGAGGAACGCCGCGACGATCTGTCCACGCTGCTGCGCCGCCGCGTCGAGCTGCTTCGCCGGATCCACGACACGCCGATCGAGCTGCGGCTCAAAGGCGAGCAGCGCCGGCAGTCGGCGGCCACCGACTACGAGGTCGGCCGGATCGCCACCGAGGCGCTGTCCAACGCGCTCAAACACGCCAGCGCTCAGCACATCGAGGTGACGCTGGAGTTCACGCCGACGACGCTGCGGTTGACCGTTGCCGACGACGGCGTCGGATTCGACCTGGCGCGGACCGTACGCCAGTCGCGCCGGATGGGCCTGTCGTCGATGACCGAGCGCGCCGCGGCACTCGGCGGTGACCTGCACGTCGAGTCGAAACCCGGTGCCGGCACGATCGTGTCGCTGGAGGTGACGCGTGACTGCTGAGACCGTGCGTGTGCTGCTGTGCGACGACCACGAGATGGTACGCGCCGGCCTGCGCAGCTTTTTCGAGCTGCAGGACGGCATCGAGGTCGTCGGCGAGGCCTCCACCGCGGAGCAGGCGCTCGCACTGATCGGTCGCGCACGGCCGGATGTCGTGCTGATGGACCTGGTGCTGCCGGGGATGTCCGGCGTCGAGGCCGTACGCCGGATCACCGCCGACCATCCCGCCGTCAAGGTCCTGGTGCTGACGAGTTTTTCCAGCGACAACACGGTTTTGGACGCCGTACGCGCCGGAGCCGCCGGCTATCTGCTCAAGGACGTCAACCCCTCGGAACTGGCCGGCGCGCTGCGGACCGTACACGCCGGCGGGTCACCGCTGCATCCGTCGGTCGCCGCCGCCGTCATGCGCAACGTGTCCGAGCCGGAGCACCTCACGCACCGCGAGCGCGAGGTGCTCGGCCTGATCGCCCGCGGCATGTCCAACCGGCTCATCGCACGCGAGCTGGCTTTGTCGGAGAAGACGGTGAAAGCGCACGTCAGCGCGATACTCGGCAAGCTCGGCGCGGCCGACCGTACGCAGGCCGCGCTGTGGGCCGTGCGGCACCTGCCAGAAGACCTGCGACCTTAGAGGCCGCGCGGATAGGTCGCGGTGTTTGGCTGACCGCAACGTCGTTGAGTGGGTGCGGATCGAGACAACAGATGCCCGGGGCGCATATTTTGCTGCAAAAGATGGAAAACAGATGAGTCAGACAGTTTGGGATCAGCGTTCGCTAATGATAGAATGTCGTACATGAGTACGAGCGTGGACACCGCGATCGAGCAGGTCCGCGCGTTGGGTGACGATCAGGTGAAGGCGTTGTGCGGCAGGCGTGCCAGGCGCATCTGCGCTCGTACGCGGAGCTGGTCGCCGCGGTGGCCGCGTTGGAAAACCGTGGCATCGCCGCCGCGGACGGGTTCCCGGTGCGGCGGGTGGCGCAGTTGGTGAAACAGCTGACCCGGCTGTCGTTGGCCGACTGCCGGGCACTGGTGAAAGTCGCCCGGATGACCAGCCGCCAGCCCGCCGGCGGGTCCTGCTTCACCGAAACCGAGCTGCCGGCCACCGCCGCCGCGTTAGCCGACGGCGCAGTCAATCCCAGCCACGTACGGGAATCATCGCCGCGATGTCGACCGTGCCGCCGGACTGGCCCGACCGCGACGGCATCGAAGCCTCACTAGCCACCCTGGCCCGGTCGGGCCACCCCGAGGACGTCAAAGAGCTCGGGAAAGTCATCGCCGACCGGGTCGAGCAGGAAACCCCACCACCCGAGGACGACCAGGATCGGTTGGCCGAGCCGGACCGGCGGCTGCAAATCACCGAACGCCTGGACGGGCGAGTGGTGATCGCCGGCAGCATCGACCAGGAAACCGCGATCCAGCTGAACGCGTTCATGTCCGCCTTCGCCCGGCCCCGCGACACCACCGACCGCGCGTCGGCATGGCCGTATCTGCTGGTCAGCGTGCTGGTGGTGTGATCGGGTTCCGGCCAGGTCGCCGGGTCCTTGAAGCTGAATACGGCTCCGTGGCGGGCCGGTCGACCGTTCTGCCCGGGCTCGCGAGGTGGTGCCGGGCGCCGTCATTGCCACTGTCACCAACGATCCAGATCGGCGGGTCACCCGGACGCCACTGACCGACCTCGATGAGCCGTCGCACGACCTCCCGCAACTGCGCGGCGGTCACCTCAGTCAGGTCGTCATCCGGCCCTAACCGCAGGGCGTCCGGGACCGCGCACCAGCTGCTGCGTCCGCTCTCCAACGCCTCCATGAACGAGTAGGGCCACCCCGGGATCATCTGCGCCTGACCCCGACCCCGCGCATAGGTAAGACAGAACAACCGATCCGCGCTGGTCACCGCATCCGGCCGCAACCAGTTGCTGACATCCACGGCCAACACGATCCGTGAACCGCCCCCGACCGTCCTCACAACGCGGAATCGACTGGCAGGCAACAGGATTCTGGAACCGGGCGACCGCGATCCGGCCCGCGTTCACCCCGTCATACAACCCACCATACAACCCACCATGACCACGCCGATGCTCAGCAGCCAGCGACAACTCCACCAACGACCGAACCGGCCCATCAACACACAGCACCGCATCGGTCAACTCGAACAACACATCCGCACGCCGCGGCAAACACCGATAGAACTCCCGACGGAACACCCCCAACTGTTCCGATAACGGCTCCGATGCCAGCCGCCCCCATGCCAGCCGCCGATCCCCATCATGCACACTAATCACACAGCCCTTAGCTGATCTTCTTTCCTTGACAAGAAGCATGATCAACTAAGGGGCTGCTTCCATGATCAACTGGGGCCGACCACAGGACCACCAGAGGTTAAACAACAAGCTAAGAGCCCGCGCAAATAGGTCAGCGTATGGTCGCGGTCTGTCGTTGAGGAAGCGTGAAGCACGAGTCTGCCGATCATGAAGCTGTTGACGCTTCGTGATCATGCGGCCCGTTCGCGCCCTGTCATCATGAATGACTGATCCGTTGTGGGACCAGTTCGTCGCACCCCGGCGACAAAGCCCCGATCCAGGGGTCGGCCTGGACTACGCCCACACCCGCGGGTCGATCCACTCGTCACGACGGTTGCGGATCGTTGTCGCCGAGCAGGTCGTAGCACGGGGTTCTCCATGATCACGAAGCGTCGACAACTTCATGGACAACAAACCCGCGCCCGCACCCCTCAACGACACGCCATCACACACGCCGCGACCTATTTGCGCGGGCCGTTGGTCCTAGGACCAAGGTCTCGGTGGTCGGCGGCCAGCGTCCGATGCCGCGCGCATGTCGCCGCGCGAGTCTGGCCTCATGACCGAAACATCTTCTCGAACAGCACTGATCACCGGAGCGTCCAAGGGCCTCGGATATGCCATCGCCGACCGGCTCGCGCGGCGCGGCACCCGGCTCGTCCTCGACGCGCGTACGCCGGCCGAGCTGGACGCCGCGACCGCCAGGCTGATCGACCGTACGGACACCGTCTCGGTCGTCGGCGACATCACCGATCCCCGTCACCGCAAGGAAATCGTCGCCGCCACCAAGGGACGGCTCGACCTGCTCGTACTCAACGCCTCGGCACTCGGGCCGACACCGCTGCCACCGCTGGCGGCCGCGGATCTCGACGCTTTTCGTGGCGTACTGGAGACAAACACCGTCGCCGCGCTGGCGCTCGTACAGCTGCTGCTGCCGGAATTACGCGCTGCCAACGGAACCGTGGTGTTCATCAGCAGCGATGCCGCGACGACCGGCTATGAAGGCTGGGGACTTTACGGCGCCAGCAAGGCGGCCGCCGACCAGTTGGCCCGTGTCCTGGCCGCTGAGGAGCCGGAGATTCGGGTCTACGCGGTCGATCCCGGTGACATGAACACCGAGATGCACGCGGCCGCCGACCCGGAGACCGACCCGGCCGATCTGCTCGATCCAGCCGTGGCCGCCATGCGCCTTGAGCCCCTGCTGACCGGCTCACTGCCGTCCGGCCGGTATGCCGGAGGTGAGCTGCGATGACCGCGGCCATTCGACTGTCCACTTCGGACATTCCGCTGGCCACCGCACCGGCCGAGTTTCGCGGCCTGCGCCGCGACGCGGTGCGCATGCTGGTCGCCGAACCCGGAAAACCGTTGCGCCACCGCAAAGCACGCGACCTGCACCATGAGCTGGCGGCCGGCGATGTTGTCGTCCTCAACACCTCCGACACGATTCCTGCCGCGGTCACCGGTGTGACCGAAGCCGGCGAGCGCGTCGAGGTGCACCTGTCCACGCCGTTGCCGTCCACCGGCCTGTCCCCCGCCACCGCGTTGGCCGCGACGGAATCGCAGTGGATCGTGGAAATCCGTACGCCGTTGCCGGTCGGCAGCCGTCAGTCCACAGTGGATCGTACGGCGGCCACCATCCGGCTTCGCGGCGGTGTTGCCGAAATCGCCGTCGATCGGCCGTATCCATCAGGCCAACAAAGGCTTTATGCGGCGACCGTACGCACACCGGCGCCGCTGCTGCGCTGGCTCACCGAGCACGGCGAGCCGATCCGCTATGACTACGTGTCCGCGCGCTGGCCGATTTCGGCCTACCGCACCGAACACGGCGACACGCCTGGCAGTGTCGAAATGCCGTCGGCCGGCCGGCCGATCACCGCGGGGATGCTGCGGCACCTGCGCGCGATCGGCGTGCAGATCGCCACGGTCGTGCTGCACTGCGGTGTCTCATCGCAGGAGTCGGGCGAGCCGCCGTACGCGGAGTGGTTCAGTGTGCCGAGGTCCACTGTGGACGCCATCGACACCGCACATGCCTCCGGCCACCGCGTGCTCGCGATCGGCACGACGGTCGTACGCGCCCTGGAGTCGGCCGTCACCGATGGTCGGCTGGCGGCCAAAACCGGCTGGACCGAGCACGTCGTCACTCCGGCGTCCGGAGTGTCCACTGTGGACGGCATCCTGACCGGCTGGCACGAACCGGAGGCCTCGCACCTGCAGATGCTGGCCGCGATCAGCGGTCCGCGGCTGCTGTCCGAGTCGTACGAGGAGGCCATCGCGGCCGGCTATCGGTGGCATGAGTTCGGCGACGTACACCTGCTCTGGAAACCCTGAACCGATCCGACATTTCCCCATCAAACATGCGCCGACCTGCATGTTTTAGGCAATCTTCGACGTGCGTCCGCCGGCCGTTCACCTGGCTCGCCGAGATTGAGCCGGACACCGCGGCGAGACGGAGCGCACGACATGACCCATGGCCACCACCATCACGACCACGCCACCGAGCCGGTCGACCTGCCACCGGCACTGGACAGCAGCGTGCCGGACGAGGAGCTGGCGCCCGGCGACCTGTCGCGGCGCGGGTTTCTTCGCAACGCCGGCCTGCTCGGCGCTGGCGCGGCGGCCGCCGGCACCTTCGGCGTGCCGGTCGCCGCCGCGGCCAGCGACTGGTCCGGACACTCGCAGCACGGCGGCTTCCGGTGGCTGGCCGGCGACCACCACATCCACACGCAATACAGCAACGACGCCGTCTATCGGGTGATCGACCACGTCCAGCACGCCAACGCCTTCGGCCTGGACTGGATGGTGATCACCGATCACGGCAGCGTCCAGCACGCGAAAATCGGCGTGGAGAAAGTCAACCCGGACATTGTGGCGGCTCGCGCCAAGGTGTCGGACACGCTGGTTTTCCAAGGCCTGGAGTGGAACATCCCGGCCGCCGAGCACGGCACGGTCTTCGTGCATCCGGGCCGTAACGAGGTCTCGGTGCTCAAGGAGTTCGAAAACTCCTTCGACGGGTCGGTGAAGAACGCCGGCTCGTCCACGCCGGCCAACGAGGCGCTGGCCATCAGCGGCGTCAACTTCCTGGCCAGCGCGGTGAAAAAGCGCCGCGTGCAGGACGCGCTGTTCCTGGCCAACCATCCGGCCCGCAAGGGCATCGACTCGCCGCACGAGATCCGCGGCTGGCGCGACGCGCAGCCGCACATCGCGGTCGGCTTCGAAGGAGCACCGGGTCACCAGGCCTCCGGCATCCCCAAGCCGTACGGTCCCGGCAGCGGCCGCGGCGCCTACGACAACTCGCCGTCGGCCGACTCTTTTCCCGGCTATCCCTTGGAAAGCTATCGCACCTGGGGTGGCTTCGACTGGCTGACCGCGACCGTCGGCGGCCTGTGGGACAGCCTGCTGGCCGAAGGCAAGCCGTGGTGGATCACCGCCAACTCGGACTCGCACTGGGTCTACAACGACACCAGTGATCGTGGCCCGGGCAGCGACTTCCCCACCAACGGCCATTACAACGATCCGGTCTACGCCGGCAAGGTTGGCAGCACCAACAGCGATTTCTGGCCCGGTTACTACAGTCGTACGCACGTCGGCGCGACCGGTTTCTCGTACGCGGCGGTGATGGCCGGACTGCGCGCCGGC
Organism: Fodinicola acaciae; assembly: GCF_010993745.1. NCBI lineage: Bacteria > Bacillati > Actinomycetota > Actinomycetes > Mycobacteriales > Fodinicola > Fodinicola acaciae. The sequence continues at coordinate 1,560,861 of NZ_WOTN01000001.1, forward strand.
CGGGTCTGGGTCGACCACGGTGGACTGCTCGGCGGCATCGACGTGCGCGTACGCTCTGGCGGCCGCTGGGTCACCCTCGGCGACACGTTGGTGCTGCGACGCGGCTCGTCCGTGCAGCTCGCCGTGACCATCGACCTCGCCGACCGGCCAAACTGGGCCCAGTTCGTGCCAAAACTCGCCCGAGTCGACGTGATTCGCGGCGCGGTGACCGGCCCGGTGGCCGACCGCGACACGTTCGCTGCGCCGAAGACCGCGGTGGCGAAGTCGTTCCAGATCGGCAAAACCACCGGCCAGGCGACCTTCACCTACGACCTCGGCCGGCTCGACGACGGCTTTTACGTACGCCTGCGAGGAACCGACGGCAAGCGCGGCGCACCGGGCTTTCACGGCGCCGCGATCGACCCGGCCGGTCCGGCGATGGACGTGGTCGGTGACGCCGATCCGTGGAACGACCTGTGGTTCTACACCAACCCGATCTGGGTCCTGCCGGCGCGATGACGGTCGAGCGCCACGATCTCGGCCACCGTACGGTCGCCGACGCCGAGCACTGGCTGGCCGACCGGCCGCCGGTGCCCGGCGAGATCGCCTGTACGCACCTGGTCCGCGGCGACGCACCACATGTCGCCGTCACGATCGCGGACGAGCCGGTCGATGGCGGCCGGGCCGTACGTTTCCCTGGCGTGGAGGCGCTGACCGGCACGCTGACGGTCGCCGACCTGCTGGAGAAGAGCGCGATCGACCAGGTGCGTGTCATCGGCGGCGCGCCGGCGACACCGGAAACTTTGGTGGACACGCGCGATTTCGTCCGTCCACTGTGGATGGACGGCGTACTGACGCTGGTCTGCACGCCCGCCGCCGGCGGCCGGATCGCACCGTTCGAGGTCCCGAATCCGACACCCTGCTGCGCCGATCATCGCTAGTGTCGCCGCATGGAGACGCGACGAAATGTCCTGGCGGCGCTAGGAATCGGCACGTTGGTGGCCGGGTTCGATCCGGTCACTCGCGCATGGGCCAGTGACGGCGACGCCGATCGCGTGCCGCCACTGGAGGGCACGCTGCACCTGGACGAGCCGACCCGCCGCGCGGACGCGCAGGATGCCGGCCGCTATCTGACCCGGCTGCCACCTGCCGTGCTGCGGCCGGGTTCGGTGGCCGACATCCAGAAGATGATCCGGTTCTGCCGGCGTCACCGGATCCCGGTCGCGGCTCGCGGGCTGGCCAACACCACCAATGGGCAGGGTCTGGTCAGCGGCCTGCTGATCGAAAACCGGTCCCTGGCCGGCATCGAGTCGATCCAGGCCGACCGCGCGGTCGTCGGCGCCGGCACGACCTGGCTGGAACTGACCAAAGCGGCGCATGAGCGTGGCCTGACGCCGCCGGCGCTGACCGGCTACCTCGGCCTCACCATGGGCGGCACGCTGTCGCTCGGCGGCGTTCCGCCGGCCATCCAGACCGGCGCGCAGGTCGACAACGTGCTCGATCTGGAGGTCGTCACCGGCACCGGCGAGCTGGTGCGCTGCTCGGCCACGCACCGCCGCGACCTTTTCGAGGCCGTGCTCGGCGGCATCGGCCAGTTTGGCATCATCACGCGCGCGACCGTACGACTTGTCAGGGCTCCGGCCAAAGTGCGCGGTCACGAGCTCACTTACACCGACCAGACGGCGTTTTTCCAGGACGTGCGGACACTGATCAGGCGCGGTGAGATCAGCGAGATCTACGGCGACTGGTGGCGTCCCGGCGAGCACGGCGGGACCGTACACTTGAATGCGTTTACGTTCTATGACAAGGAAAACCCACCCGACGACGCGCACATTCTGCGTGGTCTGACGCAGTCGCCCGACAAGGCCGTTATCACCGACGACGACTATCTGCCGCACGTCACGCGGATCGACGCGGCGGTCGACGAGCTGCGCCGCGTCCTCGACTGGGACCACCGGATCAAGCCGTGGGTGACATTGTGGCTGTCCGAGTCGACGATCGAGGCATACGTCCGCGATGTGGTGCCGTCTCTACAACCGCGTGATGTCGGCGACGCCGGATTCGTGCTGATGTACGTGCACCGCCGCTCGAAGCTCACCAGGCCGTCGCTGCGGCTCGCCGACGAGGACGGCAGCGACTGGGTCTATCTGTTCACGCTGATGACCTCCGGCACGCCAGGAGATGTCGCCTTCGGCAAGGAAATGGTCAAGCGCAACCGCCGCCTCTATGAGAAAGCGTACGCGTCAGGCGGCCGGCGCTATCCGATCGAGTCCGTCGATTTCGATCCGGCTGACTGGCTGCGGCACTACGGCGAGCGCTGGCCACATTTGTTGGCGTTGAAGGAAACAGTCGATCCCGACCGGCTGCTGACGCCGGGTCCGGAGGTGTTCGGTTAGCCGGCGCGCGGAACAGATCCGGTGGTCGTACTGTTCGGCTGAGCAGACAGGATGAGCAGACAGGACCGACCAGAGAGGACTGCGAATGCGCGCGATCCAGGTGACCGAACCCGGCGGAGCCGACGTGCTGAAGGTGGTGGACATCGACCAGCCGGCGATCGCCGCCAACCAGGTGCTGGTGCGCAACGCGGCGGCTGGCGTCAACTACATCGACACCTACCAGCGCTCCGGGGTCTATCCGATCCCCACGCCGTTCACGCTCGGCCTGGAAGGCGCCGGCGAGGTCGTCGAGGTCGGTGTCGGCGTGACCGACATCGCGGTCGGAGAGCAGGTCGCCTGGAAGGCCGCGCCAGGCAGCTATGCTGAGTACGTGGCGGTGTCCGACAGCGAGGCCGTGCCGGTGCCGGACGGCGTCTCGCCGGAGCTCGCCGCGGCCGTGATGCTGCAGGGTCTCACCGCGCATTACCTTGCCGTCTCGACGTATCCGGTCAAGGAAGGCGACTGGGCCGTCGTGCACGCCGGCGCCGGTGGCGTCGGCCTGCTGCTCACCGAGATCGTGAAGAAGCGCGGCGGCAACGTGCTCGCCACCACCTCCACGCCGGAGAAAGCCGAGCTGGCGCGCAGCGCAGGCGCCGACGAGGTGACGACGTACGACGATTTCGCCGACAAGATCAAGAAACTCACCGGCGGCAAGGGTGCGCACGTGGTCTATGACGGCGTCGGCAAGACGACCTTCGACCAGAGCCTCGCCGCGCTGCGGCCGCGCGGCTACATGGTGCTCTACGGCGGCGCGAGCGGCCAAGTGCCGCCGGTCGACCCGCAGCGGCTCAACAGCGGCGGCAGCCTTTTCCTGACCAGGCCGACACTGGTGCACTACGCGAGCGACCGCGACGAGCTGGTGTCCCGTACGGACGAGGTGTTCGGCTGGATCGCCGACGGCTCGCTGACCGTACGCATCGGCCACCGCTATGACCTCGCTGACGTGGTGCAGGCGCACAACGACCTGGAAGGACGCAAGACGACCGGCAAGATTATCCTCACCGTGTGACCGAGGCCCTTTCCGGAAAGCAGTTCGTCCTGCGCCGTGGTGACGCGGAGGCGACGATCGTCGAGGTCGGCGGTGGCGTACGCACGTATGCCGTCGCCGGTCGCGACATCCTCGCCGGCTACGGCACCGATGTCGTGTGTCCGCGCGCGGCCGGCGCGGTGCTCGTGCCGTGGCCCAACCGGCTGGCCGGCGGCACGTACACCTTCGACGGTGTCACGCACCAGGCGGCGATCAGCGAGCCGGCGCTCGGCAACGCCAACCATGGCCTCGGCCGGTGGACCCGATGGAATGTCGTGACACAGAGCCAAAACTCGGTCACGCTGGGGTGGGCCGTGCCGCCGCAGAGCGGCTATCCGTTCCAGTTGGACGTACGGACGACGTGGACGCTTGACGACGACGGCCTGCAGGCCACGCACGAGGCCGTCAACGTCGGTGACACCGCCGCGCCGTTCGGCATCGGCATCCATCCGTATCTGGCGATCAACGGCGCCGACCGCGCCGAGGTGACCGTGCGCGTGCCGGCGACGCTGCGAGTTCTGGTCGACGACAACAAAATCCCGACCGGCACGAAGCCGGTCGACGGCACGGCAGATGACCTGCGCGCCGGCCGGCCGCTGACCGAGGTCGGTCTCGATCTCTCGTACGCGGCGCCGGAGCGCGGAGCCGACGGTCGAGCCGTCGCCAGCGTCGAATATCCCGGTGGTGGTGGCACGATCTGGATGGACGAGGCCTTCGACTGGATCCAGGTCTTCACGCCGGACGCGCTGCCAGACCATCCGGCGGCGGTCGCCATCGAGCCGATGAGCTGCGCCGCCAACGCCTTCAACTCCGGTGACGGCCTGGTCGTCCTTGCGCCAGGTGACCGCTGGACCGGCAGCTGGGGAGTCAGCGGCGGCTGATCTCCCAGAAGGCGACGGCCGCCGCGGCCGCGACGTTGAGCGAGTCGACGCCGCCACTCATCGGGATTTTCACCGCCCTGTCGGCGGCCGCGACCGCTCCGGCGGTCAGGCCGGGACCTTCGGCGCCGAGTACGAGCGCCGGCTTGGCGCGGTCGTCGGCAGCCAGCCCGTCCAGATCGACAGCGTCAGCGGCCGGAGTCAGTGCCAGCACGCGAAAACCCGCGTCGCGTACGACCTTCAAGCCGGCCGGCCAGTCGTCCAGCCGCGCGTACGGAATGGCGAAAACCTCACCCATGCTGACGCGTACGCTGCGCCGATAGAGCGGGTCGGCGCAGGATGGCGACAGCAGCACGCCGTCGATCCCCAACCCGGCGGCACACCGGAAGATCGCGCCGACATTGGTGTGGTTGTTGACATCTTCGAGCACGGCGAGCCGCTTCGCCGCCGCGAGCAGGTCGGCGACGACCGGCAGCGGACGCCGGTGCACCGAGGCCAGCAGGCCCCGGTGCACGTGAAATCCGGTCGTCGCCTGCAAAACCTGCTGGCTGGCCGCGTACACCGGTGCGCCGGTCTGCGCGGCGATGTCGGCGACCGCGTCCGTACGCTTGCTGTCGACCAGAACCGACCGCAGCCGATAACCGGCGCGCACGGCGCGGCGCAGCACCAACTCACCTTCGGCGATGAAAAGTCCGTGCGGTGGCTCGAAAGCCGTCCGCAGGTCCACATCGGTCAGGCAGCGATAGTCGGCCAGCCGTGGGTCGTCCGGGTCGGTCAGCTCGACGATCAACTGTCGACCGGTCGGGTCACCTGGCCGTTCGCCGAGCCACCGACCTCCGCGGTCGCCTCCTCCGCCGCCTTCTCAGCCGCCACGACCTCCGGCCGCTCCGCGTACGCGTCGTCCTCCTTGGTCAGCGCCGGCGTCGGCGCTGGCGGTGGAGGCGGCGACGCGACCCGCTCGCCGATCTTGCCGACCGCGTTTCCCAGGCCTTCCAGGGCTTTGCCGAGCTCGGACGGCACGATCCACACCTTGTTGGCGTCGCCCTGCGCGATCTGCGGGAGGGTCTGCAGATACTGGTACGCGAGCAGCTCCGGGTCGGGACGGCCCTGGTGAATCGCGTTGAAGACGGTCTCGATGGCCTGCGCCTGACCCTGTGCCTGCAGGATGCGCGACTCGCGATCACCCTGCGCGCGCAGGATCGCCGCCTCCTTTTCGCCTTGCGCGGCAAGGATCTTCGACTGCTTCACACCCTCGGCGGTGAGGATCGCGGCACGCCGGTCACGCTCGGCGCGCATCTGCTTCTCCATCGAGTCGCGGATCGACGGCGGCGGCTCGACCGCCTTCAGCTCGACCCGGCTAACCCTGATCCCCCACCGGCCGGTCGTCTCGTCCAGTACTCCGCGCAGCTGGCCGTTGATGTGGTCGCGGCTGGTCAGCACCTCTTCCAGGTTCATCGAGCCGACCACGTTACGCAGGGTGGTGACCGTCAACTGCTCGATCGCCTGGATGAAGTTGGCGATCTCGTACGTCACGCTCCGCACGTCGGTGATCTGGAAATAGATCACCGTGTCGATGTTCACCAGCAGGTTGTCCTCGGTGATCACCGGCTGCGGTGGAAACGGCACCACCTGCTCGCGCAGGTCGACCAGCGGACGTACGCGGTCGATGAACGGCACCACGATCGCCAGGCCCGGCTGCAACGTGCGTGTGTAGCGACCCAACCGCTCCACCACCGCGGCCCGGGCCTGCGGGATGATCCGCACCGACCGTACCAGCGCCACCACGAAGATGAGGCCGACGGCGCCGACCAAGAAAAGAATGAGGACCCCGAGGATTTCCATTTACGGTTCCTTCCACACCAGTGCCGTCGCGCCTTGGATCTTCAAGACGTGCACGGTCTCCCCCGATTCGATTTCCTGCGTGGCGTCGAAGGGACGCGCGGTCCACTCCTCACCCTGCAGCTTGATCAGCCCGGAGTCCGGACCGACCCGCTCCAACACCTTCGCCGTCTCGCCGACCAGCGCCTCGACGCCGTGTTTCAGGTCGGGGCCCTGCACGAGATGGCGCTTCGCGACCGGCCGTACCAGGAACAGCGCCAGCCCCGCCACCGCCACGAACAGCGCCAGCTGGATCGGCAGGTTGGCACCGACCGCCGCGCCACCGGCGGCCGCCAACGCGCCGGCCGCGAGCATGACGAACACCAGGTCGAGCGAGAAGATCTCGACCAGTGCCAATCCGGCGGCTATCAGAAGCCAGATCAACCAGGCCATGATTCATCATCCCACCGCGACGCTCGTGCCGCTTCAACATATCGGACGATTCGGACGACCTATTCCGGAGTCATGGCTCGACTCCGGAACCGCTCTGCTCGCCGCTTCCATGCGATGCTCACGAACCCGTCGCCTACGCGTCAGTCAGTACGAAGTCAACCAACCGCTCGACTGCGCCGAGCAGTTCCCACTCCAGATCGTTGAAATCGCGTACGGCCGACCGTACGCGCCGCCACATCTCGTGCACGTCCGAGACGCCGAGAGCGGCGCAGACGCCTTGCTTCCAGTCCTGTCCGCGCGGCACCCGCGGCCATGCGCGGATGCCGACCGCCGCCGGCTTCACCGCCTGCCAGATGTCCACGTACGGATGGCCGGTCACCAGCACGTATGGGTTGGTCACCGACGCCACGATGCGGCTTTCCTTGCTGCCGGCGACCAGATGGTCGACCAGCACGCCGAGGCGCCGGCCCGGACCCGGGCGGAAGTCCGCGACCACACCAGGCAGATCGTCGACGCCGTGCAGCGGCTCCACGACGACGCCTTCGACCCGCAGGTCGTCACCCCAGATCTGTTCGACCAGCTGGGCATCGTGGATGCCTTCGACATAGATCCGGCCGGCGCGCGCCACTCGGGCCGGTGCATTGGCTACCGCGACCGAACCGGAGGCCGTACGCCGCGGCTTCGGCGCGGCCTGGCTCGGCGCCGGCCGGGTCAGCGTGACCAGCTTTCCGTCCAGCAGAAAACCCGCTGGCAGCAAGGGAAACGTCCGCTGCTTGCCGTGCCGGTCCTCCAGCACCACCCGGTCGGCGTGGCAGGCCACCACTGCGCCACAGAAGCCGGAGCCGGCTTCCTCCACCACGATGTCCAGCTCCGCCGGCACCGTCGCGACCCGCTTACGCCGCGGGTCGTTGGCCATTATGTCCGGTCCGTAATCCATGCTCCGCACGGAAAAGACGCTAGCCATTTGTGGTCGGCTGGCCGGCATCGACGCGCCGCGATCTCTTACGCTGGTTGGGTGAGTCTTCGGTCCGGCCGCCTGGTGGCGTGGTTGCGGTCGTGGCGCACCGGTCTGGTGCCATACGACGACGTGGTGTCCGCCGTGCTCGGCGACGACGGTGAACATGAGGTCGCCGACCTGCCTGGCGCGGTGCACACGGTGCCGCTGCCGTACGCCCTGAAGGAGCTGTCGCGGATCTCGCCGGACAGCATCCGGCTGGCGCTGCCGGTGCCGGGCGATCCGCGCGGCCTGCCGGCCGGCACGTCGCTGGCGCGTGCCGGGCTGGCCGCCGGCGAGGCCGTACGGTGTCCGGATTTTGGCCTGGTGCCTGAGGTTACCTCGCGTGAGTCCGGTTCCGGCGATGTGTGGGAGACGGTCATGTGGCGTTGCCATCCGATCCCTTTCGACCCGCTGCGGCCGCCGATCGTCGACGACCCGTGCACCGTCGGCGAGGCCGAGATGCAACTGGCCGACGCGCTGCGGCAGACCACCGACCTGCTGGTCGACCTCGACGTGGCACGCTGGCGGCCGGAGATCGCGGACGCGCTGATGGACCTGCGTCGCGCCGGTCGCTCGCACGAACTGCCGCCTGGCTATTCGCCGCGCGCGGAGCGCGTGCTGCACCGAGCGGAGTTGGTGGCCGGCATCGTCGAGCTGGCTGGTACGGACGACGGCGGAGCGTCGACCGTGTTGGAAGCCAACCGGCGTACGGACGCGTTGCGACCGCTGGCGGCCGCGGCACGGCAGGCGCGGCTCGCGGCGTACAACTCGCCTATCGGCTGACCAGGTCGGCGCAGAGGTCCGTGCACGCCTGCGGCGCGGCGAAGTCGCCGAGCGCGCGCGGCTCGGCGCCGGCCGTACGCTCCAACACCAGCTCGCGGACCATCGCGACGAACCGCCGGTCGGTGCCCGGCGTGGCCGCCCGCGCGAAGCCGAGGCCGAGTTTGTAGGCCGTCTCACGCGCCTCGTTGTCCAGGTCCCACAACACTTCCAGGTGGTCGGACACGAAACCGATCGGGCTGATCACCACATCGGTGACGCCGTCGGCGGCGATCGCCTCCAGATGGTCGTTGATGTCCGGCTCGAGCCACGGCACCTGCGGCGGTCCGCTGCGGCTCTGCCAGACCAGATCCCATTGCGCGTTTGGCGCGGCCTGCTCCGCGACCAGCCGGGCCGCCTCGCGCAGCTCGCGCGAGTAGAGGTGACCGGTCGGGCCGGCCTGCTCGTCCATCCGCGTCGGGATGCTGTGCGCGGTGAACACCAGCCGCGCGTCGTCGCGCCGCTTCGGCAGCAGCGAGGCGTACGCGCCGCGCACCGCGTCGACGTGCGGCTCGATGAAACCGGGGTGGTTGAAGAATCGGCGCAGCACAACGGTTTCCAGGCCATCGACGTGCGCCTTGGCGAGGTCTTCGTGATATTGCTGGCAACTGGAGTAGGAGCAGTAGGCCGAGGTGATGAAGACGAGCGCCTTGCGTACGCCGTCCGCGTACATCTGGCGCAGCGTGTCGGTCAGCATCGGATGCCAGTTGCGGTTGCCCCAGTAGACCGGCAGGTCGACACCGTTGGCCGCGAAGTCGGCCTTGATGGCGGCTAGCAGCTGGCGATTTTGCTCGTTGATCGGCGAGACGCCACCGAAGTGGCGGTAGTGCTCTGCGACCTCGGCCAGCCGCTCGTCCGGCACGCCGCGGCCGCGTACGACGTTGCGCAGGAACGGCATCACGTCGTCCGGTCCTTCCGGGCCGCCGAAGGACAGCAGGAGCAACGCGTCGTACGACTCAGTCACAGGTCAAGTTTTACACGCAGTAGAAACCGGTCGTACGTCCGCATGGCCACCATGCGTGCGTCCAGCTTGAGTTTTAACCTCTGGGTTGGTGAGTGGTTCCGCGCCACTGGACCGGCGCGGAAGGTGTCGTGGTCCCGGTAGATGGCGAAAAGGTCCACTACATGGGATCCACAGCTGAGCGTAACGCTAAATGTCTGCCTTGTGAGGTTTACCGGAGGCGTGAATGTCGAGTTACTGGCGCTAGATGCACGAAACACGGCTTTCACGCCTGCGTGACCGTCAGCCCCTGTGGTGGGTGTGACTGCCGAGGCGAGTAATGCCGTTGTGACTGCTGGCCGGGCCGAGCTCAATGTCCGGGGGTGCACTCCTTACGTGTGCGCCTGACCAGACCAACCCAAGCAACTCACCCCCGCCCGGGTCCAACGCGCGTTTGGCTACCTCCGGCCGAAAAACACTCTCCCCGCCAGCGCACCAAAACCACCCGACCCCGACCGAGCCGCCCACCAGGATCACCCAATGCCCGACGCGCCCCACTCAAGAACGGCAAAACAGACACAGCCCCCAAAGACCGCCAGAGCCAAACAGGTTGGAACTCAAGTCCAGCGCACGCATGGTGGCCATGCGACCAACCGGGCTCAGGCCTTCGGCGGCTCGGCGCCGACCGCGTGGAAACCGCCGTCGACGTGCACGATCTCGCCGGTGGTGGCCGGAAACCAGTCCGACAGCAGCGCCACGATCGCCTTGCCGGCCGGCTCGGTGTCGGTCAGGCTCCACCCCAGCGGCGCGCCGGTCTCCCACAGCGCCTCGAACTTCTCCGAGCCGGGGATCGACTTCATCGCCATCGTCCGCAGCGGTCCGGCGGCGACCAGGTTGACGCGTACGCCCTGCGGACCGAGGTCGCGGGCCAAGTAACGGTTCGTCGACTCCAGCGCTGCCTTCGAGACACCCATCCAGCCGTACACCGGCCACGCCTTCGTCGCGTCGAAGTCCAGGCCGACGACCGAGGCGCGCGCGCCGAACAGCGGCAGGCAGGCGCGGGTGACGGCCGCGTACGACCAGGCGGAGATCTGTACGGCCGGACCGACATCCGACCACGGCACGTCGACGAAGCCGTCGCCGAGGGCGTTCTGCGGCGCGAAGGCGATCGAGTGGACGATGCCGTCGAGACCGTCGACGTGCTCGCGGAGCCGCTCCTCCAGCGACGCGTAGTGCTCCTCGTTGGTGACGTCGAGCTCGATCACCGGCGGCTCGAACGGCAGCCGCTTGGCGATCCGCTTCGTGATCGACAGCGCGCGGCCGAAGCTGGAGAGCACCACCTGGGCACCCTGCTCCTGCGCGATCCGCGCCGCGGCGAAGGCGATCGACGCCTCGGTGAGTACGCCGGTGACCAGCACACGCTTACCGTCCAGCAACCCGCTCACGGGCAAAAATCCTTTCGTACGAGGGAAAGATCAGTGACCCATGCCCAGGCCGCCGTCGACCGGGATCACCGCACCGGTCACATACCCGGCATCGTCTGAGGCCAGCCAGGTGACCACCTTGGCCACCTCTGCCGGCGCGGCCATCCGGCCGAGCGGGATCTGGCCGAGGATGTCCTTCTTGCGGTCCTCGCCGAGCACCGCGGTCATGTCGGTCTCGATGAAGCCGGGCGCCACCACGTTGGCGGTGATGCTGCGGCTGCCCAGCTCACGCGCGAGCGAGCGCGCCAGACCGACCAGACCGGCCTTGGACGCGGCGTAGTTGGCCTGGCCAGGGCCGCCGGACAGGCCGACCACGGAGCCGACGAACAGCAGCCGGCCCCAGCGCTTGCGCAGCATCTTGGCGGTCGCGCGCTTGGCGACCCGGTATGCGCCCGTCAGGTTGGCGTCGAGGACCTTGGCGAAGGACTCCTCGCTCATCCGCAACAGCAGCGTGTCGTCGGTGATGCCGGCGTTGGACACCAGCACCTCGACCGGACCGAACTTCTCCTCCACCTCGGTGAAGGCGCGGTCGACCGACGCCGCGTCGGTCACGTCGCACTGGACGCCGAGCAGCCCGTCCGGGGCACCGCTGCCGCGATGCGTCACGGCGACCTGGTGGCCCTGGTCGGCGAACGCCTGCGCGATCGCCAGTCCGATCCCCCGATTGCCTCCGGTGACAAGGACCGTCCGGCTCAAGATGCCTCCACTCGTACGCGCTGCTGGAGGCTTCAGGCTATCCGGCCGGCGCGTACGCCCGTGGTCAGGGGATTTACAAACCTGGCACCCCGCTGTTGTGGATCGGCGCTAGTGCACGCATGGCCACCATGCGTGCGTCCAGCGCACGCATGGTGGCCATGCGACCAAGCCTCTACGGCAGGCGCTGGGTCCAGATGAGGCTGAGCACCGCGCCGGCGAAGCCGAACAGCAGCGCGAGGCCGGCGAACCACTGCGTGATCTCGCGCGACTCGGTCCGATAGCCGATCGAGCTGCCGAGGTCGTTGTAGACCTTCTTCAAGCCCTCGGAGGTGACCGCGTCGTAGTACTGGCCGCTGGTGTCGGTGGCGAGCTTGTGCAACGCGTCGCGGTCGACCGGTACGGGGACCTGCCGGCCGGACAGCTCGACGGTGCCTTCCTGTGTGCCGAAAGCGATCGTCGACACCGGCACCTTGGCCTTCTTCGCGGCGGCCGCGGCGAGGTCGTTCGGCCGGCCGAAGGTGGTGTAGCCGTCGGACAGCAGCACGATCCGTGCCGGCGGCGGACCGGACGCGCCGTCCGCCGGTACGCTCGCGATCGCGTCCAGCGACGTGAAGATCGCCTCGCCGATGGCGGTCGACTCCTGCAGCTGGAGCGCGTCGATGCCGGCGATGATCTGGTTATGGTCCTTGGTCGGCGACACCTTCACCGACGCGCTCTTGGCAAAGGACACCAGGCCGATGTTGTACGTGTCCGGCAGCTGGTTGACGAACAGCTTCGCGGCCGCCTTGGACGCCTCGATCCGGTTTGGCGTGACATCGGTGGCCTGCATGGACAGCGACACGTCCAGCGCCAGGACGATCGTCGCGCGTTCGAGCGGCACGCGTACGTCCGCCGACGGCTTGGCCATCGCCGTCGCCAGCACCAGCAGGCACAGCAGGAACGCGGTCGCGGCGAGGTGCCGCCGCCAGCCGGGACCACGCGGCGCCAGCCGGGACAACAGGCCGACGTTGCTGAACCGCACCGCGTACGTCTTGCGGCGCAGCTGCACCAGCACGTACGCGCCGGCGAGGGCCACCACCAGCAGGACCAGGAGGAGCCACCACGGGCTGAGGAAACGGATCATCGGGTCATTCCACGGGTCTGGCCGCGGCGCTGCGCGGCGACGAAGCGAACGATGTCGACCAGCCAGTCGGAGTCGGTGCGCAGCCGCAGGTGCGCGGCCCCGGCCCGGCGCACCGCGGCGGCGATGGCCGCGCGCTGCGTACGCGCCGCTTCAGCGTACGTCTCCCGAAATCTCTTGTCGCCGGTGTGCACCTCGTGAGTGTTCCCCGTCTCGGTGTCGACAACGGTCAGCACGCCGACATCCGGCAGCTCCAGCTCACGCGGGTCGACCACCTCGACGGCCAGCACGTTGTGGCGTACGGCGAGCTTGCGCAGCGGCCGTTCCCAGGCGGGCTCGGTGGCCGGGTCGACCACATCAGGCGTGAGGAAGTCGCTGATCACCGCCGCCTGGCCGCGCCGCCGCGGCGGCCGGTTGAGCATGTCGATGGCGCCGGCCAGGTCGGTCGGCTGGCCCGGCTTGGCGCGCGGTGTCTCGGCGATGCGGTGCAGCATCCCCTGCGCGGCCAGCCGGCCGGGCCGGGCCGGCAGCCGGATCGACCCCTCGCCGTTGACGACGACCGCGCCGAGCCGGTTGCCGCCGCGTACGGTCAGGTGCGCGATCGCCGCGGCGCCGGCGATCGCCAGGTCACGCTTTTCGCACCGCGCCGTGCCGAAGTCCAGGCTCGCGGACAGGTCGACGCAGAGCCAGGTCTCCAGCTCGCGGTCGGCGATGGTCTGGCGGACGTGCGGCACGGTCGTACGCGCGGTCACCGGCCAGTCCATCCGGCGTACGTCGTCGCCGGGCCGGTATTCGCGCGACTCGCCGTTTTCGCTGCCCGGCCCTGGCAACAGGCCGAGGTAGTCACCTTGCAGCAGGCCGTCGAGCTTGCGGGTGATCATCAGCTGCAGGCGGCGCAGCACGACGTCGACGCGCTCGTCGTCCAACCGCGGCGGGCCGCCACCGAGGCCGCGTTCCGGATCGCCAGGTGGTGGCTCGACGGACCGAAGTCGTCTCACGCCGGCCGCTCACCGCTGGCCGGCGGCTCCCAGGCGGAGCTCTTGTTCAGCGAGGTGCTCGCTGGCAGGGTCGTCGTCTCGTTCGTTGGCGGCGCCGGCACCGGCGGCACCGCTCGCGTGCTGGTCGGCGACGGCCGGGGTGCGGCGGCCGGCAGCGTCGGCGGAGTCGGCCGGCGCGGCGCGGCGCTCTGCCGAGGGGCCACCGTCGGCAGCGGCACGCTGGCCAGCACGCGCTCGACGACGTACTCGGACGGCACGCCGTCGGCGAGCGCGTCGTAGGACATGACCAGCCGGTGGCGCAGGATGTCCGGCGCCACGTCCTGCAGGTCCTGCGGCAGCGCGTAGTCGCGGCCGCGCATCAATGCCAGCGCTCGGGTGGCCGCGACCAGGCCGAGTGAGGCGCGCGGACTGGCACCGTAGGAGATCAGGCTGGCGATCTCGGCGAGGCCGTGCTCAGCCGGCGACCGGGTCGCCAGCACCAGCCGTACGGCGTAGTCGACCAGTGCGTTGTGCACGAACACGTCGTCAGCGGCGGCCTGCAGCCGCATCAGCGTCTCCGGATCGATGATCTGCTGAGGCACCGGCGGCCGTACGCCCATCCGGTAGACGATCTCGCGCTCCTCGATGTCGGTCGGATAGCCGACGACGATCTTCATCAGGAACCGGTCGCGCTGCGCCTCCGGCAGCGGATAGACGCCTTCCTGCTCGATCGGGTTCTGGGTGGCCAGCGTGAGGAACGGCTTGGGCAGGTCGTACGTCTTGCCGCCGATCGAGACCTGCTTCTCGGCCATCACCTCCAGCAGCGCCGACTGCACCTTGGCCGGCGCGCGGTTGATCTCGTCGGCCAGCAGGAAGTTGGCGAACACCGGTCCGAGCTCGACGTCGAAGGCCTCGCTGGACGCTTTGTAGATGCGCGTACCGAGGATGTCGGCCGGCACCAGGTCGGGGGTGAACTGGATCCGGGTGAAGCTGCCGCCGACCACCCTGGCCAGCGTCTCGACCGCCAGCGTCTTCGCCACGCCAGGCACGCCCTCGAGCAGGCAGTGGCCGCGGGACAGCAGGCAGACCAGCATCCGCTCGACCATCCGGTCCTGTCCGACGATCACCTTCTTGATCTCGAACAGCACGCGCTCAAGTTCGGTCGCGTCCTGTGCTGGCGTGTGCTGGCCAGCCGCCTGCTCCGTCACCGTCGGGCCCTCCAGAGAAGATGCGTACCGCTCGATCGTGCGGTCCGGCGTCAAGCCTGACACGTCCGCGCCGCCCGCGCCGGTGCCGGGGGTGGGCCGGCCGGCATCCTTAGCCGGCCTTCATCCACTTCTTAGCGCGCGTACGCGACCACGACCGGATGTCCGACTGTCACCTTGTTGACCTGCTGGCTCGGTTCAGCAGGTCAACAAGGTGACAACCGGACCCGCAAAAGGCGTGTCCGGTTGTCACCTTGGAAAGCATCGCCGCAGGTCAGACGCCACCTGACGACGCAATCGGATTCCGATTGCGTCGTCGGTGGCTCAGAGCAGGCGTGCGGCGCCGAAGTAGCCGGACCAGTACATCGATCTCTTGTGCACCGGGATGCCGAAGTCGGCGGCCTCGATGATCTTGCCGTTGCCGGCCCAGATCGCCACATGGTGGATCGAGGTCCAGCTCGACCCGTACGACCAGAAGACCAGGTCACCCGGCCGCAGTTGGCTGCGTGAGATCGGCCGGCCCTCCGCGTACTGCAGGTGTGCCGAGTGCGGCAGGTAGATGCCGACCTTCTTGTACGCCCACAGGACCAGGCCCGAGCAGTCGAAACCGACCGACGGGCTGGCCGCGGCCCACACGTACGGCTTGCCAAGCTGCGTCAGCGCCGCCCGTACGATCGTCGACCCGGAGCCTCCGCCGGTGTAGCCACCGCCACCACCGCCGCTGCTCGGCGGGTCGTCATCGTCGTCGTTGGCCGCCGCCCGGGCGGCCGCCGCACGCGCGTCTGCCGCGGCACGTGCCTGTCGCAGCAGTCCGGCCGTACGCTGCGCGGACACCAGCCGCTGGTTGAGCACCGCCTGCTGCGCCTGGATCGTGGTCGTCAGCTTCTGTCGCGCGGTGATCGCCGCGATGGCCGCGTTCTTCGCCGCGGAGGCACGCGAGGCGGCCGCCTGCGTCGCCTTCAGCGCGATGGTCGCCGCGTTGGCCAGCTCTTTCTGCTTGCCCTGCGCCTGCTGCAGCCGCGCGAGCGAGCCGGCCTGGTCGCCGCTGACGATGTCCAGCATCGCCAGCTCGTGGCCGTAGTTCGCCGGGTTGCCGCCGGTCATCAGCATCGCCGCGGTGTTGGCCCCGCCGGTCATGTACGTGGCGGCGACCAGGTGGTCCATCTGGCTGCGCTGGCTTGCGACCGCGGCCTGCACGGTCTTGAGCGCCCGGGTGGCGTTGTTGTAGCCGGTCTGCGCCTGGCCCTGCAGGTAGACGGCGGTGTTGTACGCCTCGATGGCCACCTCGGTCTGCACCTGCGCGGCGGACAGTGCCGCCTGCGACGCCGCCAGCTGGCCGTTGATGATGCCGACAAGCTTGGACGCCGCGGCCACCTGCTGCCTGCTGGCGGCCAGCTGCTGGTCGGTCGGGTTGGGCGGCGTCGGAGCCGCGGCCGCCATCGACGGAGCCAGCAGGAACCCCACCACAAGAGATGCCCCAAGTGCACCAGCGAGCACTCGGTTACCCTTCTCCCTCATCGACACCTCCAGTCACAGTGGTGACAGGAGATCACACTCCAGAGAAAAGCGACAGCTTAAGTCCTAAATTAGATCGTTTGTCCGATTGTTTTTCGGCGTGTCGCGGCGTGTCGTGCCGGGTCGATGTGCTAGGCGAATCGCGGCCGCGACGGCCGTACGCAGGACGAATCGGATAAACGAATCGCCGCTCGACGTGCTGTTGCCAACGCTTGGCGGGTCGCCTGGCAACTGTCGGACAACTCAGTAGGCTGTGGCCTCATGGGTCCATACGTCGGCCTGTCCGGCCAGCAGAGCATCGTCGTCAGTGACGACGACAGCGCGCTGACCACCGGTTCCGGTGACGTGCCGACCCTGGCCACGCCGCGCGTCGTCGCGCTCGCCGAGGCGGCCGCCATCGCCGCGCTGGACGGCCACCTGGAGGAGGGCCAGACCTCAGTCGGCACGCAGGTGTCGCTGCGCCACCGCGCGCCGTCGCCGGTGGGCCGCCGAGTCGAGGCGATCGCCGCGCTGACCGAGGTCGACGGTCACACGCTGCGCTTCACCGTGACCGTACGAGACGGCGACCGGACCGTCGCCGAAGGCCTGATCGAGCGGGTCATCGTCGACCGTGACTGGTTCCTCAAGCGGGCCTGATGCTGGTCGAGATCGCCGAAGGCGTGCACGTCTGGCGCGAGCCGGTGCTCGACGTGAATGCCACCGTGGTCGTCGGCTCGACAAAGTGTCTGGTGGTGGACACTCTGTCCAGTGTCGCTCAGGCGACCCGCCTGGCCACCGCGGTACGCGCCGTCACCGATCGGCCGATCGAGCTGGTCAACACGCATGTGCACTTCGACCACTGGTACGGCAACGCCGCCTTCGGCGCCGAGCGCATCTGGAGCCAGCGCCAGTGGGACATCGACGCGCAGCCGATCGCCGCGGCGATCGGCGACTACGGCGACGCCGGCCCCGGCTTCGCCGACGAGCTGGCCGCCGTCGATCCGGTGCCGCCCACCCATTCGGTCGAGGTCGAGGAGTCGGTCGACCTCGGCGGACGTACGGCCGTGCTGGCCCACCTCGGCCGCGGCCACACCGACCACGACCTCGTCGTGGTCGTGCCGGACGCGCACGTCGCGGTCTGCGGCGACCTGGTCGAGCAAGGTGCGCCGCCGTCCTTCGGCGACGCGTATCCGCTGGACTGGCCGGCGACACTGGCCGCGCTCGCCGGCCGGCTCACCGACGCCGGCGGCTCCTGGCAGCTGGTGCCGGGCCACGGCGCGGTCGTCGACCAGGAGTTCCTGCACCGCCAGCACGGCGAGCTGGCTAGCCTGGAGTGGCTGTGTCGCGACGGCTACGGCGACGGCCGCGACCCGCTCGAGCTGGCGCAGCGGTCACCGTTCGGACCGGAGCACTCCTTGGTCGCCATCCGGCGCGCGTACGCCGACCTCGACGGTCGTGCGTGACGTCGGCTGAGACAGGGTCCACGCCCAGCCGAGCACGGTGAACAGCAGCACCGGAAACAGCTGGTCCTCCAGCGACGGCGACAACCACGCGATCAGCAGCGCCGCCGCCACCAACGCGGCCGGACAGATCCGCGCGACCGGATCGCGCGAGCGTACGGTCGGCGCCGCCACGAAGAACATCCAGACCAGATACGCCAGCAGACCGAGCACGCCGGTCTCCATCACCAGGTGCAGCCAGAAGGAGTCCACCTGCTCCGGATGCGAGGTCCACGGCGGAAAGTCCGGATGCCGCAGGTCCGGCTTGTCGCTGGTCAGGGTGGCATACCAGTACGGGTCGGACTGGAAGGCGACGGCGCCGCCGAACTGGCCGACGCCATAGCCGAGCACCGGCCGGTGCACCAACAGGCCGAGGCCCTGTTTCCAGAACAGCACGCGGATCTCGTACTTCTCCGCGCTCGGCTGTCCCGGCGCGGCAGCGGCCGTCTTCATGCCACGGACGGCCGCGAAGACGCCACCGATCCGGCCGCCGAAGGTGGTCTGGTTCTGCGGGATCAGCAGCTGCATGCCGGCGAACCCGATGATCAGCGCCATCGCGACCGCGACCGGCTTGACCGTCGTACGCAGCTGCCGTCGGCGCAGGACCATCACCACGGCCGCGCCGACCGCGAAGCCGAGCGCCGACTCGCGGGACTGCGTGGTCGACATGCCGAGCGCGAGGAAGCCGAACAGCAGCCACAGCTTCCAGGACACCTTCGGCCTGGTGACAAACCAGCACAGCAGCGCCAGCTCGACGACCATCAGGAAGTGGCCGAGATGGTTGGGGTGGTTGAAAAACGCCTGCGCGCGACCCAACCCGGCCCAGGTCAGCTCGGTCCAGCCGAGCGCGACGACCGCCGGCTCTCCGAGCACGAACTGGACGATCGCCACCGCCGCGGCCAGCACGGCGACCGGTCCGACCGTCCACAGCACCGGCCTGACCGGCACGTCCCGCAACGCACGCCAGGCGAAAAACACGATGACGCCGCGGAAATACACGAACAGCGCCTGGCCGATGATGGTGGCCGACGAGCCGCCGAGCAGGCCGGCGGCCACCATCACCACGCCGACGACGGCCAGCGCGATCTCGGCTCTGGTCGTGAACTCACGCCAGCTCCGGTCGACCGCCACCTTCGCCAGCGTGCCGCCGAGGATGGCCAGGAACAGCACACTCTTGAGCGTCTTCGGCCAGCCGGCGAGGATCCAGGTCGAGTGGCCGCGGGCATCCACCGGACCCGGATGGCCGAAGACCTGCTGGACCCAGCCTTCCAGGAGCACGTCGATCAGCAGAGCGAGCAGAAGCGCGATCAGCGCCACGCGTAACACGCGTGACGCTGTGTGGGCTTTGCTTCCGCTATGTTCCTCGGCGTCCGCAACCACCGTCGCCATCCGTACGCGCTGCTGCATACCCCTCCGTTCTCACCGCCCTCCCACCTTGACGATTACCGAAGGCGGCGAGGTTTCGGGGAGATGAATATTAACCCGATTTGTCGGTGTTGCCTGCGCCACACTCCCGTTCGTACGTGGCAGGTTTGGGCCGTCCAGGGAAGAAAATCGCCGGAACCAAAGCCACCACCGAGAGCCCGACGACCCACCAGAACGTCCACGCGTACGCGTTCACCGGTGCGACCTGGCTGAGCTGCGCCTGCAGCACAACGGCGAGCAGCGCCGTGCCAAGCGATCCGCCGATCCGGTTCAGGACGTTGATCGCACTCGACGCACGGGACGCCTGGCGCTTCTCCACCGAGGAGTACGCGGCGGCCATGTTCGGCCCCATCACGGCCCCGATCCCCAGGCCGCGGACCAGCAGCGACACGGTCAGCAGCCAACCGGCGGCGGCCGGCTGCGCGAACGCGACCGTGCCGACCACGGCCAGTGCGATGCCGCTGGCGACGACGGCTCGCGGACCGTACCGGTCGGTCAGCCGGCCGGCCACGAACGCGCCGACCGCCGCGCCGACGGCCTGCGGTGTCACCAGCAGGCCGGCTTCGAGCACGCTCGCGTGCGCCACCTGTTGGAAGAACAGCGGCACCAACACCATCGAGCTGTAGAGCGACGCTCCGAGCAGCACGGACATCGCCGTCGCCGCACTGAACCCGCGACGCGCGAACAGCCGTACGTCGATGAGCGGCACGCCGCGCGTACGCATGGCATGTCCGACGTACGCGACGACCAGGGCCAGTCCTCCGCCGGCGAGCCACCAGCCGATCGGCGACCCCTCACCGACCACGGTGAAGCCGTACACGGCCGCGGCCAGGCCCGGCGACAGCAACGCGAGGCCACGCCAGTCCAGCGGCGCACCCGTCATGGCCGTCTCCGCCGGCAGCAACCGAGCCGCGATCGGCAGCGTGAGCAGGCAGATCGGTACGTTCACGAAGAAGATCCACCGCCAGCTCAGCTGATCGACGAGCAGGCCGCCGACGACTGGTCCGACCGCCGGGCCGAAGGTGACCGGGATGGTCAGCAGGCTCATCAGCCGGCCGATCCGGTGTGGGCCGGCGGCTCTGGCCAGCAGCGCCTGGCCGACCGGGTTCATCAGGCCGCCGCCGATCGCCTGCAACACACGAAAGCCGATCAGCGCCGGCAGCGACCACGCGACGCCACACAGCGCGGAGCCGGCCATGAAGATCGCCACGGCCGAGATCCACACGGTCTTCGCACCGAACCGGTCACTCAGCCAGCCGGCCGCCGGGATCACCAACGCCATCGCCAGCAGATAGCCGGCCGAGACCCACTGCACCGAGCTCACGTCCGTGTGGAAGGAGCTGGTCAGCGAGTCGGTGGCCACGCCGACGCCGGTCGCGTCCAGGCTGGCCAGGATCGGCGCGGCCACCAGTACGGCGCCGATCCGCAGCAGCTGCGGATCCAGTCGCTCGGTTCTCGTTCCAGTAACAAGCATGAGCATAAAATTAGGTCGGACCTAACAATGTGTCAACCCCATATTTGGCGTTAGACTGGCGAGCGTGAGCGAAGAGGGGTTGCGAGAGCTCAAGAAGCGGCAGACGCGCGACACCATCAGCGCGGCGGCGACCGAGCTGTTCCTGGAGCGCGGATACGACAACGTGACCATCGCCGACATCGCGGCGGCAGCGCAGGTGGCCAAGATGACCGTCACCAACTACTTCCCGCGCAAGGAGGACCTGCTCCTCGACCAGTACGAGGAGCTCATCGACGCGGTCGTCGCGCCGGTGCGTGCGCGCAAACCCGACGAGTCACTGGTCGACGCGTCCCGACGCGCGTACCTGCAACGCCTGGACCGCCGCGACGCCACGCTCGGCATCAGCGGGCCGAGGTGGGTCGCGACGCTCTTCGGCAGCGCGGGCCTGCGCTCGCGGCTGCGCGAGATCTACGAACAGGCCGAGCAGGCCGTCGCCGCCGAGCTCGGCGATCCACCGGACATCCGCGACCGGCTGGTCGCCGCACAGCTCACCGCCGCGCACCGCCTGCTGCTGGACGTCGCGTTGCGTGCCAGCCTGGCCGAGCAGCCGCCGGACCAGATCCTCGCCGAGTTGCGCCGCCAGGCCAACGAGGTTTTTACCGCGCTGGAACCAATCGCGCGGTAACGAACTGCGGCGCGCCGGCGCCGGACTCGGCGAACATCGGCGACGGCGCGCGGCCGTAGTCGGCGCCGAGCCGGATCGGATCGTCGATCCGCGCATCCCAGCCATGCTGGCCGAGCCAGCGGTCCGCGGCCATTCCGACGCCGCCTTTCCAGAGCTCGCGGAACCACTCCGTCACCTGCGGCTCGACCTCGTCCAGCTCCGGCACCTGGCCCGGCTCGGCATCCAGATATTCCACCGACAGCTGACTTTCCGGCGCCGACAGCTCGGTGATGCCGGCGATCAGCCGGTCGTTGTCGGCCACGCTCAGATAGGGCAGCAGGCCTTCGGCGAGCCACGCCGTCGGCGTACCGGGATCAAACCCCGCGGCGCGCAACGCGGCCGGCCAGTCCTCGCGAAGATCGGTCGGCACGACAACGCGTTCGCACCGCGGCCGCACGCCGGCGCGCTCGACGATCTGCTCCTTGAACCGCAGCGCCTGCGGCATGTCCAGCTCGAAAACGCGCACATCGGCCGGCCAGTCCAACCGGAACGCGCGCGCGTCGAACCCGGCCGCGACCAGCACGGCCTGCCGGCAGCCGGCCGCCAACAGATAGTCGTCGAAGTATTTGGTGCGTACGCTCACGTAGTCGCCCATCAGCTCCCGCATGAGCTGCCACAGGTCCGCTTCGCCTTGCCCTGCGGCGAAAGGCGCGTGCTCGCCGCCGGCCGCGATGACAGCCGCGGCCAGCGGGTCGTGGAAAAGCGGATCCGGCCGGTCGTCCTCGGCCGCGCGCGCCATCGCCACCCCGAGCGCCGTCCAGCTGACATCCGCCATTTCCACGGCCATCGGAGCCTCGCTTTGTCCGGAAAAGTTGGTATGGCTAACAGATCCACCCTAACTACCGGTTTGCGGCGATGGCAATGTGATCAATCAGCTGTTGCGGACAAAGCGAAACCCCCTACAAAAGCAGGGGGTTTCGGCTTCGTTGCTCAGTGGCAGTGGCTGCCGGTGCTCGGCGGCACGTCGAGGGTCGGGTTGCGGTCGAAGAAGCCGACCGGCTTCAGCGTGAAGCCGGCGTAGTCGACCGGCATGACCGGCCAGTCCTCCGGTCGCGGCAGATGGGTGAGGCCGAAGGTGTGCCACAGCACCACATCCGCGCCGTCAACGGACCGGTCCGCCGCCGTCCAGGTCGGCAGGCCGGCGCCGCCGGCGTGCTGGTTGACGAAGTCGCCGGCCGAATAGCGCTCCGCCGGGTCGTACGCGGTCACCCAGAGATGCCTGGTCGCGAACGCCGCTCGCTGGTGGATCGACGACGACTCGTCGGCCAGCAAGGTCGGCAGGCCCTCGGAATAGAGCGCATAGCCGACCGGCCGGCCGAACCGGTTGGTCACCTCCGGGTTGACGATGTGCCAGGTCCGCGCCTTGCTCCTGTCGCCGAGCCGCTGCGCGTCGGACTCGCGGGCCAGCCGCGTACGCGCCTCGGTGAAGGCGTTGCCGTACGGGTTGTCGGCGCCCACCGGCACCGCCACCACGTCGACCTCGTCGACCGCGTTGGTCAGGCCGTCCACCATCATGTCCAGCCGCGCCGAGAAAAGGTGCTGGTGGAACGGCGCGCCCAGACCCGGCGCGACCTCGGTGGCGTACGCGTGCCCGTCGCCGGGATAGGCGGACGTGAACGGCACGCCGGTCGCCTTGGCCTCGCACTGGATGGTGCCGTCGAGGTAGAGATACCAGTAAAAACCGTAGTCGTAGTTGCCGACCGTGGTGAAGAACGAGATCACCATCCGGCGCTGGCGGCGAGTTTCCTTGGCGCCGGTGAAAAGATCGGTGTGCTTCCACAGCACGCCGAAATCCTCCTCGTGCATGCAGATCGCGTTGGCCAGCGTCTGCGGCTCACCGAAGTCGTCGGCGATCACCGCGTCCTCGTAATGAATCTCGCCGAGACAGTCACAGCCGAGCTCGAGCGCGTTGGCGTAGCGGCCAAACATGTATTCGCCGGCGTCGAAGTAGTTTTGCCAGAACCGCACCGGCGACGGGTCCGCGTACGGCACCACCATCTCGGCGATCGAGGCGCGATAGACCACCGGCCGGCCGTCGAAGGAGATCTGGTGCAGCGTCAGGCCTTCACGTTCGTTGAAGCCAAAACGCAGCCGCCACTTCTCCCACTCGACGACGTCGCCGTCGACGCTGAAGCTGGGGCCGTCCGGCTGCGTGATCTCGATCGGCTTGAGGGTCGTACGCCGCGGACCGACCTGCTCCGGATCGTCGTAGTTGCCTGGCTCGGCCGGCACCGGGTGCACCTGGTGGTCGATCACCTGCGTGACGACCCGCCTGGTCATGTCGACGTAGGCGGAGAGGCCGTCCACCGGATGCGCCCAGGGGTGGTCTTTTTCGTGCTCCTGATGGAAACCGATGGTCCGCAGCAGCCGCCGGCCGGGCTCGTCGGGGATGTCGAACACGCCGGCCGACAGCGGCACGGCGCGTACCGTCGACGGCTCCAGGCCGCGCTTGGCCAGCGCGTCGACCCAGCGCTGATCGGCCGCCACGATCTCCTCGACGATCTCGAACTCGCTGTCGATGATCGGCAGCTGGCCGGTCTTCTCGGTGTCCAGCAGCGTCTCGCTGTCCACAGTGGACCGGGTCACCGAGACGACGACGTCACGCGACTCGCCGGTGGCCAGGTTGAGCAGCAGCACGCGGAACCGCCGGTCCACCGCTCCGCCGTCGTAGGCCAGCACCTCGGCCTTGGCCGGCTCCTCCGGACCGCAGAACGCATAGCGTACGGTCTCGCCGAGCAGACCGGCCTCGGTCAGCACGGCCTTCACCTGGCGGATCTCGCCCTCGGTCACCCGGTCGAGCGGATGGCTCACCGTCATCTCATGCTCCCCTTCACGCCGTTTTGGCCAGACTAGGCTTTTGGATGTCGGCACGGAACAGTTCCCGGCGGACACCGAAGCCGAAGAACGCCAGCGGCACCAAACCGAGCGCGGTGGCCAGAATCGGCGACCCGCCAGTGAGGGTGCCGAAGTAGGGGATCGTCAGCAAAACCGCGCAGCCCCGAGCGAGCCAGACAGCTTCAGGGTGGCCGCTGGCCGTACGAGCGGTCAAACTCCGGAGCCGGCTGCCGGGAAGTTGGCAAGTGGCATTCTCATAACCCGGGAATCTTCCGCTGTCCCGAGTCCGACGCGCTACCTTCTTTCCGCACGAAACGGAAGGAACGCCAGTGGTGGACCTGCAACTGCGCCGCCAGTCTCCGGTGGCCGGCCTGGACCGGCGGCGGCTCGGTCCGGCACAGGTGATCGCGCAGTCGGTGTCGGCGGTCGCGCCGTCGGCGGCGATGGCGACCAGTCCGGCGATCGCGGCCGCGACCGCCGGCTCCGGGGTGACCTGGTCTTTCGTTGTGGCGACCGGGATCGCGCTGGTGATCGGCCGGTGCATCGGCTATTTCACCAGGCGGATGGCGGCCGCCGGCTCGCTCTACAGCCTGACCGCCAAAGGCCTCGGACCGACGGCGGCTTTCGCGTCCGGCTGCGCGCTGCTGGTCGGCTATGGCGTACTGGCCATGGGGATGCTGACCGGATGTGGCCTGTACCTCGGAGATCTGTTGTCGCGGCTGGGCATTCCGGTCAACACCGTGGTCGCGGCGACCGCCGTGCTCGTCCTTGGCGCGCTCGCGACCGCCTGTACGCTGCGCGGCGTACGACTTTCCGCGCAGGTCGTGCTGATCGTGGAGGCCATGTCGATCGCGTTGATGCTGACGATCTTCGCCATCCTGCTGGTCCGCAGCGGTCGACACCTGGACATCCGGCCATTTTCGTTGCCGCTTGGCGATCTCGGCGTGGTCGCGGCCGGCGTGCTGCCGGCTTTGGGGGCGTTGGTGGGATTCGAGGCGTCCGCGGCACTCGGCGTCGAAGCGCGCCGTCCGTATCTGACCATCCCGCGCGCGGTGCAGTGGACGGCGGCGCTCTCCGGCGTTTTGTTCGTGCTCGCCTCGTACACGCAGGTCGTCGGGCTCGGTCGCGGCCTGGCCAACCAGGGCAGCCCGATGACCGAGCTGATCCGGTCGCCGTGGCTGTCGGTCGCTCTCGACTTCGGCATCGCGGCGTCGTTTTTCGCGTGTACGCTGGCAACGCTGACCGCGCTGTCGCGCGTACTCTTCTCCATGGGCCGCGACGAGATCGCGCCACGCTGGTTCGGCGCGACGCATCCGCGGCACCGTACGCCGCATCTCGCCATTTTCGTGGCGGTGCCGGTCGTCACCGCGGTTCCCTTTGTTTTCCTGGTTTTCGGGGCTGGTGGACCGATGTTGCTGTTGAGTTTCGTCAATGTCGCGGTGACCGGCTATCTCGTGTCGTATTTACTGATCTGCGCGTCCGCGCCGGTGTTCTTACGGCGTATCGGCGAGCTGACCGTCGGCCCGGTGCTCGCCGCCGCTGTGGTCGGACCGGTGCTTTTGGCGGTGTTGGTGGCATTCCTGGTCACCGCCTGGCGCGGACCGTACCCGTACGTCTTCGGACTCCTGTCGGCCGCCGGTCTGCTCTGGCATGGCTGGCTGCGCTGGCGGCGGCCGGCCGTCATCGCCGGCATTGGCGTCTATGACGAGACGTCGGCCGAAGACGTGCTCGGCGGTGCGTCCCGATGACCGACCCGAGTCCGCTGCCTGGCCGGCAGCCGCGCGCCATCCGCAACGCGTTGGCAATCCTGGAAGAAGTGGTCGCCGCCGGTCCCGGCGTGACCGCCAAGGAGATCTCCGCCGCGCTCAAGTTGCCGCCGGCGACGACCTACCGGCTGCTGAACCTGTTGGTGGGCGAGGAATACCTGGTCCGGCTGCCGGACCTGCGCGGCTTCGCCCTGGGACGGCGCGCCGCTCGGCTCTCACTGCCGCTCAGCACGCGTCCGCCGGCCGCCGCACGCGCGATTGTCGAGCATCTGCGCGGAAACGTACGGTGGGGTGTGCACCTGGCGTCGTTTTCCTCCGGCCGCCTGGTGCTGATCGACGCCGACCGCGACCACCCGCCGACCGACGAGGCCGTGCTGGCGCGCTATCCGTACGCGTGCGCGCTCGGCAAGCTGCTGCTGGCCGAGCAGCCGGACTGGCGCGCGATGGTCCGCGAGCTGCGCGGCTTCACCAACCACACCGTCGTCGGACGCGCCGAGCTCGACACCAACCTCCGCGAGGTGGCCTCGACCGGCGTCGCGCGGCAGTGCGGCGAGCTGCGCACCGACCGCGGCTGCCTGGCCGTACCCATCCGCGACCATGACACCGGCGCCCTCGTCGCCGGCCTCGCCGTCAGCGGTCCCCCGGACCGCATCGCCGAACCGAACACCGAGATGGTCGCGCTCCTGCGCAAACACGCCAACCGCCTCGCGCCACTTCTTTCGTGACCGCCTTTCCAACGTTGCAACCTGGCCGGGTTTCCACGTATGTAACGAAAGTGACCGCTCCACCGGCGTGTCCCGATCGCCTTCGTTACCTATGCGAGACGCGACCATCCGCTGGCGAGCGGCCGTGAGCTGGAGTTGCTCCGGGTGAATCGGGCGGGGCCACATCCGGACATCCGGTGAGGGAAGCCTGAGCTGCCGGCTGGTGCCGTGGGCTGCTAGACATCAAGGTGCGACGACCAAGTTGGAGGCGCTGGGTGAGCATTCTCGGTACACGGGTGGTCCGCACCGAAGATCCGCTGTTTCTGACCCGAGGAGCGACGTACACCGACGATCTCGTCGACGAACGACTCCGCGGTGCCGCGTACGTGACGTTTGTGCGGTCGCCGATCGCACACGGCCGGATCACGTCGATCGACACGAGCGCGGCCGCGGGGGCGCCGGGAGTCGTGGCGGTCTTCACGGCGGCCGACACCGAAGGCGACGGTGGCCTGTCCCCGTTGCCGCCGCCGCTGCCGATGTTCACCAAGGGCATGGACCGGCCGCCATTCGCGAAGGACACCGTACGGTTCGTCGGTGACATCATCGCGGCGATCGTGACCGAGGACCGTTATCAAGGCGAGGATGCCGCCGAGCTGGTCGATGTCGACATCGATCCGTTGCCGGCGGTCGTCGATCCGCGTAAGGCGCTCGACGACGAGGTGCTGCTGTTTCCTGAGGCCGGCACCAACACGATCTTCACCATCCCCGGCGAATTCGACGACAGCGTGTTCGACGACTGCGACGTCGTCGTGACGCGCGAGATCGTCAACCAGCGGCTGGCGGCAGCTCCGATGGAGGTACGCGCGTCGGCGGCGGTGTGGGGTGAGGACGGCCGGCTGACCACCTGGATTTCCAACCAGGCGGCGCAGATGGCCAAGGCCGCACTGGTCGCCGCGCTCGCCGTCGACGCCGACAAGGTGCGGGTGATCACGCCCGACACCGGCGGCGGTTTCGGCGCGAAGATCGGCGCCGACCTGGAAGTGTGCCTGGTTGCCTGGATAGCCGGGAAAATCGGCCGCCCGCTGCGCTGGGTCGAGACGCGCTCGGAAAACCTGGTCGGCATGACGCACGGCCGCGACCAGGTGCAGACGATCAAGATCGGCGGCAACCGCGACGGCAAGGTGCTCGCCTATCGCCTCGACGTGATCCAGGACTCGGGCGCCTATCCGCTTTTCGGCGCCTTGCTGCCGGCGTTGACGTTCTCGATGGCGACCGGTGTGTACGCCATCGACCGGTTGCAGTTCCGTTCTCGCAGCGTCGCCACCAACAAGACCAGCGTCGCCGCCTACCGCGGCGCCGGACGGCCGGAGGCGGCCGCCGCCATCGAGCGCGCGATGGATCTTTTCGCCGCCGAGATCGGAATGGACCCGGTCGAGGTGCGGCACCGGAACCTGCTGCCGCCGGAAGTCTTTCCGTACAAGACAAAAGGCGGCTCGCTCTACGACAGCGGCGATTACGCCGCGGCGCTGAAGATGGTCACCGACGAGGTCGACTATCCGAAACTTCGCCAGGAACAGGCGGAAAGACGCGCACGCGGCGACGTCGTCCAGCTCGGCATCGGCGTGTCCGTGTATGTCGAGGTCACCGGCGGTGGCGACGAATCGGGAGCACCGAAGGAAAACGCGACCGTCGAGGTGCATCCGGACGGCACGGTCACCGTGCTCACCGGCACGTCGCCGCACGGCCAGGGCCATCAGACCGCGTGGTCGATGCTGGTCAGCGACCAGCTCGGCATCCCGCTCGACCGGATCACGGTGAAATACGGCGACACCGACCTGATCCCCGAAGGCGGCGGCACGATGGGGTCGCGCAGCCTGCAGCAAGGCGGCGTCGCCGTACACGAGGCGACAACCGAGCTCGTCCAGATCGCCAAAGCACGTGCGGCCGAGTTGCTTGAGGCCAACGTGGACGATCTCGTCGTCGACACCGATCGCGCGGCGATCACGGTGGCCGGTGTGCCGACCACGGCGATCACGTTCGCTCAGTTGGCGGAGAAGGAAAAGCTGTCCGTACGAAAGGTTTTCACCGCGCCAGGAGCGACCTTCCCGTTCGGCGCGCACATCGCGATCGTCGAGGTCGACACCGAGTCCGGAAAAGCCGAGCTGCGCCGGATCGTGACCGTCGACGACGCCGGCACCATTCTCAACCCGCTGCTGTTCGACGGCCAGCGACACGGTGGCATCGCGCAAGGCGTCGCGCAGGCGTTGTACGAGGAAGTGCTTTACGACGACGACGGCAACCCGCTCACGTCGACCTTCGCCGCTTACCCGTTCCTGTCCGCGACCGAGGTCCCCAGCTTCGACCTGCTCCGGATGCAGACGCCGACGCCGTACAATCCGTTGGGCGCCAAGGGAATCGGTGAGGCCGGCACGATCGGCGCCACTCCCGCGGTGCAAAACGCGGTGGTCGACGCGGTTTCTCATCTGGGCGTACGGCACATCGAGATGCCGACCACTCCGGAGCGAGTGTGGACAGCCATTCAGGACGCGACCGGAGGACAGGCATGAAGGTCGAGATCGCGGTCAACGGCGAGAAAACCACCGACGACGTCGAGCCACGGCTTTTACTCGCACATTATCTGCGCGAGGTTCGCGGCCTCAAAGCCACCAACATCGGTTGCGACACCTCCTCGTGCGGCGCCTGTACGGTGCTGGTCGACGGTGAGTCGGTGAAGTCGTGCACCGTGCTGGCAGTCCAGGCCGACGGCCGGCAGGTGTCCACTGTGGAGGGTCTGGCCGGCGACGACGGCCTGCATCCGGTGCAGCGCGCGTTCCAGCAGGAGCACGCGTTGCAGTGCGGATTCTGCACCCCCGGCATGGTGATGGCCTCGGTCGGCCTGCTGTCGGAGAATCCGCATCCGACCGAGCAGGAGATCCGCGAGGGGCTGGAAGGAAACTTCTGCCGGTGCACCGGCTATCACAACATCGTACGAGCCGTGCGGCGTGCCGCCGAAGGAGCTGACGCATGATCCCCACGGCATTCGATTACGCCCGCGCCGAGTCCGCCGACGACGCCGTACGCCTGCTCGTCGAGCACGGCGACGACGCCAAGCTGATCGCCGGCGGCCATTCGTTGCTGCCGCTGATGAAACTGCGGTTCGCCAGTCCGGCCATGCTGATCGACATCGGCCGGCTGACGGATCTTTCCTACGTACGCACCGAAGGCGACGAGGTCGCCATCGGCGCGTTGACCCGCTATTGCGACCTCGTCACGTCCGAGACGATCGCCACCGAAGCTCCGCTGATCGGCCGCGCCGCGTCGCTGGTCGGCGACCAGCAGGTGCGCCATCGCGGCACGATCGGCGGCACGCTGGCGCACGGCGACCCGGCGTCCGACCTTCCTGGCGCGGTGCTGGCCACCGGTGGATCGTTGGTGGCACAGGGACCAAGCGGTCGGCGGACCATCGAGATGGCCGACTTCTTCCGTGGCTTCTTCGAAACCGCGCTGCAGCCGGACGAGTTGCTGGTGGAGATCCGGCTGCCTCGGCTGGCCGGCCGCGGCTACGCGTACGAGAAGTTCGTCCGGCGCGCCAACGACTGGGCCATCGTCGGTGTGGCCACTGTGGACGGTCGCGTCGCGCTGGTCAACATGGGCCAGACTCCGTTGCGCGCCAACAAAGTCGAGGAGGCGTTGCGGTCCGGAGCGTCGGCCGCCGACGCCGCCGCGCTGGCGGCCGAGGACACCTCTCCCCCGGCCGACATGCATGCCGGCGAGGAGTTCCGCCGGCATTTGGCGCGGGTGCTGACGAAACGCGGGCTGCGCAAAGCCGGACGGGACTGAAGCCCGTCCGGCTTTTGCCGGATCTCAGCTCGGCAGCACGAAAAGCACGCCCATCTCGCCGGTTGGCGCGGCCTTGTTGGTGACCACCGCCTGGCCGGAGCGCACTTCGGTCTTCAGGTAGATGCTGAAAACCGGCACGCAGCCACCGGTCGTGCGTACCGCGACATTGGGGATGTTGTGGTAAAAGACGACGTGATGCAGCGCCGTGCTCACGGTCCGGCTCACCGGATACGTGCGTGTCTGGCACACGGCTCCGGTCGAGGTGAACTGGGTCGCGATCAGCGTCGTACGCACCGCAGCCGACGATCCCCTGGTGCCACCGGGACAGCCGTATTTCCCGTCGCCGGACGTCTTGCAGACCGTGATCGACTGGTCGGCGAAGACGTTCAGGTTCTTCGTCCCCGCCGGCAAGCGCCAGAGATTCGAGACGCCGCGCACCGAGGCGTTGCCGGTGACTCGCGGCGTCCAGACCGCATGCCCAGCCTTCGCGAGCTGCTGACCGGACACCACCTGCACACCGTTGGGTACGCTGCGACGGCCGACCTCCAGATGCCCGGAGGTGATGGAAAATCTGGTCGCCGGCGTGCCGAGCGAATGTGCGTACGCGTAAAGCCGGCACACGAGCGTGCCACGCGCGGTGGACGTGGCGAGCAGGCGAGCCGTGATCGTCGTGGACCGCTGGTAGTTCGTGCCGACGTTCTCGCCATGCACGACCTTGCCGGCGTTTCTGGGGCCGTTTCCGCACTGCACCGAAGCGTCCACAATGGACCCGAGATTGGTGCTGGAAAACGCCAGCACGCCGGATACGTACGTCCGCTGGCCGGCCACCACGTTGATCGTGACCGCGGCCAGCGGATAGACCGCGAACGCCGCGCCTTTCTGCGGCGCACGATAGGAAGTGGCCGGTGCCACCGTATCGTACAGGACCTCCCCGGCAGCGGCCGCCGGTGCACGCGCGGCCGATGCGGCCGGCGCCGGTGCATCGGCGGCCTCCGGCGCGGCCGCGGCGGCCGGCTCGTTCACTGCGGCCTGGGCGTCGGCGCTGGCCGGTGCCTTCTTCGTCGCGGCCGGAATGGTCACCGCGGCCGCCGCGACCGCTGCGCCGGTCAGGACCGTCGCCGCCACGGCGACGACCGCCAGACTTCGCAGTTTCATGGCCTCCTTCGATCCCCTGCCCGCCCCAACCTTACCGAGCCGGCGCAACGGTCAGGTCGGCAGGACGAACAGGACACCCATCTCACCGGTCGGCGCGGCGTCGTTGGCCACCGCATCCTGGCCCGACGAGACTTCGATTTTCAAATAGATGCTGAAAACCGGCACACAACCACCGCTCGCCAGCACCGGAACCGTAGGAATATTGTGATAAAACACGTCGTGGTGCAGTGTCGTCGTGACGATTCTGCTGACCGCGTACGTGCTTGTCCTGCAGACTCCACCGGTCGAGGTGAACTGCGTCGCATAGAGCGTCGTGTGCACCGCGGACGACGATCCGGTCGTGCCGCTCGGGCAACCGTAGACCGAGTCACCGGAGGTCTTGCATGCCGTGATCGACTGGTCGGCGAACACGTTCAGACTCGTCGACCCGGCCGGTGCGCGCCACAGGTTCGAATGACCCGGCAGGCTCTCGGTGCCGACGATGCGCGGCGTCCACACGGGACTGCCCACACTGGCGAGCTGCTGGGTCGACGCCGCCTGCACTCCACCCGGCACGCTGCGGCTGCCGACCTCGATATGTCCGGAAGTGATGGAAAACCGGGTCGCCGCCGTGGCGAGCGAGTGAGCGTACGCGTACAACGTGCAGACCAGCGTTCCGCTCGTCGCCGACGTGGCGAGCAGCCGGCCACTGATCGCCGCCGACGGCTCGTAGTTGGTGCCGATATTTTCGCCGTGTACGACCTTGCCGGCGTCATTGGTGCCGTTCTTGCACTGCACTGAAGTGTCCACAATGGACCCGACGGTGGAACTGGCGAAGGCGAGTACGCCGGACACGTACGTCCGCTGACCGGCCGCCACGTTGATGCTGATGGCCGCCAGCGGATACGCCGCGTAGTCCGCTCCTTCCTCCGGTGCACGGTAGGAACTGGCCGGTGACACGGTGTCGTACAGCACCTCGGCGGCCGACACAGGCGTGGCCGCGGCGCCGACCAGAACCGCGGCGGTGACTGCTCCGAGCAGGATGCTCCGCACGGGATGTCGCATGGCCTACTCCTCGTTCTCCTGCCCTGGCTGGGAAAGAGTGCTTGCCGATGTCAGCCGAGATAGTCGGCCAGCGTGCAGCCGTATGTCACGAACCTGTTCGGGATCTTCGTTTCGTGGCCATGCATCCACACGTGCGCGCGCAGATCGGAGTTCGGACACGGGTCTGCCGGCGGCGTGTAGCGGCCGAGATGTGTGCGGTTGGACTCGCCGGCCACGGCGAAGACCAGATACATCCGGCCGTCCGGTGCCGGCGCGAGCCGCAGCAGCGATCCTCCGGTACGCAGCACGGTTGCCTTGCCGGACAAGGCATCCACCATGAACAGCCGGCTGCCGGTCACGCCGTAGAGATAGCCGTCACGCCACACCAACGAGCCGTCCTGAGCGCCGGTGTCCGCGGTGAACATGGAAATCCGGCGAAGGACTTTCCCGGTGGACGGCTGGACGACGAAGACCGTGCCGTCGGCGAGGCCCCAGATGTTGCCGTCCGGGCCGATCGTCAGCTCGTTGATGCTTTGCGCGCCGGCGACCGGATGGATCTCGGCGGTCTTCTGACCGGTCGCCGGATCAAACTGGAACAACACCGCCTCCGTTGCGCGGGGCTCGGTGCCCTGGCCACCGTCCACACTGGACCCTGCCCAGATTTTGCCGGCCACCGGCAGAATCGACGCGACGGTCTGGTCGGTCACGATGTTGCGATGTACGGTCAGCGATCCGGTCGCCAGGTCGTAGATGGTCAGAGCACCGCCGTAGAGGCCGTAATCCGGTGTCGTGCCGACGAAGAGCTTGCCGTCGTGCGGCACGACAGCGACTGGCCGGTTTTGCTCGTACGCCTCCTTGAGGCTGAACAACAACTGTGGCGCGGCGGTCGAATGCGGATCCCACACCGAGAGCTGTCCGGACGGATACGTGCCGAAATAGACCTTGTCGCCGCTCCACGTCCAGTCCTCGACCTGTCCCGATCTCGCCGTCGCGGTGCTGGTGCCGGTCGCCGGGTCGTAGACGACGGTCGAGCCGTTCAGATACGCGTTGACGAAAACCTT
The DNA here is from genome assembly GCF_010993745.1 of Fodinicola acaciae. Classification (NCBI taxonomy): domain Bacteria; kingdom Bacillati; phylum Actinomycetota; class Actinomycetes; order Mycobacteriales; genus Fodinicola; species Fodinicola acaciae. The sequence goes on from NZ_WOTN01000001.1 coordinate 1,594,668, forward strand.
GCCGTTGCTCGGATCGGCGAGCACGTTCATCAGCGGCACCGGCACGTACTCGAACGGCGACGACCACTGCGTCACACCGCCGGTGGCCGGGTCGAAGCGGTAGGTGCCGCCGGAGTAGTTGCCGGCCAGGCCATACAGTTTCGGTCCGCCGTCCTCGTCCATCCAGCCGTACGCGATCGCCGCGCCACGGGTCAGCGTGACGTTCTTTCCGTTGTCGGTCACCGGAATCACCGCGTCCGTCGCCAGGTCATAGCGATAGAGCACCGAGGCAGTGGAGGTGAAATAGACCGAGCCGTCGTACACCGGCGACACACCGCGAGCGATGATCGGGAAACGCTGGACGGCCGCGCCGGTCGGATCCCGATAGGTCACCTGTTGGCCGGTGGCCGCGTCGAAAACCACCAGCTGGTTGTCGACATTTCCGAACACGCGGCCATTCGCGTAGTCGAGGTCGGAATATCCGTTGCCGGTGAAGCCAGCCGGGGTGATCTCGCGTTTTTCGCCCGTCGTCACGTCGATCCGGAACAGCCGCGCGTGCGGCGAGAGCAGGCCGGCGTACAGGACCTTGTGGTCGGGGTCGTACGCCGTCGCGCGTACGTACTGCTGCACCGTGTCGAGCGTGCCGAAATCGGTGACCTTGCCGCCGCCGGCGGGGTCGTAGCGAAACGCGTGTGTGTTCGGATACGTGCCGCCGTAAATGACGCCGTTCTCGCCGGGCGTCAAGCCGTAGATGTACGCCTCACCGGCGATCGGCTGTCCCAGATCGGTGACGGAGCCGGTGGCCGGCGAATAGCGATAAAGCCGGCCGTTGCTGTAGCTGCCGACGTAAACGTTGCCGTCCGACGCGATCGTGATGGCCCAGGCGCCGGACGCGCCCGGCAGTGGGATCGCCTTCTTCAGCTGCTTGGTGTGCAGGTCGACGATGTTCAACCGGGCGTTTTCTCCCGCCGGCACGGCATAAACCACATCGGAGCCATCGGGATCGTGACCGACGACGCCCTTCATGATGGTCAGAGAAGTCAGCGGTGTCCCCAGATCCTCCACCGGATCGGTCGCCGCGGTCGCGGGAACCGGTGAAAGTCCAAGAACCAGGGCGAAAACCAGCAGCACGGACCAGAACGTACGCACGGCGCCTCCAGCGAGACGTGTCAGAGAGCAGTGTCGACGGCGGCGAGGAAGCTCACCGGCCGCAGCAGATCTTCGTACGACACCGGCGGTTTGCCGGTGCGCACCATGTCCAGGAACGCGTCCAGCCCGGGATGCAGATAGTCCGGGCCGAGCGGCAGCTCGACCGCCGTCACCGAGGTTCCGGTGGTCAGCAGCACGTGGAACGGAACGACTTTTTCCACCATCTGTACGCAGACCGCGACCCTGCCCACAGTCGCGGTCGCAACTATCGCGCCGGAGACCCGGCGCACGTGCACATCGCTGACCGGTCCTGGCGCCAGGATCAGCGCCAGCTCGACCGGATGAATGCCGTAGAAGAAAACGCCGGCGTACGAACTGGCCGGATCCACCGGACCGGTGGTGACCACCGCGGTCGGCTGCCCGGTCAGCTCGCGCAAACGTGGATGCCAGCGCAGAGCCGAAAAAGACGTGACCGGCGTGTCGCTCTGCTGCGCCGCGCCTACGATCGCCTCCGCGTCGGCAACACTGGCGGCGAGTGGTTTGTCGACGAAAACCGGCACGCCGGCCCGCAGGAACGGGATCGCCTGCCTGGCGTGCTGCCGGCCGTCGCGATCGGCCACGATCACCGCGTCGACCATGCCGAGCAGATCGTCGGCGCGATCGACCACAGTGGACACTCCGACATCCCGGGTCGCCTCCGCCACCGCCACGACGCGCGCATCGCCGGCTCGATGCTCGGCGTTGAAATAGCGTACGACGTGGTCGACGTGCGAGCTCTCGGTCCCCACGATGCCGACGTTCATCTATTTCATCCCGCTCATCGTCACACCACGGACGAAATAGCGTTGCAGGAGCAGATAGACCAGCAAGATCGGCAGGAACGTGATGACCGCCGCGGCCATCGTGACCGCCAGCGACACGTCTTTGGCCTGCAGGCTGTAAAGGCCGACGGTGAGGACGTAGTTGCCGGGCGATCTGGTGGCGACCAGCGGCCAGAGGAAGTCGTTCCAGTGCCAGAGAAACACGAACACGCCGAGCGTTGCGAGGATGGGCTTGCACTGCGGCAGGATGATCTGGAAGAAGATCCGCACCTCGCCGGCGCCGTCGATCTTGGCCGCCTCGATCAGCTCGTCGGGGATGCCGATGATGAACTGCCGCATCAGGAAAAGTGCCTGCGCGTTGGCCAGCGTCGGCACGATCAGGCCGGTCATCGTGTCCAGCAGGCCGAGCTTGGAGATCAGGATGAACTGCGGGATCAGGGTCAGATGATAGGGCACCATCAGCATCGCGATGAACGTCCAGAACAGCACTTTGCTGCCGAAGAAGCGTTTTTTCGCGAAGGCGTACGCGGCGATGGACGCGAAGACCAGCACCAGCACGACCGAGATCCCCGAGTACGCCACCGTGTTGCCGATCCAGCGGCCCATGTCGCTGCCGGCCAGCGCCTCCGCGTACGCACCGAAATCGATGTGAATCGGCAGCAGCGACCCTGGCAGCGACAGCGGACGTCCGTGCTGCACGGACAGCACCACCATGACGTAGAACGGAAAAACCGTCGCCACCGCGACGAGCGCCAGCGGCAGGTGCGGCAGCAGTCGACGTCTCACGAGTCCTCCCGGAAGAGCCGCCGCTGCCACAGCGAGACGACCAGCGTGATCGCGAAGAGCACCACACCGGCGGCACTCGCGTAACCGAAGTCGAAGTAGTGGAAGCCTTGGTCGTACAGGAAAAACACCAGCGAGTAGCTGGACCGCACCGGACCGCCGCCGGTCATCACGTAGACGATGTCGAAGACCTGGAACGACTGGATCAGCTCGAGGATCACGACGAAGAACAGTGCCGGTTTGAGCTGTGGCAGCGTGACGCGCCAGAACCGGTCCCACGCCGAGGCACCGTCGACCATCGCCGCTTCGCTGTATTCACGCGGAATCGCGAGCAGGCCGGCGAGCAGGATGAGCATGTCATAGCCGAAGCGCGTCCACACGCTCATCAGTGACAGCGACGGCAGCACCATCGCGCCGGAGGAGAGCCACGGCAGCGGACCAACGCCGATGGCACTGAAAAACCAGTTGAGCGGGCCATCGCCGGAATAAATCCACTGCCAGATCACCCCGCTGGTGATCAGGCTGGTGATGACCGGCAGGAAATACAACGCGCGATAGACCTTGATGCCGCGGATCGACCGGGCGCACAGCTGCGCCATCGCCAGCGACACGACGACCGTCAGCGGCACTGCGATCAGCGTGTAGACGATGGTGACCTGCAAAGCGTTCCAGAACAACGAGTCGGCGAACAGCCGCTGGAAGTTTTCCAGGCCGCGCCACTGGATCGTGCCGGTGATCCGGTATTTCACTAGTGACAGTAGCATTCCGGCGATCGCCGGGCCGATCCGGAAGACCAGGAACAGCAGCACGTACGGCAGCACGAAGACCAGCGCGATCGCCGATCCGTCCCGCCGCATCCGCTGCCACCGCGACGGCGCGGCCGTACGTTTCGTACGGGACGCCGTCGCGGGGTCGGTCAGCAGCTCGGTCGCCATCTCGTCAGCTGCGGGCCAGCAGCGCGTCGACCTCGGCAGCCGCCGCGTCCAGGGCCTGTTTCGGCGTGACCTTGCCCAGCAGCGCGGCCTGCAGGTGCGGCTTGATCAGGTCCATCAGCGCGCGACCCTGCGGGCTGATCACGCCCGGCCGCATCTGGTCGAGGTATTTCTCCTCGCCACCGACCAGCGGATCGCTCGCGTACAACGAGCCGACCGACTTGCGCGGCGGGAAGTAGCTGCGTGACTTGTCAAACTCCTTCATCTGCGCCGTAGACGTCACCCACTGGACCCACGCCTTCGCGGCGGCCGCGTTTTGGCTCGACTGCAACACCGACAAGCCACCGACGGTGCCATAGCCAACCGACTTGACGTCCTTGAGCGGCGGACCGACCTGGTAGTTTTCCTTGGACAGCTTGTACGTCGCCAGGTCCGCGGACGCGGTGGAGATCGTCACGCCGACCTTGCCCTGCGCGAACGGGCTCGTCTCGGCCTGCTGGGCGGCGGTCAGCGCGTCCTTCGGCGTGTAGCCGTTGTCGATGAGTTTCTTCACGAACTCAAGGGCTTTCAGGCCGGCCGCCGAGTTGATCGTGCACTTCTTCCCGTCGGCGGACAGCACCTCGCCACCGGCCTGCCAGAGCAACGGATAGAAGGTCTGGTTGAGCGTCTGCTTCGGGTCGCCGATGTAGTACGTCGCATAGTAGCCCTTGGCCTTGAATTTCGGTGCCGCGGCGAGCAGATCGTCCCAGGTCTGCGGGACCGAGGTGACGCCGGCGGCCTGCATGACCTTCTTGTTGACCATCGTCGTGGTGACCGACATCAGCAGTGGCACACCGTAGAGCTTGCCGTCGTACGTCATGGCCTGCAGCGCGTTGTCGCGGAAGTCGCTGCGATCGGAGCTGATCACGTCCGTGACGTCCGCCAATGCGCCGGTGTCGGCGTACTGCGACAATTGGTCCGGAATAAGGTAAACCACGTCCGGACCCTTGTTGCCGGCGATCGCGGTGGTCAGCTGCTCGTCACGGTTGGCCCACGGCTGGACGACCACGTCCACGTTCACCTTGGGATATTTTTTCCGGAATTCCGCGACTTTCGGCTGCCACCAGGTCTTTTCCAGGTCGGCACCGATCGGATAGATCCACATCGTCACCTTGCCGGACACCTGGGACGGATCGGACGGGACGCCGCCGCCGGACCCGCAGGCCGCCATGGCCGCCGCCAGCACGACGGCGGTGGCCAGCGCGCCGATCCGGCGGATCGGGTTCATCTGCATGTGTGTCTCCTCGTCCTGCCCCGGACGCAATTACGGTCGTGGCCGAATTGGCCATGACCCTAGCCAGGCTTTAATTGGCGGTCAATACCCGGCCGACAACTGGACCGCACCAGACTGCATAGTGACGTTCGGCCGACGATCGGCTATTTTCGGCATGACCGTTATTGGCAACGAGGAGGCCTGGATGTCGCTGGCGGAGATCGCTCGGCGGGTGTACGAGCCCGACGACCGGCTGCTCGACCAGCTCGCCAAGACCGAAGGCGACCTGGTCGTGCTCGGCGCCGCCGGCAAGATGGGGGTCAGTCTGGCCCGGATGGCGGCCGCGGCGTTCGAACGGCTGCCCGGCGAGCGGCGCGTCTATGCGGTGTCGCGATTCAGCGATCAGGACGCACGCGCTGAGTTGGACCGCGCCGGCGTACGCACCGTCGCCGCCGACCTCACCGACGAGTCCGCGCTGGCCGCACTTCCGGACGCGCCAAACGTCGTTTACATGGTTGGCCGCAAATTCGGCACGTCGACCGACACCGCGACCACCTGGGCTCTGAACGCCTACCTGCCTGGCCGGGTCGCGCAACGCTATGCCGGCGCGCGGATTTCCGCCTTTTCCAGCGGAAATGTCTACCCACTCGTGCCGGTTACCGCGGGTGGTGCTGACGAGAACGTGCCGGCCGACCCGGTCGGCGAGTACGCGCAGTCCTGCCTCGGCCGCGAACGCGTGCTCACCTATCACGCGCAGGCGACCGGCAGTCCGCTCGCCATTGTCCGGCTCAATTACGCCATCGACTGCCGCTACGGCGTGCTGACCGACATCGCGCGAGCGGTCCAGGCCGGCGAGCCGGTCGATCTCGGCAACGGCATGGTCAACGTGGTGTGGCAGGGCGACGCCAACCGATATGCGCTCAGCGCACTCGCCTACGCGGACACCCCACCACTGGTGCTCAACGTGACCGGTCCGGAGGCCTCGTCCGTACGCTGGCTGGCTCACGAGCTCGGCCGGCGGCTCGGCCGTGAGCCGGTTTTCGTTGGCAGCGAAGCCGAAACGGCGCTGCTGTCCAACGCCGCTCGCTGCTTCGGCCTGTTCGGCTATCCCGGCGTCAGCCTGGCCGAGATGCTCGACTGGACCGTCGCCTGGCTGACCGAAGGCGGCCAGCTCCTCGACAAACCCACGCATTTCACCGAGCGCAAGGGCAACTTCTGATGCTGACCGCGGAAAGACGGTCGCGGCTGCGCGACGGCGTGGTGATTCCGGCGCATCCGCTGGCGTTGCGCGCCGACCGGAGCCTCGACGAGCCGCGGCAGCGCGCACTTACCCGCTATTACGTGGAATCCGGCGCCGGCGGTGTCGCGGTCGGCGTACACACCACACAGTTCGAGATCCGCGACCACGGTTTGTACGAGCCGGTGCTGACCTGCGCCGCGCAGGAAGCCGGTGACGCACTGCTGGTCGCCGGTGTGCTCGGACCGACCGAAAGGGCCGTCAACGAGGCAAAACTGGCCGCGGACCTCGGCTACGATCTCGCGCTGGTCGCCCTGCCGGGCTGGGGATCGGCGCCGGAGGCCGACATTCTCGACGGCATCGCCGCGATCGGTGAGATCATGCCGGTTTTCGGTTTCTATCTGCAGCCGGCACTCGGCCAGCGCCGCTTCGGCTACGAGTTTTGGCGCGCGTACGCGGAAATACCGGCGGTCGAGGCGATCAAGATCGCGCCGTTCGACCGCTATGCGACGCTCGACGTCGTACGCGCCGTCGTCGACTCCGGACGCGAGATCGCGCTCTACACCGGAAACGACGACAACATCGTCGTGGATCTGCTGACGCCATACCGATTCGGTGACACGACTGTCCACATTGTCGGCGGTCTGCTGGGACAGTGGGCCGTGTGGACACCGGCCGCCGTCGCGTTGCACGCCGAATGCCGCGCGATCGTCCGAGCCGGCGGTCCCGTGCCGCTGGAACTGCTGACCCGCGCGACGCAGCTGACCGACGCGAACGCGGCGGTTTTCGACGCGGCCAACGGCTTCGCCGGCAGCATAGCCGGCGTCAACGAGGTGCTGACCCGCGAAGGCCGGCTGGCCGGCAACTGGTGCCTCGCCGACCACGAGCGGCTTTCGCCTGGCCAGGCCGACGAAATCACGCGTGTCGCCGCCGCGTACCCACGCGTCGCGTCGTGACGTGGCACGATGCTGGCGTGATGGCCAGTGTACGGACAGCCGAGGCACAGGGGACGATCGCGGTGATCGGCCCCCCCGACCTCGTGCCGCTGGTCGTGCAGGTCGCCAACCGCGACTTCGGTAACCTGCGGATCCTGCCGATGCCATACCGAAACGAGACCGAGGCGGTCGAGCTGGTGCGCAACCGGCCGCCGGAGGTCGACGGCTGGCTGTTCACCGGCACGATCCCTTACACGCTCGCACAACAAGCCGGCGTGTTGGACCGGCCGGCCACCTACATCACCTACTCCGGCGCCACCCTTTACCGGGTTTTGGTGGAACTGCTGTCCAGTGGACGCACGGTCGACCGGATCAGCATCGACACGCTCGACCGCGACCAGGTGGTCGAGGCGATGCGCGACGCGGCGCTGCCGATCGACGGCGTACGGGTGATGGAGTTCCGGCCCGGTCGCGACGCCGCGCAGTTTGCCGATTTCCACCGGAAGTCCGCCCGCGGCGCGACCAGCAGCGTGGCCATCACCTGCGTACGGTCGGTCTACGACGAGCTGAGCGGCGAGATGGAGATCCACCGGCTGGCGCCGGCGATCGTGTCCGTACGCGCCGCGTTGCAGACAATCGCACTCGCCTGCCTCGGCAGGGTGACGGCGGATGCCCAGGTTGTGCTTGGTTTCGTTGATGTTTCCGATCCGGATCCGGAGCTCGCCGACGACGTGACGGCCCTCGCGGCGAGCCTGTTCACCTTGCACGAAGGCCGATATCTGCTCGTCACCACGCGCGGCATCCTGGAGGAGACGACCAATGGCTTCCAGCAACTGCCGCTGCTTTCCTCGCTGAGCCAACGACACATGTGGGCTCATGTCGGCCTCGGCGTCGGCCGGTCAGCGGCCGAAGCCGAGGCGTTGGCGCGGCGAGCATTGGCGCGATGCCGCGCCACCGGGCCGTTTTCTGCCTTCGTGTCGCTCGGAAATGGCGGCGACCTGATGTTGGCCGGCGGCGATCAGCCGTCCGCGGCAAGCGACGAGCCGATCCCGGTGGCGGTCGCCGCGCGGCGATCGGGACTGTCACGGGGAAATCTCGACCGGCTCAAGGCGATGTTGGACCAGCACGGCGACGATGGCGTGACCGCGAGCGACATCGCGGAAGCTCTCGATGTCGAGCCGCGGTCGGCACGTCGTACGCTCAAACGGCTGGAACGGGCCGGAGTCGCGCAGCCCGTCGGTCGCGTCCTGGCCGGCACCTCCGGCCGCCCGCCGATCGTCTATCGCGTACGCCTCAAATAGCGTCCACGCGATACAGGGTCGCGTTGTCGCCGAGGAAGACCCGGCCATCCTGATGTACGGCCAAAAACTGCGCCGTGCGCTGCACGACGGTCGTGACGGCCAGCGTCGAGCGGGCGACGCGTACGAGCGTGTTGGCGGCCAGCACGTAGAAACTGTCCGATCCGGCGTGATAGGCCAGCCGGCCGGTGCCCGACGGCACCGTGACCTGGCGCGTGACCGTACGCGTCGGGACATCGAACGCGAAGAGTTTTCCGCCAGCCAGGCCCCATATCTCACCGGCCGCCGACACCAGGCCGTCGACGGCCTTCGCGCCAGGCACCGTGACCTCGAACGTTTTCGCGTCCGCGGCGAGGTCAAAGCCGAAGATCTTCGCCTCAGACTGCGTCGGTGCCGGCACCGAATAGCCGCCGTAGACGCTGGTGCCGCCGATGATCTGGCCGGACGCGTACGCGAGCGCCACGATCGACTGGTCGGTCACCACCGGACGATGGACGCGCGAGGCGCTGGACGCCTTGTCCACGATGACCAAAGCGCCGCCGAGGGTCGTGTTTGGCATCGTGCCGTACGCGACGTGGTCGCCGGCGTCGACGCTCGCGCGCGCACGGACCTGGTCGATGTCCTTGAGATCCACCACCTTCACCGGATTTTCCGGCCCGGAGCCAGGCGAATATTCCATGCTGTTCCAGGACAGGGCAGGGTCGTAGCGATAGAACCGCGAGTCGGGATAGGTGCCGAGCCAGATCGTCGTGCCGAGGTCGAGCACGCTTTCGGTCTGAGCGAAGCGGTTGAACGACGGCTTGCCGGTGCTTGGGTCGACCTGCGCCAGGCCACCGTTCAGATAGCCGCCGGCCCACAGCCGGCCGGTCGCGCCGACGCTGAGGCTGGCCAGCGGAATCGGCTCACCCGGCACGTCGGTCAGCCGCACGTCGGACTTGCGCGTGCGAGGGTTGTAGCGGAACATCTCGCCGCGCCACAGCAAACCGATCAGCGTCGGTCCAGGCCAGTCCCGGTCGCGCAGATCGACCCAGCCAATCCCCCGGTTGTTGACCACGCGACCGGCGAACGTCAGTCCCGTGCCGGTTTCCTTGCCGGTCGCCGGTTTCAGTGCGGTCAGCTCACTGTTTCGGGTGTAGTAGACCAATCCACCCGGTCCAGGCGCGGAAACGTCCAGTCCGGCAACGTTGTCCAGCAGCGGTCCCCACTTTTGGCCGCGAATGTCCCAGATCCCGAGCCTTCCGGTGATGGCGACGCCGAACCGTGCGTACACGCGACCGTCGTACGCGTTCAGGTCATAGACGGTCTGGCCGGCACTGACGCCGGCCGGCAGCGGCAGCTCGCGTTTCGCGCCGGTCACCTTGTCGATCTCGATCAGATGCGGATCCGGTTGCGTGCCGGCGTAGATTTTCGAGCCGTACTCGGTGATGCTGCGTGCGTACGAGAAGCCGGGCAGGATCGTGCCGTAGTCGCGCACCGTGCCGTCCGGGTGACAGGCGAACACCTTGGCGTTTGGATACGTACAGCCAAAAACGACACCGCAGGAGTCGACGACCAGCCGCCAGATGTAGGTTTCCGCCGGCAGCGGCAGGCCGAGGTTTTCCACCGGCGAGTTCCGGCCTGGTTTGCGGCGATAGAGCTGGCCGGTGCCGTACGCGCCCACCCACACCGTGCCATCCGGCCCGACGGCCACCGCGTACGAACCCGGCGCACCCTCCAAGGCCTGATACGTCAGTGTTTTCCCGGTTTTCGGATCGATCGAAACCAGGTGCGCCGGCTCGCCGCTCGCTGCCGACCACATCACCGGCCGGCCTTCCGGACCGGGACCGATCGCGCCGCCGATCAACAGCACGTCGCTCAACGGAATGCCGAGCTCGGTCACCGTGGCGGCCGCCGCCGGTGCCGGCAAGGCCGCCGCCGCAAGCGTGCCGCCAGCGGCGGCGAGAAATGTCCTACGTGACACGATCATGCGGCGTCTCCAATTACGGTCATGTCTCTAATTGGTCGCTGCGTGCACGCTAGCCGCGCTTCCACTCGCGGTCAACGGTCTTGCTTCGACTTACGGTCGTGGCCATAATCGACGTCATGACGCTCGCGATCGACGGCGGCACGCCGGTGCGGACGGCTCCGATGCCGACCGTGCTCGACGCATCCGGCCGGACCTTCGGCGCGGCCGAGGCCGCCGCCGCGACCCGAGCGATCGCCTCCGGCGCGCTGTGGCGCGTCACCGGCACCGAGGTCGCGGCGCTGGAAACGGAATTCGCCGACTACATCGGCGCTTCGCACGCGGTGGCAAGCACGTCCGGCACCGCTGCTCTGCATTTGGCGGTCGCGGCACTGGATGTGGAGCCGGGCGACGAGATCATCGTGCCGCCGATCACCGATTTCGGCACGGTCATAGCCGTCCTGGCCTGCAACGCGGTGCCGGTCTTCGCCGACGTCGACCCGGTGACCGGCTGCCTCACGGCCGACTCGGTGCGCGCCTGCCTGTCCGAGCGTACGCGTGCGGTCATCCCGGTCCATCTTTTCGGCGGACCCGCACCAATCGACGACATCGTCGCACTCTGTCGGCCGCGCGGCATCGCGGTGATCGAGGACTGTGCTCAGGCATATCTGACGATTCCGTCCGGTGGCGCCAGTTTCGCCGGCACCCGCGGAGATATCGGCTGTTTCAGCCTGCAGCAGTCCAAGCACATCAGCGCCGGCGACGGCGGCCTGACCGTCACCGACAACCCGGATTTCGCTCGCCGCATGCGGCTTTTCGCCGACAAGGGCTGGCCGCGCGACACCGGTGAGCGTACGCACCTGCATTTCGGCCTCAACTATCGGATGAACGAGATGGTCGGCGCGGTCGCCCGGGTCCAGCTGACCCGGCTCGCGGACGTGGTCGCAGCCCGGCGCGCGGTCGCACGCCGGCTTGTCGCGGAGCTCGGCGCACTCCCCGGGCTGCGGCTGCCCGCCGACACACGGCAGCACAGCTTCTGGCTTTTCCCCATTCTCATTGACCTTCCGGTCGGCAACGGCGATTTCGGCAAGGCGCTGGCCGCCGAAGGCATCACCGCCAACGCCGGTTATCTGGACCGTCCGGTCTATCTGACGCCGGCGCTGACCGAGCGGCGGACCTACGGCACGTCCGGTTTTCCGTTGACCTCTCCCCCGGCACGCCGCGAATTCACCTACGCGGCTGGCGACTGTCCGGTGGCGGAGAAGCTCATCGGGCGTACGCTCCTCGTCCTGGACTGCAACGAACGCTTCACCGACCAGGACGTGACCGACATCGTGACAGCGGTGCGAAAAGTCCACGAGCATTATGCGCGCTGATCCGATCGACATCGACTGCGACGTGCTCTGCGGCAGCTGGCCGCCGCGCGCGGAGCTCGACTTCAGCTGGCCGGCCGTACGCGCCAGGCTCGATGCCGCCGGCATCGAGAACGCGTTGGCGTGCTCCGGACGCGGCGCGTGGTTTGACGACGCCGACGGCAACGCCGAAACTTTGGCCCTCGACAACGCGATTCCGGTCGGCACGGTCAACCTGCGCAACGCGCTACGGGCGACCGCTGTGCTCGATGACTTGCAGGCCGCAGGCGTGCGCGCGGTGCGGATTTTCGGACCACTGCAGGGTTGCGAGCCGCATTTTCCCGGCTATCGGCACGTGGTCGACGGCATTCTCGGTCGCGGCATGGTGCCGTTGGTGGAAGGCGACCTGCGGCACTGCTGGCAGCCGTTCGCGGATCGTGGCGCGCGCGTCGTGTTTTTGGACGTACACGCCTACCATCTCGCCGACTTCATCCTGCTTGCGCGGCGTGAGCCGGGTTTCGTCGCCTCGACGCGACTGCTCAACGCTCCTGACTCCATCGAGACCGTCGTCGGTGAGGTCGGCGCGAGTCACCTCGCGTTCGGATCGCGTACGCCCCTGCACGACACCTCGCCTTCGGTGCTGCGGATGCGGCACGCACGACTGTCCGATGTGGACTGGACCGCGGTCACTGGCGGCACGATCCGGTCTCTACTGGAGAAAACGTGAAAGACCATCCGGTCATCGACGTGCACGGCCACTGGGGGCCGTGGTTCTTCGCGATGGACATCGGGGACGTACGGGAAAACCTGCGGGTGCTGGACGAGTGGCGCATCGACCTGCAGATCGTCTCGGCGTCCGAGGCCGTCACGTACGACGCACCTGGTGGCAACGCGAAGTTGGCGCGACTGCTGGAAGACCAGCCACGGCTGCGCGGATATGTCGTCTGCAACCCCAACGACCTGACCGCCTGCGAGGCCGATCTGCGCCGCTATCTGGCCACGGACTCCTTCGTCGGTGTCAAAATCCACACCAGCTATCCGCGGCGCGCCATCTCCGCTCCACAGATGCGTGATCTTTTCGCTCTGCTCAACGACTTCGACGCCGTGATCCTCATCCACACCTGGGGTGGCGACGTGCTCGACCTGCCCCGGCTGCTCGATGCCAACCCGCGGTTACGGGTGATCGCCGCACACATGGGAGCCGACCGGTGGGACCTCGCCGCGGAGGCCGCGAAAGACTGCGACCGGCTCTATCTTGAGCCGTCGTGCTCGATCACCGACGCCGGCCAGGTCGCGCACGTGGCCGCGCGCGTGCCGGAGGGGCAGCTGCTTTTCGGCACGGACGCGACACTTATCGACCCCGCGGTGTCTTTCGGCCTGGTGGAGGACGCACGGCTGGCTCCGGCCACCGCCGAGGCGATGTACTGGCGCAACGCCGCCGAGCTCTTCGGCCTTCAGGACGCGGTCAGGGCGTCGTAGGCGGCATGGATCTCGGCACGCTCACTCGCCGGCAGCCGCACCCCGTGCGGGTCGTACGCCGACCGCGCCGGCAGGATGCCCTCTCGTTCCGCGACCCACAACATGCGCTGCACATAGCCATCCATCGGCGCACGGAAGGTCGCGACGGCCAACCGGTCCAGCCGGTCCGACGCGACCAGAAACCCCTTCGCGTCCTGCGCGAACCAGGTTCGCATCAGCGCTCGCGACACGGCCGTGCCGGCCGCGGCGATGCCGACCAGAGCCGCGTCGGCGCCCCACATCAGCGACGGACCGAACATCCGGTCCTCACCGGTGATGGCCAGCGCGCCACTCGAGTGGATCGCCGCGATCGCGTCCTGGCAGGCCATCGCGTCGTACAACGTGGCCAGTTTGACGCCGAGAACCTCCGGCCGCGCGCACAGCTCGGCGAGCAGCTCCGGACCGTACGCGACGCCGCCGGCCTCCGGATAAAGCAAAAAACCGATCACCGGCAGTCCGGCGGCCGCGGAAACCTCGGTGTGCAACCGAATTGTCCGCTCGGCGCGAGTCGGCACCGGCTCCAGGCTCGGCGCCGGAAACACCATCAGCGCGTCCGCGCCGCCGGCGGCCGCCTCCTCGGCGACTCGTTGCGTACTCACCAGCTCGGCGGCGAAATCGCCGACCGCGTCCGGCCGCGGCCCGACCGCCGCGACCACCGGACCGGTCGTCACCGTACGAAAAGCCGCCAACACCGCCTTTCGCTCGGCGTCGGACAGCAGCAGGCCACGCGCCGTGTGAGCCCATACGCAGATGCCGTCAACGCCGCCGGCGATCGCGGTGGCGTAGTTTTCCAGATCTTGTTGGACAATCCGGCCGGTGTCGTCCCGTGGCGTCGCCGGCGCGGCCAGCAAGGCGCCGCGCACCGCGTTGGCCATCGTCGTGGAGTCCACCATCGCATCCTCGCATGCCTGATCCCGGAGTGCCTGTGAACATCCTTGTCGACGTGTCGCCGTATCTGCGCGACAGGTTCTTCGCCGACGGCGCGCTGGCCGGCATGCGGCTGATCGACGACCACGCCGAGCTGACGGAAGCGTTGCCTGGCACCGAAGTGCTGGTCACCAGCTGGGGGCAGCCGGCGCTGACCGCGCAGCTCCTGGATCTCGCGCCAGACCTTCGGCTGGTGGCCCACACTGGTGCGACGGTCAAGTTCTTCGTCACCGAACAGCTGTGGTCGCGCGGAATCCGCGTCACGCAGGCGGGTCAGGCGATGGCGCGGCCGGTGGCCGAGGCAGCGTTGGCCTTCACGTTGGCGTTGTTGCATCGGATTCCCCGTTTCGATCACGCGATGCACGCGCGTTCGAGCTGGCAGGAGGCAAAGGACGCACCGGATCAGCACGAAATTCTCGGCTGTCGGATCGGTGTCATCGGCGCATCGCGCACGGGACGCGCGTACATCGCGCTGGCGAAAGCCCTCGGAGCCGAGGTGTCCGTCGCCGATCCCTATCTCACCGATGCCGCCGATCTTGGCGTACGAGCGGTCGGCCTCGACACTTTGCTTGCCAAGTCACGAATAGTCGTCGTCCACGCGCCGGTCCTGCCGGAAACGCGCCACCTCATCGGCAAACGTGAGCTTGCGTTGATGGCCGATGGCGCCGGTCTCGTCAACACCGCGCGGTCGTGGCTGGTCGACCAGGACGCATTGCTGGCCGAGGTTTCCAGCGGCCGCCTCGACGCGGCGATCGACGTCTACGACGAGGAGCCGCTGCCGGCCGGCGATCCGTTGCGTGGCCTGCCAAACGTCCTGCTCACGCCGCACACCGCCGGCGCGACCGTGGAAGGCCATCGCCGGCAGGGCGACATCGTACTCGCCGAGATCGGCCGGTTTTCGCGTGGTGAGCCACTTCTTCACGAGGTGACCGCCGCCGATCTGTTACGGATGGGGTAAATCGAGGCAGTCGCGCGTGGCCGTGTCCAGCCGGTCGATCCGGTCGAAATCACCGGCCGAGCCGGTGACGAAGGCGATCGCATAGCCGTCTTTGGGACAGGCACCGCCATAGTTGCCGCCGACGCCGCCCATGCCGTAACCGCTGTCATCGACACCGAAGCCGAGGCCCCAGGAGCTCTCCCCGCCGAAAACGCGGTCGATGCCGGTGCACTGCGCGGTTGTCGCCTCCGCGAGAAGTCCGGGCGACAGCAGCTTTCCCTGCAGCAGAGCGGCGTAGAGTCCGCAGACTCCGCGAGCCGTGCCGTGTCCGTTGATGGCCGGAATCTCGGCCGCCCGCCAACCCGCGCTGTTCACCACCGCCGCGTCGAACGCACCTGGTGGGTTCGCTGTCGCTCGCCGGTAGAGCTCCGGCTTTCCAGTGGAATCAAGGCTCTCCAGACCGGTCAGGTCCACGACTCTGGACTGGTCCCTGACACCGACCAGAAAATCCAGCTCGTTGGGCCCGCAGATCTCCGCCCGCAGAAACTCGCCGAGCGTGCGACCGTCGATCCGGCGCACGAGCTCACCAACCAGATGACCGAAAAACATCGCCGACTCGCCGAGGTCCTCACCTGGTAGCCATTCCGGTTCCTGGTCGGCGAGCAGTGCGCACAACCGGTCCCAGTCGAAGAAAACCTCGGTCGGCGCCGGCCGCGACAGCGCCACGACGCCAGCCTGATGCGACAGGACATGGCGTACGGTCGCCGGTGCGCGAAACTCCGGCCAATAGCGTGACATCGGCGCGTCGAGATCGAGCAACCCGCGCTCCACCAGCAAAAGTGCGCACATCGCGGCAAACGGCTTGGTCACCGAATACGGCTGCACGATGCTGTCGGGCCGCCACTCGCGCGTGCGCCGGGCGTCGGCGAAACCGCCGTGAAGGTCGATGACGAAGTCGCCGTCATACCACACGCAAAAGGCCGCGCCGGTGCCTGGCTGAGCGCGTACGATGTCGTCGAACACGTGTCGCACCGGCTCGAACGAGGTCATCGGTCGATTCTGCCGGCTGGCGGCGCGTTGCTCCAGCGGATTTTCAGGTCGTGCACATACG